>JBEKTJ010000006.1:0-70945 GCA_049516155.1 Bryobacteraceae bacterium
CTCCTCCATACTCTCGTAAAAGTAACTGGAGGCGGTATAAATAGGCGTGGTGGCAGGCACGTGCGCGCCGGCCTTCTTCCGGTCGCCCGCATGCACCGCTTTAGTTTGTATCTTCACGACGACTTCCTCTTCCATCGCGTTCCGGACTTAGTATCTTCCAGGATAATGCCCTGTTCGAGCAACTGCTGGCGGATCTGGTCGGAGAGCGCGAAATTGCGCGCCTTCTTGGCATCGTTGCGCGATTGAATTAGCGCTTCCACGTCCGCATCGCTTACCTGCCCGCTTTCGACAGTCGGCTGCAACACGGCGAATACGGAATCGAATTGCGCCAGGAACTCCAGCGCGGGGGCGCGGTTTTCCGACCGCATGTCGCCCGCATCCATGGCAGTGTTGACGTCTCGGACGTACTCGAACATGGCGGCCAGCGCTTCCGCCGTATTCAGATCGTCGTCCATGGCGGCGGTAAATTGCGCCCGCGCGGCTGCGGTGCGTTCCGCGAGCGCCGGGTTCACGCCCTCGGCGAATGCGCCGGTTTCCAAGCGCAGTTTAAAATTGCGCAGGCGCTCGATAGCGGTTTTAGCGGACTGTAGCCCGTCGAACGTGAAGTTGAGCGTCTTGCGGTAAGGCACCGAGGCCAGCAGGTAGCGCACCGCTTCGGGCGCATAGCCGCGGCCCAGGATGTCGCGCAGCGTGAAGTAATTCCCCAGCGACTTGGACATCTTCTGGCCTTCCACCATCAGGAACTCGGCATGCAGCCAGAAGCGCGCGAACGGTTTTCCGGTGAGCGATTCCGATTGCGCGATTTCGTTCTCATGATGCGGGAAGATCAGGTCCACACCGCCGGCGTGGATATCCAGCGTCTCGCCCAGATACTCAATGGCCATCACGGAGCATTCAATGTGCCAGCCCGGCCGGCCGCGCCCGATCTTCTCATCCCAGAAAACCTCGCCATCTTTGGGTGCTTTCCACAAAGCGAAATCGCGCGCATCCGCTTTTTCGTACTCGTCCACGTCGACGCGCGCACCGGCGCGAATCCCGCTGAAATCGTTGTGCGACAACTTGCCGTATTCCGGAAAAGTCGAAATACGGAAGTAGATGGAACCGTCGCTCGCGTAAGTGTGGCCGGCCGCCGCCAGGCGCTCGATGGCCTCCGCCATTTCGTGTATGTGCTCGGTGGCGGGCACCACATGCTCGGGCGTCTCGAGGCGCAGCAGCGCGCAATCGTCGCTAAACGCTTGTTTGTAGTGCGCGGTGTATTCGTCGAGCGACTGGTTGCGGGCGACGGCGTTACGGATGATCTTGTCGTCCACATCGGTGATGTTCATGACGTGGTCGATACCGAAGCCGCTGGCGCGCAGCCATCGCCGCAGGATATCCATGAAAGTGAACGTGCGGAAGTTGCCGATGTGCGCGTAGTCGTAGACTGTGGGGCCGCAGGTGTACATGCGCACGGTGTTGTCCCGTTGCGGGGCGAATTCGGCGATTTGCTGGGTAAGCGTGTTGTAGAAGCGCAGGGACATGGCGAGGGGGAAGTTTTATCGTAGCAGACGCACCTGGATGGAAAGGGTAGCTGCGGGCCCAAACTCAACATGCCTTCATCGAAACCAGGCCTGCACGCCCTGTTGCAAAGCCGCCGCACCTGCCGCGCCGGTCAGCGCCGTCGCAAACGCGGGCACGGGACCGCGCCGTTTCCACTCTTCATGCACCGCGTGCGCACCGAGGTAGAACAGCCATCCGGCGGCCAGCGCCAACGGGTAGGTGATCCAGGCGGCGCCCAGTCGCGGGGCGATGACCAGTCCGAGCACGCCGCCGGCGAGCGTAGTGGCTTCCACCAATACACTCCAAAATAGGGCGGTTGACCGCGATGAGACCGATGCGCGCACGATAGCGCCTAGCGCGATGCCCTCCGGGACCTTATGCAAAGCCACGGCCAGCCCTACGGCCAGGCGGATGCCGTGGTGCGATGCCAGTTGCGCCGTGGCGATCGACCAGCCGTCGAAAAAGCTGTGCAGCATGCTGGCGCCGATCATGGGTGCGGCAAATCCGTGCAGCACGGCCTGGCAGGATTCGTGGTCGTGATCGTGCGCGCACGAGGGGCACACCGGCGCCACATGCCGGCCGATCCAGTAGAGCAGGCCGTAACCCGCGGCGAAGAAGATTCCAGTCGGTGGCCAGCCGATTTCCTCCACGAGTTCGGGCAAGAGACCGAAAAGTACTACGCCCAGCAGCACGCCCGCGCTGAAGGGAACCACCAGCCGTGTGCGGCGCCCGGCAGTGGTCAGCCAAAGTCCCAGAAAAACGCCAACTACGCCGATCAGGGCCGCCAACAGGGGTGCTCCGATGCCAGAAGTAATGGTGGCGGACGACAAGTCTCCACGCTAGCACAGCCCCCTGCGGGCCGCGCTCCGGCCGGGGGCGGTACTGCGGGGTTTCGCCCTAGGGAATAGTACTACCATTATTTGCATGACCGACGAAAATGCATTAATATTTCGTTAAGAACATGCAGCCGAGCCACGTAAACCTTGATTATTCCTCACACGAAGACGAACGCTTCCGGCGCTTGGTCGACCAGGCGCCCTTCATGCTTTGGTCGGCGGGCCACGACGGATTATGCACATTCTTCAATCGGCCATGGCTCGACTTCCGCGGCAGGACAATGGCGGAAGAGATAGGCGAGGGATGGGTGGAAGGTGTGCACCCGGACGACCGGCAACGCTGTCTGGATACTTACCGACGGGCCTTCGGAGCGCGACGGCCGTTCGATATGGAATATCGCCTGCAGCGGGCCGACGGGCAATACCGGTGGGTGCGCGACACGGGCACGGCCCAGTTCGATCACGACGGCGGATTCCTGGGCTACCTTGGCGCCTGCGTGGAAATCCCGGCGCCGGGCCGCGCCACCGCGGTCAGCCCGTTAACCTCGCGCGAGGTGCAGGTTTTGGCGCTGGTGGCCGACGGCAATTCCACCAAGGAAGTCGCCGCCTTGCTGGGCATCAGTTACAAAACTGCCGATTCGCATCGCACCCGCATCATGGAGAAGCTGGGAGTGCATGAAACCGCCAGCCTGGTGCGCTACGCGATCCGCCAAGGCATCGTGTGCGCGTAGTGTGAGAGCATGCCGACGGATGCCGGCCTACTTTTCGAAGGCCGCGTGCACCGTCGTTGAGTATCCCGGTCCCACCGATATGCTTTGGATCAAGTCGTAGTAGCCGTCGGCCGAGAATACGGCTTTATATGTGCCGGGTGCGAGGCGGGTGGTGAAAGGAGTTCGACCGATGGGCGCGCCATACATGGTAACCATGGCGCCCGGGGGATTCGAAGAAAACGCCATGTCCACCAGGAATCTGGCGGGATCAAGCTTGAATTCGCCATTGATGTAGACGGGTATGGTGGTGCCCTCTACGAACGGCTCGTCTCTGTCAAAAGCGAAGAGCAAAGAGGGAGCCGCTGGCTCGACTACCGTCGCGGCCAGTGGCGCAGTGCCTCCGGTTGCGTCCGAATTTCCGCCGCCGCGACCCTCCTTCGCCGCGCGGATGGCTACTTGGCCGCCGTTCAACAGCAGGATGGAATCGAGGTTCACGCCCAGCTTTCCGCCTCGTCCCATGCGCGTCTTGGGTTCGACCATGGTGACGGTAGCGGTAGCTCTCAAGCCGTGCGCAATTACCAGCAGGCCATCGATTCTGAGATCGTCGAGAATTTCAAAATCCACTTTGTCGCCAGGCTTCACGTTGGTGAAAGTGAGATCGCGGGTCAGGCGCAGCCGGATCGGAGTGGCATCGTGCAGAGCCAATGCCGTGGGGGTGGCCGGCGTAGCGGACGCAGCATTGGCCGCGCCATTCCGCACGATCATAGCCGTCAGAATCTTGTCCGAGACGCCGGCCTTCTTGAGCGAGATCAGGTCATCGGACGTTAACGCATACTTTCCGGGCTGCTGGTTGATAGCCGCCACAATGGTTTGCTCGCCGACGCCGGACTTGACGAGTTTGCCGATTGCGGCGTTGTCAAGAGGCGCTTGACCATAGGCCGCAAAGGACAGGAGGGCGAGTGAGACGGCGATTCTATTGGCCACCTCCACATTCTGAGCCGAATACGCTCTGGGGGCAAGGTTAACGATAGATAGCAGGCAGGGACGCTGAAAACAGAGGCGGACGCTGGCAAGGCGTCCGACCGCTTGTAGAAACCGTTGGCTACCCTTTCAGTTCACAGTAGTAGTGGCCGCAGCCGAATTATTCGTTGTCGCCGGATCGTAAACCAGGGAACTGACGGTGGCTGTGTCACTCAGCACATCGCCGGACGCGGCCACCGCTCTCACCGTCATGCTTACGGTAAAGGCGACGGTGTCCGCCAGCGACGAAACCGTGCAGGCCACTCTGCCACTCGTGGCGCCTACTGCCGGAGTCGTACACGACCCGGAAGTGGTCGTGGCGCTGACGAAAGTGGTACCCCTGGGTACGTTATCGGCGAGCGTGACCACGTACGCCGTATTGGGGCCGTTATTGGTAACGGCGATGGTGTAAGTCACGTCCGCACCGCGGACGACCGTAGAAGGCGCAGAGTTAGTCACAGCCAGATCGGCCTCGGTCAGAGCGATGCGTAGGGCGAATGCGTCGGTGGCGCCGCCGCCGAAGGTGGTCTGAAATGCGCCCGTCGTAGTGGGCAGATAGGAACTGCTGCTGGCCTGTCCCACCGCGTACACATTGCCGTAGTTATCGGCGTGGATGGCGTAGCCTATAGCGCCACCGGCGCCCAACAGCGTCGAGAACAGCAATTCCGAGCCCGCGGCGTTGAACTCGCTCACGAAGACCCCATTGCCACTCCCGGGAAATGAAGGAAACAGCGGATCCAAGGTAGGGAAGGTGTAGTCATAGGTGTTTCCGGTGACAAATGCGTCCTCCGCCGAATTCACAGCCACGGCGTAGCCCACGGAGTTTTTATTACACGTCGAGCCGCCCAGAAATGTGGAATAGTCGAGCGTGGCGCCCGTCGCATTCAGTTTGGACACAAAGGCGCTGAGGGTTGGCTGGGTACAAGTGCCCGACGCAGGATCGGTGGGCTGGAAAGCTCTGTGGGTCGTCGGGAAATCCGTGGAGCAGGTCGCGCCCGTCACATAGGCGTTGCTGTTGGAGTCCACGGCGATCCCGTAGATGACATCACCCGGCTGGGAGCTGCAATAGCCGCCGAAGCTGCTCCCGTTGCCGCCCAGGAATGTGGAGTATACCAACGAAGCGGCGCCGGTTTGGCTGGGATCGAAGGCCACCACGAAGCCGTCAGTCCGGGCGTTGCCCGGCTCCACGCAGCCCGGGCAGGTGGTCTGATAGGCGCCGGCAGTGACTGGAAAAGTAGAGTAATTAGTGTAACCGCCGATGTAGGCCTTGCCCGCGCTATCGACGGCCATGGAAGTAACGATCGTACTGTTTGCGCCCGTGCTGCTGGCCGTAGGGCCATATAGAGTGGAGTACACCAGTGAGGACCCGTCGGCGCTGAACACGGTGAAGGCGGGATGCGCCTGGTCTCCGCTGGGCAAGCCGTTTGTGGGCCAGCCCTCAAACCCGTTGGTGGTCGTGGGCCAGGCAAAGTTTGTCTGCGGGCTTGGGTTACACAGGGTTTCGTTCCCAGGCGCGGATGCGCTATTTCCCGCCACGTAAGCTTGGCCGCTGCTATCGACCGCCAGGGCCTCGACCCCATCGTACCCGGTTCCTCCGATGAAGGTGGAATAGATCAGTGCCGACCCGGTAGAGTTCAGCTTCGTGACAAAGCCGCTGTCGTTGTAAGAGCCTTCGAAGGCCCCTCCAAAGCAGCTACTGACGATGTTCTGGACGGCGCAGTTTGTGCCTGAATAAGTCGCCGCCGGTGCGCAAACCTGTTGGAAAGCGCTCGCCGTCACAGGAAAATTGATGGAACCTGTGTATCCCCCAACATAGACGTTATCTGAAGAATCCACCGCGATCGCCAACACCCCGTCCGCATAGCCTCCGCCGAGATAAGTGGAAAAAACAAGGGCGCTCCCCGCCGGATTCAGCTTGGTGATGAAGGCGCTTTCCGCGCTTTGATTGAGGCCGAAGTCGCACTGCGTGCCCGAGTCTTTCACCGGTGGGGCCGGCGAATAAGAGCCGGCCGTGGCCGGAAAATTCGTGGAACAAGTGGTTCCGCCGATGTAGGCGTTGCCCTGTTTGTCTACCGCGACCGCCAGGGCATAGTCAAAGCTCGAACCGCCCAGGAAAGTGGAGTAGGCCAGCACGGGATCGACCACCAGCGGGCGCGCATGGTCATACGCAGCCACGTCGAATGTAACGTGGTCTTTGTTCACCTGAAAGCGGCCCTCCACTTCCTGGCGCGCGGCACCGTCCGCCTCGGGCTGGTAGATCGACGGTTTGTGGAAGCGGATCTCCTGGCCCCCGGCTGCCAGCACCAGGTCGCCGGTGGCATCATCCACGGATGTGTGATCCGCGCCCTCCACCGCCATCCGGATGGCATCCGGCGCGGCTCCCGGCGCCAGCACGAAATCGTATTCGAGCTGCCGTTGATTGCCATAGAACACCAGGTCGATGCCGGGATAAAGCTGCTCATAGCGCACTTTGCCGTAGGTGGCCACGTTGGTGAGCCATTTGGCAGGGTCCTTGCCGATGATGTAGTTCACCGCTCCCGGCAGCGGTTCGAGGGCGGTCAACTTTACGGCGGGGTTGCCGCCTTCCAGCTTCAGGCGCAGGTCGGCGGCCGCCTCTAGCACGTGCTCGGTGACGAGCGGACCGGGCTTATCGATACGAGGTTGGCTCTTGAGCTTGCGCAGCGACAAGGTAGCTCCATCGGGGGTGAGGAATACGGTGTAGTCTTTGCCGCGAGACAGGAATTTCACCTGGGCGGGCTGTTGGCCCCGGTTGGCTTCGAACTGCAAAGGGACTTTTCCATAATCGCTGTCGATGCGCGCCCGGTCGGCCGGATCCGGCGTGGAGCTTTGTGCGCCCGCACCAAACCCTAACGTGCCAGCCAATAGAATTACGGCGGCAAGCGATCGAACCAAAAGCGATCTCTTAGACATGTGTCGAATTCTCCTGTTGAGCGAGTGCGGCAGCAGCCGCCCACTTAATACGGCGCGATCCGTTCGGAAAACCCTTCAAGCATTTCCCGCACGAATCCTGGGTTGGGTTAGTGAGTTGCGAATTGAAGGGTTTTTCACCCGGATTGCGCCGTATATATGTAAGTACGGCTAGTACGTGCGCGGGCCGAACTGTTCCCGGAAACCGGTTTATGATGAGACGTGCAAGATTCCCGCCAGGGAGAAATTACCGAGCTGCTGCATCGGTGGGAAGAGGGCGAACCGGGCGTAATCGACGCGTTGGCGCCGTTGGTTTACGACCAGCTTCGCGGCATCGCCGAGGCTTGCCTGCGCCACGAACGTCCCGAGCACACCCTGCAGCCCACGGCGGTGGTGAATGAAGTCTTCGTGGACCTGCTGCGTATGCGGCGGGTGGCGCTCCACGACCGCGCGCACTTCTTCACTTTCGCGGCGCAGCTCATCCGCCGCATTCTCATCGACTCCGCGCGCAAGGCCAAAACGGAAAAGCGCGGCGTGGGTTGGCAGCGCATCCCGCTGGACGCCGAACTGGCATGGCTGGGCGGCGAGGACACGGCCGAGTCGCTGGACCTTTCCGCCGCGCTCAACGACTTGGCGGAGTTCGACGCCGATAAGACCCGCACCGTCGAGCTGCATTTCTTCCTGGGCTGCACGGTGGATGAAACCGCTGAGATTCTCGAAGTCTCGCGGAGCACCGTCGAGCGCAACCTGCGTTTTTCCCTGGCATGGCTGGGCCAGCGCCTGCGCCCGGCCTGAAGGCGACACCTATGCTGCCCGCTGAGTTGGAGCGATTTCGCCAGGCGGAAAAGATCTTCCACGCGGCGCTGGCGAAGTCCGCCGGCGAAGATCGCGACACGCTGATCCGGGAAAGTTGCGGCGGCGACGAGAGCTTGCGGACCGAAATCTTCGGCTTGCTCGCGAACGACGAGCGCGCGCGCACCGCCGCGCCTCCGGCCGCCGAACGGCTGCCCCGCTTCGGGGTCTGGCAGGCGTTGAAACTGCTGGGGCGCGGCGGCATGGGCACCGTGTACCTCGCCGAACGGGCCGACGGTATCGTGCAGATGACGGTCGCGGTGAAAGTAGTCCCGCTGGCGCTGGCCTCGCCCGCCATCGAAGAACGCTTCCGCCGCGAGCGCCAGTTCCTGGCCAGCCTGGATCATCCCCGGATCGCGCGCCTGATCGATGGCGGCGTCTCCGATACGGGCCTTCCATACCTGGCGATGGAATTCGTCGATGGACTGACCATCGATCGCTTCTGCGACGCGCGGCAACTGGATGTCCGCGCCCGCATCGCCCTGGTGCGCCAGGTGCTGGAAGCGCTGGCCTACGTACACAGCCGCCAGGTGATTCATCGGGACCTGAAAGCATCCAACATTCTGGTTGCCGAAGGCGGCCAGGTAAAGCTGCTGGATTTCGGGACCGCGCGATTGGTCGACGCCACCGCCGAAGCGGCCATCACCAAGACCGGCGTGTTTGCCTTCACGCCGGAATACGCCAGCCCGGAGCAGGTGCGCGGCGAGCCGTTGACATTCGCTTCCGACATTTATTCGGCAGGAGTTCTAGGCTATCGCCTGTTGACCGGCCGATTGCCCTACCGGATCGCCGATCGATCGCCGGCCGCCATGGCGCGCGCGATTGCGCGCGTCCAGCCGGAACCCTCCGGGATCGAGGCTCCGCTCGACGCTGTTCTCGCGAAAGCGCTGCGCAAGGATCCCGCCGGCCGCTATCAGTCCGCAACCGAAATGGATGCCGACCTGGCGCGTTACCTGGAAGGACAGCGGGTCCGCGCGCGGAGACCGCGCAAGAGGTTTTGGGGCGCGCTGGCGGCCGGCCTAGTCATTTTCGCCGCCGGTATCTTGGGGTGGCGTACGCTACGCGCCCTTGACGGCGCTCATCGCCTTATCCCTTTTGATGCAGGCGTGCCGAACGCCATGCAACCGGCCCTTTCCAACGACGGGAAGTGGCTGGCGTTCGCGGCGTCTCCGTCCGGAGAAGAGGGCGGGCATCCGGAAATTTGGCTCAAGCCGATGCCCAACGGCGCGCCGAAACGCGTAACCACCGGCGAAGCAGCCAACGACGAACCTTCGCTTTCGCCCGACGGCCGATGGCTGGCCTTCCATTTCACGCGCCAGCCCGCCGGCATCTATTTGCTGCCGTTGCCGCCTGTGGGCGGTGCGCCGCGGTTGCTTGTGGCCGGCGGGCGCGTCCCGCGCTTTTCGCCTGATGGAAAGTGGATCGCTTATCTGAACACCGGTGAGAATGGCGGGGACATTCCGGCTGCCAACACACGCATGTTGTACGTGGTGCCGGCGCAGGGAGGCGCGCCGGTACGGCTGGCAATGGGTTCAGCGTCGGTGCAGGGGGTCGCGTGGAGCTCCGACAGCCAGAGCGTACTCTTTCTGGCCGCCGACGAATTCGCGATGCTGGGACTCTGGAGAGCCCCGCTAAATGGCGGCGCGGCTGCACTGGTACCCGAATTCAGTTACGATTTACCTCTGAGCTCACGCGCCTGTGCGGTGACCGGAGATCGGTTCCTTTATATGAGCGCCAATGAATTCGTCCCGTCGTTGGGCGAATTCCCGCTCAAGCCCGGCCCCGGCGCCGTCCGGTACTCCACAGCGCAAGGACGTTTACGGGGGGAGGTACGGGCGGAGAATGCCGGTTGCACGGCATCCGCCAGTGGCGCCATTCTGGCCGATGCGGCAGACAACCGGTCAAGCGCCTGGGTGCTGCCGATTGACCCAGCAAGCGGCCATGCGCGCGGACCACTCGCGCCCCTGACCAAACTGGAGCCCGGCATCCAGCAGCCGCGATTTGCCCCGGATGGCGCATCGTTCCTTTTCCCGCAACCCGGTCTGGCGAGTTTCCTGCAAGACTATCGGACCGGGTCGCGTACGCCATTGCCGGGAGCCACGGAAATGAGTTCCGACGGCCTGTTTATTCTTGAGGCGAGTCGACGGATTCCCGGCAGAAGCTCTGAGATTTTCAAGGTTCTGAATCTCAAGACTGGGGAAGCCTGGGGCCAGGTCATATCCCCGGGTGTAATCTGGGATCTTTCACCGGGCGGCCAATGGGTGCTGGCGGCCAGCGCGGCGCTGCACCGGGCGATCATGGTCTGGGATACCCGCACCGCCGAGCATCAGGCGATATATGCGCATCCCACCGCGAACCTGTACCTGGCCAATTTCTCGCGGGACGGGCGCTGGGCGCTGTTCTCCTCGGAAGAGCGCGGCCGCCAGCCGCATATGTGGGCCGCGCCGTTTCGGGGACTGCAGAGTGTTTCAGCTACGGAATGGGTGGATCTGGGACAAGGCGATTATCCGCGATGGTCTCCGGCCGGCGGACGCATCTACTTTACGCAGGTGCACGATGGCTTCGAGTGCATCTTTACGCGCGCGGTGGATCCCGTGACGAAGCGGCCCGATGGCCCGGTAACAGATGTGCAGCACTTCCACGGTCGGCTGACGGTGGGGGGCCTGCGGCCGGGCACTTTCCGTATCTCAGTGGCGCAAGACAAGATTGCGTTTTCGCTCGGCGAACAGACGCACCGCCTGCTGCAGTGGCGGTGAAAAGCGCGATCCGAACTGTTTCATTTTGGGGCACGCATCTCATCTTTGTACAGCTTACAACCCAGCACCCGATTTAAGTTAGTGCAATAGGAGGACTTAAGCGAAGCTGGTTGTGGCCCTGCCCATGCACATCACAAGATCATCGGTGGTGCGCCTACCGGCCATCCGGTAACAAATTGGAAAAGGGAGTTTATTGATATGAAGACGTTCTGTGCGCGCTTATGGCGTGAGGAGCAGGGTCAGGACCTGATCGAATATACCTTGATGCTGGCCTTCGTAGCGTTGGCCTCCGCGGCGTTGTTTTCGTCCGCTGGCTCGAGCATCAATCAAATCTGGTCGAAAACCAACTCGCAATTGAGCACCGCCGCGAGCTAGGCCGTTGGCTGGGCATTGGATGCCACCTGCGCATTTCGATCTAGGGAAGGAAGCCGCATGGTTTCCTTGCTGAAATCCCAAAATCCGGATGGCGGCTGGCCTTACCAGCGGGGCGGGCCGTCCTGGACTGAGCCAACGGCGTACGCACTGTTGGCGCTCTTCAGGCAGAGGCCGGTCGCTGAACCGATCCGCAGGGGACTGCGGTGGCTGCATGCCGCGCAACGTCCCGATGGCGGTTGGCCGCCACAGCCGGCAGTCCGCCAGAGCGCCTGGGTGACTGCTGTTGTTGCGTTGCTGGGACCAGCGGCGCTGGGGGCAGATACCTATCGACCCGGCATTGCCTGGATCGTACGGCAAAGCGGTGAAGAGACCAGCTTTCTGAGCCGCGTGCAGCGACTCTTAACGGGAAATTCCCAAACCGATCCTGGCTGGGCGTGGTTTCCAGGGACTAGCGCGTGGGTGACTCCTACGGCTTTGTCAATGCTGGCCCTGCGGAAGGCTCCGCAGTGCACCGAATCGGCGCGGATCGTTACGCGCCTGCAGATGGGAGTCGCGTGCCTGTTGCAGCACGCCTGTAGTGACGGTGGCTGGAACTATGGCGCCGCGCGGGCGTTGGACTTCGATGCCCATTCCTATCCGGAGACCACCGGCGTGGCGTTGCTGGCATTGACCGGCAAGGACTCGCCGGTTATCCGCAAGGCCTGCCGTTGGGCGCAGGCGCAATTGCCCAAGTGCCAAACCTCGGAAGGCGAAAGTTGGCTGCGCCTGGGATTGCTGGCCCACGGGCAGCTTCCATCGGACACTCCTCTGCCGTTGCGTTCGCCCCGGACCATCCAAAATGCCGCCTTAGCCTTGCTGTCCTCGGACGCCATCGAGGGCCGTAATTCATTTCTTGAGTAAATGCGAATGTCCGGCATAAATCGGCGCGAGTTCTTGACAGGGTCGGCGGGCGGTCTGCTTTTGGCTGGCTGCGGGCGGCGTAAAACCGTGCGCCGCGAGACGCTGGTTTCGGTTGCGCGGCGGCCCGATTACACCCAGGAATTGTACGGCGAGCTGCGCCGCGTCCTGGCTGAATTTCCACTCGACGTCCGCGGCAAACGCGTACTGCTCAAACCTAATCTCGTCGAGTTCGAGCCCGGCAGCCCCATCAATACACATCCTCTCCTGGTACATGCGGCTTTGGAAGCTTTCCGCGAATTGGGGGCGGAGGTCATGATCGGGGAAGGCCCCGGACACCGCAGGAACACGCTGGATATGGCGGAAGCCGCGGGTTATTTCGAGACCATCCCACGATTCGAAGAAATCTTCACCGATCTGAACCTTGATCGCGTGGCCGAAGTCCGGCTGGCGCATCCCCAGTCGCGGCTGCAGTCGATCTACCTGGCCCAATCGGCAATGTCTTGCGACCTGCTGGTTTCCATGCCCAAAATGAAGACACATCACTGGGTAGGGGCCACCCTGAGCATGAAGAACCTGTTCGGAACGGTGTCTGGTGGAGTGTACGGATGGCCCAAAAACATCCTGCACTGGGCCGGAATTCCCGGCTGTATTGCCGATTTATACAAAACACTGCCCGCGCATTTCGCCATTGTCGACGGGATTGTTGGGATGCAGGGCAACGGACCGATCCAGGGGACGCCCAAGCGCGCTGGAGTGGTGGTTGTGGGCACAGATCTGGCGGCGGTGGATGCGAGTTGTTGCCAGATCATGGGCATCGATCCACACCGGATCGAATATCTGAAGCTTGCGGCGGGGGATGTGGGCGGGCTGATAAGATCGATTCACCAGATCGGCGAGCCGGTGGAGAGTGTCAGGACCCGGTTCGACCTGCTGCCCGAGTGGAGCGGGCTTCGCCAGTCTTGAGCCTGGTTCACGGCAGAGTGCCGGTCAGCCTCCCGACGGCAGCCCCTTCGAGCCGGCATTTCGAGCTGGCAGCCAGGACCACGCGGGGATGCTCGGGGTCGAAGCAGGCTGCCATCAAGATCAGCAGTGCGCAATGTGGAGGTTGCAGGATCGAGAATCGCCGGCACGTATCGGAGCCAACCGTCCGGCGTCGGCTTGCGCGGCGGGGCTTATCGCCGTAGAGCGGGAGCGGCCTATCCTACGGAAAAGCCAAACCGCGACCACCAGATTACTAGCGCCGCCTATGGTAGCGATCACGACCTCTCCGCCCGGCAGGCTTGCCGCGGCCGCTCCATCTAAGTTGCGCGCCCAACACCCGACTTCGGTGGTCGTAGTGACTACTTCATATCATTCACTTGGCAACCTGCCCGAGCCCGAGTCTACTCAGGATTTCTGTGAGATGCCAAAATCTTCAGAATCGACGGCGCGCGTCGAACTGCCGCCGATGCCCCGACATATTGCATCCCCGAAGCGCTCGGCCTCCAATTACACATCTGCAAGACCGGAAGACCGTGGCTATTCCGTCGCTGGGTGACGAAGGCCTGGCCCTTCCTAATTTCCCGCCCGTGGCGTTATGATTGTTCAGACCGAGGCGTCACTGGATTGCAGACTGGCGAGTTCACCATCCTTCTCCGGCAGTGCAGCGGCGGCAACAAAGAGGCGCTGGACGCCCTGACTCCCGTGATATATGCAGAGCTGAAGAGGCTGGCGGCCGGCTGCATGCGGCAGGAGCGTCCGGCCGTCACGCTGCAGCCCACCGCGCTCATTCATGAAGCCTATCTGCGGCTCGTCGACCAGCATCTGCCGGATTTCCAGAGCCGCGCGCACTTCTTCGGCGTCACGGCGCGGATCATGCGGCAGATCCTGATCTCCGCGGCGCGTCGTCGATCGGCCGAAAAGCGCGGCGGCGGCCATCGCATCGAAATGCCCGCCGACGTGCCAATTCCGGCGGCGCAATCCGAGGAACTGCTCGCCGTGGATGAAGCCTTGGAGCGATTGGCCGCCCAAGACGAGCGTAAAGCCAGGGTCGTCGAATTGAAATACTTCGGCGGCTTATCGCGTGAGGAAATCGCGGAAGCGCTGGGCCTGTCGCTGGCCACCGTCAAACGGGATATCGCGCTGGGCGAAGCTTGGCTTCGGCGGGCGCTCACCGGCGGATCGCCGCAATAGCCATGGCCACCCTGGACCCTCGCCAGTGGAACGAGGTCGAGCGCTTGTTCGCGGCAGCCCTCGATCTACCGCCGGATCGCCGTCAAGACTTCCTCCAGCAAGCCTGCGCCGACCCGGACGTCCACCGTGAAGCGGCTTCACTGCTGGACCACGCGGGCGACGGACTGGCCTCGGTAGGCGAGGCGATTGCGGCGGCAAGCTCCGCCTTAGCCGGCGACGTCGATCCGGATGAGCGCCTGATCGATACACGCCTGGGACCTTACCGTGTGGAAGCCATCGCCGGACACGGCGGCATGGGCGCGGTCTACCGCGCGTTGCGCGACGACGCCGAGTTCCACCAGGTGGTGGCCATCAAGCTGGTCCGCGCCGCGGCCGAGTCGCCCGCCACTCTGCGGCGTTTCAAGCAGGAGCGCCAAATCCTGGCGCGACTTGCGCATCCCCACATTGCCCGTTTGCTGGATGGCGGGTCTACGCCGGAGGGCGTGCCCTACCTAGTGATGGAATTCATCGAGGGCCAGCCAATTACGTCTTGGTGCAAGCAGCGCGCGCTCGAGATCGAAGACCGGCTCCGGCTTTTTCTCCACGTTTGCGAAGCGGTCGCGTTCGCCCATCGCGAACGGGTGGTGCATCGCGACCTGAAGCCGGCGAACATTCTGGTAACCCGCGATGGTGCGCCCAAGCTGCTGGATTTCGGGATCGCCAAGTTGCTCGATCCGGACCCGCAAAGCGACGCTTTCTCGATCACGAACCTGCAGGCGATGACGCCGGACTACGCGTCGCCGGAGCAGGTGCGCGGCGAAGCGGCTTCTGCCGCGACTGATATTTACGCACTGGGCCTGGTGCTCTATGAGATGCTCACGGGCCAAAAAGCGCAGGAGATACCCAACTGTACGCCCGACGCGATCCGTCGAGTGGTTTGCCACATGGAACCCAAAGCGCCGGGGGTGCTGAAGCCGCTACTCGCGGGCGACCTGGACAACATCGTACGTATGGCCATCCGCAAGGAGCCAAACCGCCGTTATGCATCCGTGCCGGACATGGCGCGCGATATTCAGCGGCACTTGGACGGACGCACGGTAGCGGCACGGCCCGACACCTTGCGTTATCGCGCCGCCAAGTTCCTGCGCCGCAATCGCGCCGCAGCCGTAGTGGGCGCGGCGGCGGCGGCCATGGTCATTATCACCGCGGCATGGATCAGCTTGGCCGGCGGTTTCGTGCGCGCACCGCGCGTACTGCGGGTAGTGCAGATTACGCAGAGCGGACGCGTGGATCTCGACGACGGCATTGCCACCGACGGTTCCCGGGTCTATTTCACGGAGCGGTTTGGTGGGCGCTGGTCGCTGGCGCAGGTTCCGGCACAGGGCGGCCCGGCGCAGATCCTGTCGCAGTCGCTGGCAATTCCCGGGATCCTGGATATTTCGCCCGATCGGTCGCAGCTTTTGGTCGGGGCAGGCATGGGAGAGAACGTGCAACTCTACCTGATCCCCACCGCGGGTGGACCGCCGCGGAGACTGGGCGATCTTTACGGCTATACCGGAACTTGGTCCCGCGACGGACGGTCCATCGTTTTTTCCCGAGGTTTGGCCGTGTTCCGGGTGAATGCCGATGGAACCGGCTATCGCAAGCTGTTCGACACGCCGGGCCGCGCCGCGAATATCCAACTGTCTCCCGCGCCGGGTCCCGAGGTGCTGCGATTCGCCCTTTTGCGCGGCGATTTGCGGAACCATGTTTTGTGGGAGGCAAGCATCGATGGCGCGCGGATGCGCCCGCTGCCATTGCCCGGCTGGAAAACGGAGTTGGCCTGGCCGGATTCCGACGACGACGGAATCTGGGTTCCTCCCGGGAACTATTATTTGTTCCGGTCCAAGCGCGGCGGGGCCAACAGCGTGTGGGCCAGGCGCGAGCGCTTTGGCTTCCTGGAGGCGCCCACCGCCCGGCCCGCGCAGATCTACACTACGCCTTTAGACATCGCCTCCATGGCCCCGACGCCCGACGGTAAGCGGATCTTCTTTGCCGCCGGACAGGAGCGCCGCGAGTTGGTTCGATACGACGCGGGTCTGCGGCAATTCGTGCCCTTTCTCTCCGGCGTACACGCGCGGGGCGTGGGGTTCTCGAAAGACGGCCATTGGGTGGCTTATACGCTGTTTCCAGACGATACCCTATGGCGCTGCCGCGCCGATGGAAGCGAGCGCTTGCAACTGACACCGGGTGGCACGCATGCCTTTTGGCCGCAGTGGTCGCCGGACGGCACGCAAATCGCTTTTGGAGACCCATCGTCCGCAAAGGTCTTTGTGGTGCCGTCGAATGGCGGAACAATCCGGGGCCTTACCAAGGCGGCGCAGTCCGAGTTCGGGGCCAGTTGGTCACCGGATGGGCGCTCTGTTGTGGTGTGGCGAGGTTTGCAGCACAGGATTGCCAATAGCGGGTCACTTTACATAACCGACTTGAGCACCGCCTCGAGCCAAGCCGTGCCGGGGTCGGAATCCACCGGGCGGCCCGCATGGTCCCCAGATGGACGTTACATTGCCGGGAATACGCTCGGGAAGTTGCGGATTTTCGATTTGAAGAGCCGTCAGTGGATGGTGTTGGTCCACGGCACGGGCCTGGGAGTGTTTGCCTGGTCGCCGGACGCCAGATATCTCTACTTCCAGTATGTCGGGGACGACCCGGAGGAGTCCATTCAGAGGGTGCGTATCGCGGACCGGGTGATTGAGCGAGTCGCCGGACTCAGCCAGATCCCGCAATCCGATCTGACAGGATTCTTATTCGCTAGCGTCGATCCCTCCGGTTCGCCCATAGTTTCCCTGCTTCACACTAACTCCGAAATCTACGCACTCGATATCGACTGGCCCTGAGCGTCGTCGCGTACGGCGGCGCACGGCGCTGCCCCACAAGTGAAGCACAGAGTCCCAAAAGCGGACGGCGGTGCGCCCGCCATATTCCGTCGCCCACCGTATTTGCTAGCAGATACGCGGTGCAGCGGTACGGCAGGCAGAGTGCAATTGACACCACATGCTGTCTGACCTTCGTTACGCTTTGCGCACCCTGCGGAAAAGCCCGGGGTTTGCTCTGGTAGCCATCATTTCGCTGGCTTTGGGAATTGGCGCCAACTCGGCGATGTTCAGCTTGGCGGACGCGCTGCTGCTGCGGCCGCTACCGGTACCGCACGCTTCCGCGCTCGTCGTGGTGCAGTCGCACTTGCGCGGCGAGGCCATAGGCGGGCTCGCCCAATACGCCGGCCTGTCCTATCCGGATTTCAAGGACCTTCGCGACCGAAGCAAGTCCTTTACGGGTCTGGCGGCTTCGCAATATTCGCAGTTCGGATTCGCCACCGAAAAAGGCGCGCTGCCGCGGATGAAATTCGGCGAGTTGGTGAGCGGCGATTTCTTTGGCGTACTCGATGTCCCCGTGGAATTGGGGCGGGCTTTTCGGGCCGACGAGGACAGCGTGCCGGGCCGCGATGCGGTGATTGTCCTGGGCCACGAGTTGTGGCGCACCGATTTCGCCTCGGATCCCAGCGTCGTCGGACGAATCATCTTCTTGAACAACGTTCCTTTTACCGTGATCGGAGTGGCGCCGGAGCCGTTCACCGGCTCGAACGGACTAATTCGTTCCGCTCTCTTTGTCCCTCTCGCGATGGGACCCCGCCTGCAGGACGACCTTGCCGCCGGCATGCTGGAAAAGCGCGACAAGCGCGGCATGATGGTACACGGGCGGCTGAAACCGGGCGTCAGCGTGGCCCAAGCCGCGGCAGAAGCCAAGGTCGTCTCGGAACAACTCGCCCAAGCCTACCCGGCTACCAATCGAACCTCCTCCATGGCGGTCGACTCGGACCTGCAAGGGAGGCTCAAGAAGGGTCCGGAAGTGGCTGCGATGTTGTTTTTCCCGCTGGCCATGGGAGTCATGGTTTTGCTGATCGCTTGCGCCAACGTGGCGAATATCCTGTTGAGCCGCGCCCGGGCCCGATCGCGGGAGATCGCCGTCCGGCTGGCCATCGGGGCGGGCCGGGGCCGCTTGATCCGGCAACTGTTGACCGAGAGCCTGGTGATCGCGGCGGTCGGCGGGGCGCTGGGGCTGCTGGTGGCCATGGCGGGCGTCCAACTGTTTTCGCAGATCAAGATATCCATCGACATGCCCGTCGTGCTGGACGTGCGGCTGGACCCGCGAGTGTTGCTCTTCACCCTAATGGTCTCGGTGGTGAGCGCCCTTTTGTTTGGACTGGCGCCGGCGTTGCAGAGCAGCCATCCGGACCTGGTTCCGGCGCTGAAATCCGGAAAAGGGGATGACGGCAAGCGGCGTCGTCTCCTGGGAAGAAATACGCTGGTGATGGCGCAGGTAGCCGGCGCGCTCCTGCTGCTGGTTTGCGCCACGCAGGCTTACCGCGGCGCATCCATGGTAGTGTCCGCGCCCCCCGGTTTCCGCGCCAGCCACCTGCTGATGGCCAGCTTCAACCCCACGCTGGCGAAGTACACGCCCGACCAGACCAAGGGATTCTATAAGCTGCTGCTGGAGAAGGTCCGAAATCTTACGGGCGTGAAATCGGCCGCGCTGGCGCAAGCTGCGCCGCTGATGCCGGGAAGCGGCGCCAGCCGCCTGGTTCCGGAAGGCGTCAGGTTGCCGCCTGGGAGCGAAGCCGTGGGCGTGATGTCGAACACGGTGAGCGAAGGTTACTTCGACACCGTAAACGTGCCAATGGTCAAGGGCCGTGCCTTCGAGGCGTCCGACCGGGCCGGATCGCGTCCGGTGGCGATCGTGAACGAAGCGTTCGCGCGCAAGTATTATCCCAACCAGAACCCTATCGGCAAACGCCTCCGGCTAAAAGGCGCCACCGACGAAGTGCTCGAGATCGTGGGCGTGGCCCGGCAGAGCAAATACGAGGATCTGGTCGAGCCGCCCATTGAATATCTCTATAGGCCCCTTTCCCAAAATCCCCAACAGGCCATGACTGTTATGGTCGCTACCGCCGGGCCTTCCACCGGAGCGGCCGGACCGTTGCGCGACATCGTCCGCTCGCTGGATGCCGGCCAGCCGATGTATGGCGTACGCACCATGGAGGAAGTCTTCGAAGAGCGCGCGAACGAGCTTGGAATCTTTACCGAGGCCATCGGCGCGATGGGACTGCTCGGGCTGACACTGGCGATGGTGGGACTGTACGGTCTGATGTCCTACTCGGTAAGCCTGCGGGCGCGCGAGATCGGCATCCGAATGGCGGTTGGCGCGGGCCGTTCCGGCGTGCTGCATATGATCATGAAGCAGGGCATGGTGCTGGCGGCCGCCGGTGCGTCGATCGGCCTGCTGCTTTGCTTGTTGGCGAGCAGAGTGGCCAGTTTCGCGCTGGGGGTGCCGGGCTTCAATTTGCCCTTCGTGGCGCTGGTGACAGCCGGGTTGGTGGCGGCGGCGGGATTGGGTGCGTATGCGCCAGCGCGGCGTGCATCGCGAATGGACCCGAATGCCGTACTGCGGCAGGAATGAATTGTTTTTGTGGGGCGGGCGTCCACGCCTGCGCGGGTCCTCCAGGACCCGCCGAACGCTGTAGTGCGTCAGGAGTAGCCGTGCGTTGTCGGGCGGGCGTCCCCGCCAGAGGCGGGTCGCGAGACCCTCCACCGCCCCTTGCTGCAATCGCCCTCCAATCGATATAATTACTAGGTTAATGGAGGAGAACCCTTATGGCAACGTATGCACATCCCGAAACTCTCGTCAGCACCGATTGGGCAGCCGCCCACACCGCGGACCCCGAAGTCCGCATCGTCGAAGTGGACGTGGACACTAAGGCCTACGATGAAGGCCACATTCCCGGCGCTATCGCCTGGGCCTGGAACTCGCAGCTTTGCGACACGGTGCGCCGTGACATCCTGTCCAAAGAGCAGTTCGAAGAGTTGATGTCCTCGTCCGGCATCACGCCAGCCACTACCCTGGTCATCTACGGCGACAACAACAACTGGTTCGCCGCCTGGGCCTTCTGGCAGGCCAAGATCTACGGTCACCGCGACGTACGCCTGATCAACGGCGGGCGCAAGAAGTGGCTGGCCGAGGGCCGCGAACTGTCCACCGAAAAGCCGCAGGTCAACGCGGCGCACTACCAGGCCGCCGCGCCCGATCTATCCCTGCGCGCTTTCCTGCCGCAGGTGCAAACGGCCGTTTCCACGCATGCCGCCGGGCTGGTGGACGTGCGCAGCCCGCAGGAATTCAGCGGTGAGATCCTCTCGCCGCCCGGACTGCCCGAAACCTGCCAGCGCGGCGGACACATTCCCGGCGCGCGCAGCATCCCCTGGGGCAAGGCCTGCAACGACGACGGCACCTTCAAATCGGTCGACGAGCTCCGCGCGCTTTACTCCGGCGAAGGCATCGACGGCTCACGGCCCGTCATCGCCTACTGCCGCATCGGCGAGCGCTCCAGCCATAGCTGGTTCGTGCTGAAGTACCTGCTGGGGTTTGACAAAGTCACCAACTACGACGGCTCTTGGACCGAATGGGGCAATCTGGTCGGCGCACCCGTTGAGAAGGGCGCGGCGGCGGCTGCGGCGAAGGGCTGACGCGAAAAAAAACGGCCGCCTGAGCCGGTTGCGGGCAGGATTGCCCACCCTCCAAGCTATGCGGTCTTGATTTGGGCGGCAGCGTGCAGTCCCAGCGCTTCGATCTCCTGTTCGCGGATGCGGAACTTCTGCACCTTCCCCGTCACCGTCATGGGGAAGGCGTCTACGAACCGAATATACTGCGGGATTTTGAAGTGCGCGATCTGCCCCCGGCAGTAATCGCGCACTTCGTCTTCAGTCATCCTTTCGCCCGTCTTCAACTTGATCCACGCCAGCACCGCCTCACCGAGGCGCGCATCTGGCATTCCCACCACGTATACATCGGCGACCTTGGGATGCTGATGCAGGAATTCCTCGACCTCGCGCGGGTAAATATTTTCGCCGCCGCGTATGATCATCTCCTTCAAGCGGCCCGCGATATGGAAATATCCATCGCCGCGCATCACCGCCAGGTCGCCGGTGCGAAGCCATCCATCCGCGTCGATAGCCCGCGCCGTGGCTTCCGGCTCCCCGTCGTAGCCCTTCATCACCAGATATCCGCGCGTGCATAGCTCCCCGCGTTCGCCCGTCTCGACCACCTCGTCGTTCCACGGCGCGACAATCTTCACTTCGGTTTCGGGCAGCACCCGCCCGATGGTCGCCACGCGATGCTCCAAGTCGTCGTCAGCCGCCGACATGGTGATCCCCGGCGAGGTTTCCGTCTGGCCATATGCCACGGTCATCCCGCTGCAGTTCATTTCCGAAACCACCCGCTTCATCACTTCGACAGGGCACGGCGCGCCTGCCATAATCCCGCTGCGCAGCGTACGCATGTCGTACTTGCGGAAATCCGGATGGTCCAGTTCCGCGATGAACATGGTGGGCACGCCGTAAATCAGCGTGCATCGCTCCGCATCGATCGCCTGTAGCGTGGCCAGCGGATCGAACTGCGCCGCCGGCATCACCAGTGGGATGCCGTATACCAGCGCGAGAAGCGAACTCATTACGCAGCCGAAGCAATGATACAGGGGCACCGGGGAGCACAGCCGGTCGGCGCCCGTCACCAGCATCTCCCGGCCCACCAGGTAGGCGTTGTTCACCAGGTTGCGATGCGTCAGCAGCACGCCCTTGGGCGAACCGGTGGTGCCGGAGGTGTACTGGATGTTGACCACGTCCTCCGGCGACTGCGTGAGCGTGGGTATCTCAATACCGTCCGCCAGCATGCCGGTCCAGGAATCGGAGCCCAGCAATACGATATGACCGAGCGCCAGGTCCTGTCCCTTGCGCGCCTCATTCAGGGTATCCAGGTAACCGACCCGCGCATCCCGCTCGTGCAGAAAGACGGCTTTCATGCCCGACTTGCGCAGCACGTAACGCAGTTCGTGCGCGCGATAGGCCGGGTTGACATTCACCAGCACCGCGCCGGTGAGCGCGGTGGCAAGCTGCAGGTAAACCCACTCCACGCAGTTGCACGCCCATATACCCACGCGGTCGCCCGGACGTATGCCAAGGCTCCACAAACCACGAGCCGTGCGCTCGGCATTTTCCTGGAGGTCCCGATACGAAAGGCGCACCGATTGATGCCGGGAGACCAAGGCATCGCCGGATGGGTTGCGTTCCACGGAATCGGCGAGCACCTGGCCGATGGTCTTTTCCAGAAGCGGCAACACGGGGCCGCGCGCGTAGCTTTTCACGCCCAGAATTATACCGTAAAAGGTGGCGTGGCCCGCAGCCCTGTGCGTTCAGGCATGCGTTCTCAGGGTGGACGCGCAACGGATCGATCCCCATGTCACTCGCGTAGCGCTCCGGCCCGCTCCAGCGCCAGTTCGACCTCTTCTTTCGAAAGCGCCGTGCTGATGAAAAGTTCCTGCCTCGCGCCGGCGCTCAACGCGATGGCCTTCCAGCCATTCTGCACGGGCACGGTGATGCGCACCTTGACCGGGCCGCGCGCGTCGCGTACCGGCCGGATCACGCCGGGAATAATGGACCGGACCTCCGGAGTATCGGCCAGTACCCGCTCCAGGACCTCGCGCACGCCATCGATGATGCTGTGCTCGATCTTGAGCCGGTCTTTGGCGGTGCGCAGGCGCATAACTGCCAGCTTTAGTGTGCGCCGCGCTCCGGCGGCATGAACCGCTTGATGAAGTTGGTATCGAATCGCCCGGCCTGGAAATCGGCGTCGGCCATAATGCGCTGGTGCAATGGAATAGACGTGTGAATACCCTCCACCACGAACATTTCCAGCGCGCGTTGCATGCGGTGGACGGCCTCGGCGCGGTCGCTGCCGTAGGCGATCAGCTTGGCCACCAGCGAATCGTAATAAGGCGTGATCACGCAGTCCGTGTGCGCCATGGTATCCACGCGCACGCCAATGCCGCCCGGTACGTGAAACCCCGTGATGCGGCCGGGCGACGGCGTAAACGTTACCGGATTCTCCGCGTTGATGCGGCACTCAATGGCGTGCCCGCGTAGTTGCACCGGCAGTGCGATCACCTCATCAAGAGGCTCGCCCATGGCGATGCGGATCTGGCTCTTTACCAGGTCGATGCCGGTCACGAACTCCGTAACCGGGTGCTCCACCTGGATGCGCGCGTTGACTTCCATGAAGTACAACTGGCCGGCTTCGTCCATTAGAAACTCGACGGTGCCCGCGTTGGTGTATCCGGCGGACGCCAGCGCTTCCTTCAACGTCGCGGCCATGGACGCGCGCAGTTCCGGCCGCATCACTGGCGACGGCGACTCTTCCAGCAGCTTCTGGTGCCTGCGCTGGATGCTGCACTCGCGCTCGCCCAGAATTTCCACCCGTCCGCGCTCGTCCGCCAACACCTGAAATTCGATATGCCGCGGCGCGCGCAGGTATTTCTCCACGTAGACGTCGGAACACCCGAACGCCGCGCCGGCTTCCTGCTGCGCCGAGTTGAACAGCGGTTCCAGTTCGGCCGCCTCATTCACGATGCGCATGCCCCGTCCGCCGCCGCCCGCCGAAGCCTTCACGATCACCGGAAAGCCGATCTCGCCCGCCACCTGGATGGCTTCCTCCGCGGTCTTCATAATGGCGGGCGAGCCGGGCAGAATGGGCACGCCCGCCTCGCGCATGAACGCCCGCGCGCGCTCCTTCACGCCCATCAGCCGGATCACATCCGGGCGCGGTCCGATGAACTTCAGACCGGAGACTTCGCACACCTCCGCGAAACCGGCGTTCTCGCTCAAAAAACCGTAGCCGGGGTGAATGGCATCCGCGCCCGTGATCTCGGCGGCGCTGACGATCGAGGGGATATCCAGATAGCTGCGCGAGCTCTTGGCCGGCCCGATGCAGACGGCTTCGTCGGCGAAGCGCACGTGCAGGCTATGGCGATCGGGCTCCGAATAGACGGCCACCGTGTGGATGCCCAGCTCCTTACAGGCGCACACGATACGCAGGGCAATTTCGCCGCGATTGGCTATCAGGATTTTCTTAATTGGCGCGGATGGCAAACAGAGCCTCCCCGTACTCCACGGGTTGTCCGTTCATCACCAGCTTGCTTTCCACGATGCCGGAAACCTCAGCCTCGATCTCATTCATGAGCTTCATGGACTCGATGATGCACAAGACCTTGCCGGGCTGCACGCGTTCGCCCACGCGCACAAAAGGAGGCGTATCGGGCGCGGAGGCTTCGTAAAACGTGCCCACGATGGGGGAACGCACCAGCAGCAGGTTCGGATCAGCGCCCGGTTCTTTAAGCGGCTCTTTGGGGGGCGTGGCAGGCCCGGCAGGCGCGGCTGCCGCTTCCACCGGGGGCGGCGCGGCGGATTGCGCCAACACCAGTCCCTGATGCCCGGCAACGGAGCGGCGAATGCGTACGCGGCTCTCGCCGCGCTGCACTTCCAGTTCGTCGATACCGGTTTCGGTGGCGAGATTGATTAACTCGCGGATTTCGTCTACGGTCATGGCAACCGACTAGCTTAGCAGTTTTGCTGGGATCGGCAATTGTGGGCTACCGCCCGGCTACCCGTTACCAGCTAAACAACTCGCAAATCTTTGCTGGTCGGCGTCAAAACCTCGCAGCCTGCCGGAGTCACCACTACCGTATCCTCGATGCGGATACCCCCTACGCCTTCCAGATAGACACCGGGCTCTATGGTGATCGCCATGCCCGCCGCAAGCTGTGTTTTGTCCTTCTTCCCGATGCGGGGCAGTTCATGGATTTCGAGCCCCAGACCGTGGCCGGTGGAATGCACGAACGCGCGATCCAGCTTGTAAGCCTTCAGTACGTCTCGTGCCACGCGGTCCACGCGGGCGGTGGTCGCGCCCGGGCGCACGGCGTCAATGGCGGCCAATTGCGCCTCCAGCACGGCACGATACAAGCGTTTCATGCGTGCGCTGGGAGCGCCCAGGAAGAGCATGCGGGTCATGTCGCTGGCGTATCCCTGCTGGAATGCGCCCATGTCGATGAGCACTGGTTGCCGTGCCTTCAACACCGCGCCGGTGGGGTGCGCGTGCGGCAGGGCGGATCGCGCGCCGAAGGCTACGATGGTTTCAAAAGAAGGCTTCTCAGCGCCCAGCAGGCGCATTTGGTAATCGATTTCGGCGGCTAGATCCCGCTCACGCATGCCCGGGCGGACACCCCGCGCCGCCTGCTCGAACGCCTTGGAATTAGTCTCGACCGAGCGGCGGATCAGCGCGATTTCGGCTTCCGATTTCAGCACGCGATGCGCTTCCAGCCAGCCGGAAACCGGCTTCAGCGACGTGTTCACGCGCATATTCGAGCGCAGCAGATCGAAGCCTTCGTACGACAAATGCGCGCGTTCGAAGCCCAGGCGCCGGATACGGCGGTCGGCCACCAAGGCTGCCACGGCCGGCAAAATAGGGCCCTTGCAAACCTGCGTGCGGCAGGAAACTTCGCGGCCGGATTGAATCGCGTAACGCGGGTCGGTGAAGAAGATCGCCTCGCCGGGCAGCGCCAGTACGGCGCCGTTGCTGCCGGTGAATCCGGTCAAATAGCGGACACTCGCCGGCGATGTGACCAGCATACCGTCCAACTCGCGATTCTCCAGGCCGCTGCCGATCAAGCGGCGGCGGTGCTCGAATTCATTCTTGAATGGTAGGACAGGTATGCCGGCCTGTTGGCGCTGTCCGGATTGGTTATTCAATCTGGAGTTCCCCAGCCAGAACTAAGGCGCGCTCCGACAGGGCGTCCGCTTGCGAATAGTCGCCGCGTTGTTCGGCTTGACCGCACTGCGCCAGAAAAGACTGGATGCGGTCGACCAGAGATTGATCGTGGTCCGAAAAATGCCCTTTGGCGCGTCCGAGCTTCTCGGCGATTGTCTTCCTGCGCGCGTCGATGGCCTCCTGAATCCGCTTTTGTTCGGCGCCCTTCAAGATCGGCTGGATAGGCGCTTGCTCCGGCTGGGCTGGGGTCGGCGGGGTCTCGACTTCTGGCTCGGGCTCGGGTTTCGGCGGGTTCGCCGCACTATGGCGCGCGGGGCGTGGAGCGGGTAGCGTTTCCGGTTTCGCGGGCGGCGGAGATTGTTGGGCAACCTGCACTTTGGGGAAGGCATCCGGATTGATCGGCTGTGGGCTGGGAAGGGTCACCGCTGTCTGCGCAATGGAAAGCGGCGGCTCGGGCGCTGGGGGCAGGACCGCGGCAGGCGCGGGGGGTGGCGGCAAAGCGGCGGGTTTGCCTGTGCCCAGCGTGCATCCCACCAGCGTCACCATCAGCAGAAGCAACGTGGCCCACGCACCCCGGCGTGCCGGGCCCAGAGGATACCAACGACTCATCGGGACGCATTGTTGCCCGGCTCGGGGATCGTGCAGACTGTTCATTGGTAGATTTTAGCGCGGTGCCGGCTTTACACCACTCCGTTTCTAATACCCCTGTCAAACCGTGCGTGCCGCTTTCCGGCACACGGCTTAACGACGATCTTCTGGGTGTAGCTTGCGCCGCGTATCTCACGGTGCCCATCAACTTGTGCAAACCCATCAGTATTGCTGATGGCCGGTGAATCGAGCCCGCTTCGTTGGCTGCTGCCCGATCCCTGCGGTTTTGACATCGTCCCTACGCTTTCGACATGTCATCGGTAGTTCCCTTGCGGTCCTCTTCTTGCCAGTCTCCTGACCTGGTTCTTCCCAGGCCTTTTCCTTCTGTCTGTGCTCACGACCATGGCTTTTGACCCCAGCCGCCGAAGGTGGTTTGGAACCTGCTCCTGCCAGCCGGTTCCGACAACGCAGCGCCCGATGGATGGTCGCGTCAGCGGCGTCTGTTTCTTCTTTACTGCCATTCTCGTTCGCGATCGAAGTCCGTTTCGGGCAAGCGCATCGCTCAACTCCACCAACATTATTGTCAATGACGGCTCTAACCCGACGCGGCAGGCCTTTCTAGGGCGCAGGTTCCACGTGCACCAGCACATCCGCCACCCAGGGCAGCGTCTCTTTGATCACGATGCGCACCTCGGTGGCAATCTCGTGCGATTGCCGCACGGTGATCTCGGGATCCACTTCCAGGTGCAGGTCGACATGGTATTGCAGACCCGTCTTGCGCGCGTAGCACTTCTCCACGCCGCGCACGCCGGGCACCGTGAGCGCCGCGCTGCGGACGTGCGCCATACTTTCCCGGTCCGGCATGGTATCCATCAGTTGCAGGGTCGTGTCGCGCGTCACGCGCAGTCCCGTGAAGATCACGATCAGCCCCACGGCGAAGGCCCCCCAGTGGTCCGCCGACGAAAATCGATGCGGCGCCAGAATAGTCAATGACACGGCTGCCAGAGCCGCCAGAGCCGAGAGGATATCCACCGAGTCGTTCCAGGCATCGGCCAGCAGCGCCGCGCTGCGAATCTTCCTGCCGTAGTGGAATTTGACGCTGGAAAGCAGACCCTTGGCGAAAGCCGAACCGATCAGCGGCCAAACCACGAACGGCGCGGGAAGCGGCGTGGCCGCGCCCAGCCGGGCCGCGCGCGGCACGGTTGCGCCGATCGTGCGTAGGGCGTTCACCGAAATTGCCAGACCGGCCAACACCAGCATAAAGCCGACAAACAAGCCCGTAACGGTTTCCACACGGCCGTGCCCGTACGGATGATCCCAATCGGCGGGTTTAGCGGCCAGCGTCAGACCCAGCAGCACGATGCCCGATGCAAACACGTCCCCCGTGGACTCCAGTCCATCCGCGACCACTGCGGTGGAGTGCCCCATGAGGCCAGCCGTAATTTTGATCGCAGCCAGGACGCCGCTGACGGCCATCCCGGCAAGCGCGACGCGTTGGCCGGTCTGCAAGCCTCACCAACTCACTTGCGCCGGAAAATACTCGGCGATCATTTCTTCATGGTACGGCCTGAGCGACTTGGTATCCGGTCGCGCGGGCGCTCTCGGAACACAGGAACGTCCGAATTGCGTGCTCGGCTGAACGTGGAATCAACAACTGACAGACGCTGGCAAGTGCCATTCTAACGTGTTTTTCGCTGGTCTCGTCGCTGGCCACTGAAGGCCGGCCGATCTCGAGTACATGGTCGCAGAGCCCAGACATCTGCAAAAATCATATCGCAGATCCCGCACGAGGCAAGTTTCAATCGCCATCTCTATAACGAATTGTGGCTTACGCCCGTCGTAGCGTTGATCGAGACGTACATAACGCGTCTGGGTTAGGTCGCCATCAAGCGACGACTGGACCGTCCAATTACCCCTTTTCGATTGGCGACATGCC
The DNA here is from genome assembly GCA_049516155.1 of Bryobacteraceae bacterium. GTDB lineage: Bacteria > Acidobacteriota > Terriglobia > Bryobacterales > Bryobacteraceae > Bog-159. Next base: position 28,274 of record JBEKTJ010000006.1, read on the forward strand.
AACGAAATTGATTGCGCGCGGATAAGCCGTGCGATCGGATTTGCAGGGCTGGGATTGTGGAAGCCCCGAACGGCCGCCTGCAAGCCGGGAGCTTGCCGCACAAGGTTAAGATAGAAAAAGTGAAGAAACTGCTGTGGCTGTTCGCCATCCCGCTGGCCGTGGCCGGCTGGTGGGCTTACCACCGGTACAACGATGCGGCGCAGGTTCCTTTTGCCAGAGTCGTCCGCGAGACGCTGGTCAGTACGCTGCCTACCAACGGCAAAGTCGAGCCGATCGAGTGGCAGGCCGTGCGTGTGGAACAGGCCGGGCTGGTGAATAAGGTTACTGTGCAAGAGGGACAGACAGTGCACCAGGGAACGCCGTTGGCCATGCTCAGCGATACTGGCCTGCAGGCAGATCTGGATGCCGCCGAAGCGCGTGTGGCGCAGGCGCGGGCGGATCTGGCCATCGTCGCCGCGGGCGGCAAACAGCTCGAATTGACCACCATCGAAAGCGATCTGGCCCGTCTGCGAGTTGAACGGGAGCACGACCAGAAAGAATACGCATCCCTCCGCCGCCTGGCGGACAAGCAGGCAGCCACCCTGTTGGAAGTGGATCAGATGAAAGGCAGGCTGCAGGCCGCGGAAATGGGAATTGAAGCCCTGGAGAAGCGGCGCGCGGTGCTGGTCACGCAGCAGGATAAGGCCGTGGCGCTGGCGCGATTGCGCGATGCCGAGGCCGCCGGGGAACTGGCGAAGAACCGCATCGCCCAGACAGTGATTCGCGCACCGATCGGCGGCGTAGTCTACGATCTGGCGGCGCGGCCGGGAGCTTACCTCAATATCGGCGACCTGGTTGCGAATGTGGGGCAGGTCGAGCGTTTGCGCGTGCGTGTCTACGTGGACGAGCCCGAATTGGGGCGCGTGCAGCAAGGCCAGCCGGTGACCATCGGCTGGGATGCAGCGCCGGGCCGCGCCTGGCAGGGCCGTGTTGAGCGAAAGCCAGCCAACGTAGTGGCGCTGGGGAGCCGCCAGGTGGGCGAGGTGCTGTGTACCATCGACAATCCGGGGCGGGTGCTGCTGCCGGGCACGAATGTGGATGCGCACATTCGTACGGCCACGGTCGACCGGGCGTTGACTATCCCGAAGGAGTGTCTGCGGCGGGACGCCAACGGCGTGGGCGTTTTCGCGCTGCACGACGGTCGTCTGGAATGGCGGCCGGTGGCGACGGGCGCCTCCAGCGTGACGCGTGTCCAGATTGTGCAGGGTCTGGCGGACGGCGACGAGGTGGCCCTGCCCACTGAATTGATGCTGCAAAATGGAGAGAGGGTAATGCCGCTCCGGCAATAAGTGACGCGCGGGGCGTCTGTCCCATCATATACTAAGCTTTGACGCGAGACTTACTCTACGCGCTCCGCGGCTTTCGGACCAATCCCACCTTTACCGCAGTGGCCATCGCCTCGCTGGCTCTCGGAATTGGCCTGAATACCGCCATTTTCAACTTAGTAAGCGCGGTATTGCTGCAGCCGCTCCCGGTGCGCGATCCCGCGCGGCTGATGTCGGTGTTCACGCTCGACCGCATTAATCCTGGATTACTATCCAACTCGTATCCGAATTACAAGGATTACCGCGACCGCAACACGGTTTTCTCGGGACTTGCGCTATACACGCCCATCCAGGCAACGCTCACGGGAGAAAGCGATGCCGGAGACGTACTAGGTCAACTAGTATCTGGGAACTACTTCGATGTACTGGGGGTAAAGCCGGCGTTGGGACGCACGTTCCTTCCCGACGAGGACCGTGTCCCCGACGCGCAAGCGGTGGTAGTGATCGGTTACGCCTTCTGGACCCGCAGATTCGCCGCCAGCCCGAGCGCCATTGGCGCCAGCATCGGTCTGAACAACCGCCGGTTCACGATCATTGGAGTGGCCCCCAAGGATTTTCATGGCGCCAACGCGCTGGTGAGCAGCGACCTATGGGTACCCCTGATGATGTATCCACGGTTGCTGCCGGTGGCGGACTGGATGGAACATCGCCGGGCGCTATTGTTTCCGGTCATCGGCAGGTTGAAGGACGGCGTCGGCCGGCAGCAGGCGCAAGACAACCTGCAAACGCTTGCCGCCCAGCTTGCGCGGGAGTATCCAGCGGACAACCAAGGCTGCACGGTGACGCTGCTGCCGCTCACCGATTCCGTCATTCAACCCAATTCGCGCGGCGGTTTCGAGCTGGCGGGCGGCGTGTCCCTGGGCGCCAGCGTATTGGTGCTGCTGATTGCCTGCGCCAATGTCGCCAACCTGATGCTGGTGCGCGCCGCGGGCCGGCGGAAAGAAATGGCCCTGCGCCTGGCGTTGGGCGTGGGCCGCGGCCGTTTGATCCGGCAACTGCTTACGGAGAGCGCGCTGCTGTCTACCGCCGGTGTTGCCGCGGCCCTGGCACTCGGGCGTTGGGGGCGGGACCTGCTGTGGACCTTCCGGCCGCCCTGGATGTTAAGCGGGGACGCCGTTCTCCGGTTCGACGGGCGCGTTTTGTGCTTTACACTGCTGATTGCCGTGCTGGCCACAATGGTTTTCGGGTTCGCGCCGGCCTGGAGCGCCAGCCACACGGATCTGTCGACCGAGTTAAGAGAACGGCGCAGCCCGTGGACGCGCGCCGGGCGGCGCTTCAATGCGCGGAGCGTACTGGTGATGGTGCAGGTAGCCCTGTCCGTGGCGGCGCTTACGGGCGCCGGCCTGTTCCTGCGCAGCTTGCACAACGCGCAAGCGGTTGACCCCGGATTCGATGCCGCACACATGGCTACAGTCGCGATGGACATAAAAGCACGTGCTTTCACCACCGCGGAGCAGCGCGAATTTTATGTGCGCGTACTGGCGCGCGCCGGCAGTTTACCGGGAGTGTCGGCCGCGACACTAGCCTTCAACGCCCCGTTCACCGCGTACCGGGCGCGCAGCATTTCCGTGGAAGGGCAGGAAACCGGCTCAGGACCTGGGGCCGTTGTGCCTATCGATCTGGTGGAGCCCGGATATTTCCAGGCGTTGCGCATCCCGCTGCTGCGCGGCCGCGCGTTCTCGAGCGGCGATGCGGACAGCGCTCCACGCGTGGCAGTCGTCAACGAAACCATGGCGCGACACCTCTGGAGCGGCAAGAGCCCCATCGGATCGCGCATCCGTCTCTTCGGCGAAGACACCCCGGTGGAAATCGTTGGAATCGCGAAAGACAGCGCCAACGGAAACCTGGGAGAGCCGCCCCGGCCAATGATTTATTTGTGTCTGCGGCAATACTACTCGCCCGCCGTTACGTTATGGGTGCGCACTAGCGGCGCGCCGGAGGCGGTGCTGAACACACTGCGGCGCGAGGTGCAGAATCTGGACCGCGGCGTGTTGCTGTCGGATCTCCAGACCGCTCTGCAGGTTAGCCGCGAGTCGCTGTGGGCGCCGCGCCTCGGCGCAGTGCTCTTCACAGCTTTCGGCGCGCTGGCCGGCCTGCTCACCGTGGTCGGCCTTTACGGAGTCGTCTCCTACTCGGTGGGCCAGCGCACGCGCGAGCTTGGAATTCGTATGGCATTAGGCGCGCAGCCCAGCGCTGTGTTGCGGCAAGTACTGGCGGAAGGGATGATTCTGGTGTTCTGGGGATTGGTGCTGGGGCTGGTTGCGACTCTCACCATCGCAGGCGTGCTCAATAGTCTGTTGTTCGGTCTGCGGGCGCGCGATCCGATGACGCTCGGCCTGGTGGTGGCGATCCTGTTGGTAACGGCGATAGCCGCCTGTTCGGCGCCCGCAATACGCGCCACGCGCATTGATCCTATGGTAGCGCTGCGGGATGAGTGACGGGAGGGGAAGAAGACAGACGTCAGGAGGCTCCCGGGTATTCGCTCTTCTGGCTCCTGGCTCCTGACTCCTGGCTTCTCCTCAGCCGATCCGCGCCGGCAATGCAAGCCCGTCGATTCGTGGTGCGGGGGAAGTCCTAGTCGAAGGAACCTTTCGCGGGAGCTTCTGCGACGAGTGCATGAGGCGCCAATGGCCCTTCGAAGTTCAGTTCTCCATCCGTCGCGGCGTTCCCGCGCCAGTTAGTGAAGCACGCTCTGATCACATCGAAAACCGTACGGCGATTTTCCGCGATGGCTTTCACCCAAGCCCGCGCGCCCTTATTCGGAAAGTAGATCCCGCGGAAAAATAGCCGTGCTATCAAGTGACTGATCTTATACGGGGCCGGCTCGTCGACGATCGACTCGATCGCCTTTCGCGTGGCCGCGGGACTGTAGGCGTTCGCCCAGGCATAATGAACTTCGTCCTGTACTTCGGAAGTGGTCATATGCAAAGGCGTGTGCGCCATGTGGAACGGTGCGAAATCCAGCCAGTGCTTCGGCCGCGTCAGCCGTCCCTCTTTCTCCAGACGCGTGTACAGCGGCGTGGCCGGAAATGGCGTGATCTGTCCGAAGACGGGCAGCACAGGCGGCCATTCGCGAATCTGGCTCAGGGTGCGCTCGGCTACTCCCGGCTTGTCGTTGTCCAAGCCGAAGATGAACGACGTGATGGCATAAATGTTCCGCCGCGCCAAGCGCTCCAGCACCGCGGCGTATTCGCCAGGCTTGTTGAAGCTCTTGTTTACGCTGGCCAGGTTCGCCGGATCCAGCGACTCCATGCCAATGAAGATCCACCGCCCGCCGGAATCCGCGATCAAGTCCACCAATTCTTCGTCGCGCAACAGGTTGGCGCTGATCTGTCCTACCCAGGAGACTTGCGCGTTGGCGGCTATGATGTCGCGCAAAAGCGACTTGGTGCGCTTCCCGTTGATGGCAAAGTTGTCGTCGACAAAAAACACGGCCACCTGCCCCCTGGTTCGGCGCGCGCGCGCCTTTAATAGAAGCAGTTCGTCCACGATGCTCTGGTTGGACCGGAAGCGGATTGAGTCGCCGAAGAATCCTGTGACCGTACAGAACTCGCACCCATACGGGCAGCCGCGCCCGGACTCGATGGGAATGATGTGGAACGTCTCCCACTGAGTCTTGAAGTGCTCCATGATCGGACGCACGAAGCCAGGAATGCGGTTGAACTGGTTGATATCCAGCGTGTCCCACGGAATCTTAGGGTAACCCTGCAGGTCGGGCTTGCGCTCCTGCCCGAAGGCATCCACGGGCACGTACCTTTCCTTCAGTGCGCCGCGCGCGGCGTCGGCGACGATGCGCGGCCACGTCTCGTCCGCCTCACCCAGCGCCACGGCATCGGCATGCCGCGGGCCGCCGTCGCGCCCCAGCGCCTCGTCCGGCAGTTCGGTGACGTGCGGTCCGCCCATCACTACCGGCACTCCGGCCGCGCGAATGGCATCGGCCACTCGGTAAGCCTTCGCGATCATGCGGGTCATCGCTCCAATCCCGACCAGCCCGATGCCTTTAGCGACCACGAAACGCACGATCTCGGCATCGGTCATGGGTTGCGTGTTGCCGTCGATCAGCAACACTTCGTGGCCAGCGGGTGTGAGGGCCTGGAGGAGAAACATCCAAAGGTGCGGCATGAAGTTCGCGGTCACGCCGTTGTCGGGGTTATACAGCAGAATTCGCATTAAGTTTGTATTGCCACATGGTGATTCGCGCGCCTTTAGGCGCGCAGCCGCTGCCGGCCTACTTCCCGCTGCGCCTTTAGCCAGTCCTCCTGGGGCGATCCGTTTTGAAAGCCCCGGGCGAGCCAGAGCTGAAATGCCAGTGCGCTTATTTCGCGCTGTTTCGCTGGGGCGATCTTCTGCACGGCGAGTCTATCGCAGACCCTTGGGGGCATGCGCACTACTTTAGCCATCACGTTCCCCTCCTACTTGCCTCTCTTCTAACCAAATAGCAAGTAGCAGCGGTCGAGTCTGGTCATAATTGCTCCGAGGACTCGGGATAAAGCGGTCAAGATAGCTCACATGGCGGCGATGCGGCGCGGAACACCGGCGTGGGCGCAGGCGGGCTAGGGCAATGGTGGTCGGGATTTGAATGACGGTGGGGTCGTCATTATTGGGTGGGCTCCAGAGCTTTTGTTTGTCGGTGGGGAAGGCCGCAGTTCTGCTTCATGCGGGTTCGGGTTCGAGGGGAGTTGCTCCATCAGGTTCGTGATTGTAACTGGTGGCGAGAATTTGCCGTCGGACAGGCGTGCCCGATGGCTAGCGTTGTAAATTTGAGAAGACTCACTAGGCCTGCCCACGGTCCGGCTGCTATGATTCCTGAGTGGCGCAGGCGCCGTGGGACACGCCCAGATAGAAAAGAGGAACGAGGCACGATGAAAAACCCATTTGTTAGGCACGAGCCGGAAGTTCCCGCCGTAGAACTCCTCTCCCATCCGGTTGATCGCGTATTCGCCACTCCGGATATCGCGGAAATCGAACCATAGCGCGCCGTCGAGGCCGCCGGTGTCGTCGAGCCAGAGCAGGAAGCCGCGCGCCAGGGTGGTCTTGCCGACTCCGCCCAGGCCTTGCACCAGAATCGCCGGGGCCTTGCGGTGCAGCGCGCGCTCCGTTTCCAGAATGGGACCGTCGGGGCCGATGAAGCCGTAGGGGAGGTCGGGTAGTCGCGTCGCCGGGAGTGGCGACGCGGCAGGCAGGTTTGCCTGCGCCAAGGTGGCGAAGCTGAAGTCGAGCGGGTCCTGCTGGTAGAGCACCGGCAGCAGCCAGTCTTCGAGCGGATACGGCTTCCGCCACGCTGCCTGCCTCAAACAGCCGCCGGTAGAAAGCCGGCAGGAACACCTGCGCACCGCTGACGTAGAGCGAATAGGCCATGGCCACCACGCTTCGCATGCCGCTCTGCAGCAGCGCGGTAGCCACCGAGGCGAAGGCGTCGCCGGCCTTGCTGTCCAGCATCGCGGACTGGCAGGCGTTCAGCACCACGGCGGGGACGGCGTATTCGTGCAGGAGGGCGCTCAGGTCGCGGGCGGATTTCGGATCGGGATCGCCCGCGGCGTCTTCGAAGATCAGGCTGCCTTGCGGGCCTTGCAGCTTGTGCCGCGAGTATTCGCCCGCGCCGTTGCCATAGGCGCCGTGACCGTCGAAGTGGAGCGCATGATAGTAGCCGGGATGGGCGCGGAGGTGTTCGCGAAGCTGGTCGAAAGTTGGCGGGCGGAGGACATCCACATGGGCGGGCAGGTTGCGGGATCGGATGAGTTCTACAAGAGGCCGGGCGATGGAACGGTACCGCACATCCCGTGCAAACGGCCGCGCGACCACCAGTAGGATGTTGACGCAGTCGTTGGGCAGGTTGCGGCGCGGCGGCGGGTCGGGAAGGTGGTTGAGGCGTCGTTCGATCTGGCGTTCATGCGCGAGATAGCTGCGTTGCGGGTCGAAGAGCGCTTCCCAGGGCCAGGAGAGGATGTGCGGGTCGTCGCTGCGGATTTGGAGGATTTCGGAGTCCGCCAGCCATTTGTCCGCATCGCGCCGGTCGAAGAGGGCGTTAAAGGCTTGCGTGCCCCAGGATTGAAGGGCGTCCAGCACGTAGTTGGCATGGCCGATTTCGGGGTCGAAGGGGTAATCGAGAAAGTGCTCCAGATACCAGCGGAGTTGCTCCATCAGGTTGGAGCTGGGCTGCGATTCTACTGGGTAGGTGTAAGGTGAAGATATCTGCACCGGTGCGGCTGATTTACCGTCGGTCAAGCGGGTTAGGGTGAAAACCGGCGCCGACGAACGCTCCGCGTGCGCAATTGCCAGTGTGGCTGGGGTGGACAACGTTAGTTATTATAGCGGAGTTACAGCGCTGAAGTAGGACGTGGGTGCGGAGGTCCGCAGACCAGGCACGCCAGAATGCTCTACATCGCTCTACGTATGTTGCACTAAGTCGGGAAACTTGATATGCTCCCCTTACGAGCACGAGAGGTCTTGTCCTCACAAGGGAGATATTGTGCGATATCCGACCTCGTCGGCTATAGGATTGATCCTGTTCTTGGGACTTGGCTCCCACGCTGCTGCCGGCATCATCTATTCCGACCTCGGAAGTGGTCAAAACGGAGCTTACGTCGTCGGATCAACCGGCGTTTTTTCCGGCGCCTGGTTCGCAGTCCCATGGATCAGTGCGGGTCCGTCAACCGATTTTCTCATGCAGATCAGCAGTACCGTTCTGGTGAACCAGATCGACGTGTCCACAACACCGGGTGTCGACGACGTCATAACGGTCGATCTTGTGAACGGGGAATATGCCTTCGCAACTGGAACGATTATCGGGTCGGCATCTGTAACGGTGAACAACGGACTAAGCAGCGTTATGTTCCCAACACCAATAGAACTCGACCCGGGCCAAAACTATTGGATCTATTTCACGGCGCTGAACCTCGCCGACTATGATTACGATCTTGTTTCGACCAACACGGTTGGACGCCTCTACGAAGCGGAGTATAATTATTACCCCTCAGCTAACCTCCCCGGCTTCGACGTCCAAGGCCAGGTGTCACCGGAGCCAACCACTAGCGGTCTCACAGTGCTGGGTGGAGCGATCCTGCTCCTCGCCCGAAGGCGTCGACAACACGACCACCAAAGTTCGACGTGGCGCAGTTCCTATTTGCCTTAGCCCACCGCCAACGCGGGCATGCGCTCCACATATGGCGGGAAAAATCAGTCGTTCGCGATGTTGGGTGTTGTAGGCAGTCAGGCTTGTAGCTGTTCGAGGCGTTGCTTCAGGAAGGCCAGAATTTCCCCCGGGGCCGCGCCATGCAGCGGCAGCATCAGCACCCCGGCGGGCGAGAACTGTGCGCCGCGGCTTTGATTGACCAGATTCATCAGGCGCGCCGGATCGATATGCGTCTCCGGGTGAAACTTCACGTTGAGCACCGCGTGGCGCCGGTCGATCGCTTCGATCCCCAGCTTCTCGGCGGTGGTCTTCAGACCGGAATATTCCAACAGGTTGCGCACCGCATCGGGCACTGGGCCGTAGCGGTCTTCCAACTCTTTTTCGACGCGCTCACGGTCGGCAGGCGTGCCCGCATTGGCGATCTGACGGTAGGCGCGCAGACGCTGGTTTTCATCGGCAATGTAGTCGGCCGGAATGCGCATGTCCAGGCCCAGATTCAGGCTGGAATGAATCTCTACCGGCACTTCTTCGCCCTTCAATTCGCGCACGGTGTCCTCCAGCAGGCGGACGTACATGTCGAAGCCCACAGCGTTGATGTGTCCGTGCTGTTCGCCGCCCAGCAAATTCCCCGCCCCGCGCAATTCCAGATCCAGCGCGGCAATCTTGAACCCTGCGCCCAGGTCGCTGAACTCCTTCAACGCCGCCAGCCGTTTGCGCGCCACTTCGCTGAGTTCGGTGTCCGGCGGCACCAGCAAATACGCATAAGCGCGGCGGTTCGATCGGCCCACACGCCCGCGAAGCTGGTATAGCTCGGCTAGCCCATAGCGTTCCGCGTTTTCGATAATGATGGTGTTGGCCAGCGGAATATCCAAACCATTTTCTACAATTGTCGTGCAAACGAAGATATCATATTCGTGTTGCATGAATTTGAGCATGGTCTTCTCCAGCTCCGCCTCGCCGATTTGGCCATGCCCAACCCCGATGCGGGCCGTGGGTACCAACTGTTGCAAGTAGGCGGCGCGCGCCCAAATGGAATCCACACGGTTATGCAGGAAATAGACTTGACCACCCCTGCCTAATTCAAGTTCCAATGCCGACTTGATTAAATCGGGCTGGAAATGCGCCACCACGGTCTGGATGGAGAGCCTGTCCTTGGGTGGAGTCTCGATCACCGACATATCGCGCAAGCCAAGCAACGACATGTGTAGTGTTCGAGGAATCGGGGTAGCGCTCATGCTGATCACATCCACGCTCTGCTTAAGCTGCTTCAGGCGTTCCTTGTGCTTCACGCCGAAGCGCTGCTCCTCGTCCACCAGGACCAAGCCAAGGTCTTTGAAAACGACATCGGCCGAGAGCAACCTGTGGGTACCCACCACCAGGTCCACCTTGCCCTCCGCCAAATCCGCCAGCGTCGCTTTCATCTCCTTGGCCGTGCGGAAGCGGCTCAGCATCTCAACGCGTATGGGGAAAGGCTGAAAGCGTCGCTTGAAGGTTTCGTAATGCTGGAACGTGAGAACGGTAGTGGGCGCCAGCACGGCCACCTGCTTGCCATCGCCCATGGCTTTGAATGCCGCGCGCATGACCACTTCAGTCTTGCCGTAGCCCACATCGCCGCACAGCAGCCGGTCCATGGGCTGGGGGCTTTCCATATCGCGCTTGATGTCCTTGATCGCCGTGAGCTGATCGCGGGTCTCGGTGAATTCGAAGGCATCTTCGAACTCGCGCTGCCAGTTGCTATCGTGAGAAAAGGCGAAGCCGTCGGCCATCTTGCGGCCGGCGTAGAGTTTCAGCAGCTCATCGGCCATGTCGCGCATTTTGGCCTTGACGCGGCTCTTGGTGCGGCTCCAAGTCGCGCCGCCCATGCGGTCGAGCGCGGGGACCGACTCGCCCGCCCCGCGGAAGCGCTGCACCAGGTCCATGCGGGTGAGCGGCACGTACAACTTGGAGCCCCCCGCATATTCCAGCAGCATATAGTCGCCCTGGGCCTCGCCATGATCGATCTCGCGCAGGCCTAGGAACCGGGCCACGCCATGCTCGGCATGCACCACGTAATCGCCGGGCTTCAGATCGATCAGGTCCGCCGAAAATGTTGCCCGTGCGGATTTTCCGGCCGGGGCGCGCGCCACCAATTCGGAAGTGTCGAACAGGTCTTCGCTGCCGAATATGGCGAGGCTGGCATCGCGGAACACCACTCCGCGCCGGACCGCGCCGCGGATCAGGTAGATAGATGCCACCGATCCGGCCATATAGGCGCGCCCGGCCAGGTATTCGGGCGTGGAATCGGATTGATCCAAGCCAAGCTGGTAGGGGACTCCGTACTCGTTGAAGATATCGGCGACGCGTTCCAGGGCACCGGTGGATTCGGCGAAGAACGCCACGCGCGATCCGGCTTCGGCCAGGTTGCGCGCCTCCGCGATGGCTACCGGCATGTTGCCGTGGAAGGTCAACGCTGGACGAGTCGGAATGTAGAAGCTTACCGTGTCCGGACCAGCGATTACTTCCAGCTCTTCGAGCGCGATGTGCGGGGCACCCGCGGCTTGGCCTTCCAAATCCTCCCCGTGGAAGAAGACGCTGGCGGGATCGTACGCTGGCGAGGTGGGCGTTTGATCCAACCGCTTCCACAAACGGTCCGCGGCTCCCGCGACCTGCGCGGGTTCATCCCACAGAATCAGGGGCCTGTCGAGCAGCGAGAATACGGAGTGGCGGCGCGGGCGGACCAAGGGAACCAATAGCTCCCAACCGGGGAACGATTCGCCGGGCGGCGGCAAATCGCGCGGGGGGATACCGGACTCTTGCAGGCGTTCGCCGAGTTCCGCGAGCAACGCACGGGATTTTTGATACTCCGTCAACGGTAGTAGCAGTGCATCGTCGGCCTTGGTGACCGACCGCTGCGATTCCACGTCGAAGCGGCGAATGGATTCGATCAGGTCGCCAAACAGATCGATGCGCACCGGTTTGGCGGATTCCGGGGAGAAGACGTCCAAAATGCCGCCCCGCACGGAGTATTCGCCAACCATTTCCACAGGCTCGCGGCGTTCGTATCCAACGCTTTCCAAGTGTGCTACTACATCTTGCAAAGGTACTTCGTCGCCGACGCGCAGGGTGAGGGCAAGCTGCTTGTAGAAGTCGCCGGATTCGATGCGCAGCATTGCCGATGCGACCGGCATGATGGTGATCGGCACGCGACGGGTGGCCAGACGCCACAAGCCGATGGCCCGCTGTTCGCAGATTTCGGCGTGCGGCGACATGCCCTGCATCGGCAGAACATCCAGTGCCGGAAGGAGTTGCGGGGCGGCGACTTCGCGCGCGGCCACCAGCAGGTCGTAGAAGGTTTCGACCGCCTCGAACAGCTCCTCAGCCCGCTTATTGCCATCTACTACAATTGCCAGAGGCCGCTCTGTCATCTGCCACAGTAAAACCGAATAGATGGCTTTGGCGGTGGTGGTTAGACCGGAAAGGGACAGATTTCCGCCCAACGGCAAGCGCCTGAGCAGTTCCTGAAAAGCCGAATGACGGCTCAGGCTGAGGAACAGATCACGGATGGCAGGTTGGATCAAGTGCGCGCCATTATTTGTTCTGGGATGTCAGTACGTCAAATATACCAAAGGGACGCGATCCGGCGACCCGCGGCGAGTTTCTGCGCCTGCCCCACGCGCATCACAGTTTCTTTAATATCTCTTTGGCTTCCTTCAATTTCGCGAATTGCTTTTCCGCCTGATGGAATTCCCGTGTGTGGACCCGCCTGCGGGCGCCATTATGTTCTACCGGGTACCTCAGGTGCAGCATCTCGTGAAACATCACGTATTCCAAAGCAACTGCGGGCACCGCGGCACTATCGAAGATGCGGCTGACGATGATTGCATTGTGGGACGGATCGAAGTGGCCCAACCGGTTGCGCGAGGCTCCACGGCTCCATCCCAACTGCGGCCGGGCCAGTAATCCCTGGAAGTGCTCCGCATTGAGCTCCTCGAACACCGCCTCCAAGTTATAATGGCTACCTTGTGGGCCGGATACGAACTTACGGCCGCGGATCTGGCGAACCAGATGCATTTGGCGCCGTACGTCCCGCCGGTTAAGATAGAGCCGGTAGCGGTGGGCGTAAATCCGGGCGGCCGGGCGGCGAAACAATTTGCCGAATAGAATATAGGCCAAAGCTTCCAAGACTGGAGCTGGAGCGCCTTCCAGCAGGTCCGAGATGCGCACTTGAATGGCCCCGGATTCCAGACGAATGAAACTGTCGGCGTTGGCGAAACGGCAGAACTCCACGGCGATAGCCGGCAGTGGAGTGCGGGGTTTGAACTCCCGGAAGACGCGGGCGTAGATTTCCTCCGGGCTTTCAAACAGCAAGGCGCTTTGAAATCCGGAGACGGCCAAGCCCGAGCCGTGGTCTTGCATTTCTCAACAATTTAACACATCGGGGCCGCTGGGACCTTGGAGGAAACTTGCCGAAAGTGAAAATTAGCGCGCTGGGCTGCTATGTGCCGCCGGGCGTTCTTACGAATAAAGACCTGGAGCGAATGGTCGAGACGAATAGCGAATGGATCGTGGAACGTACGGGCATCTGCGAGCGGCATATCGCCGCCCCCGAGATGGCCACCAGCGATATGGGGACCGAGGCGGCCCTGGCGGCGCTATCCGCGCGGGGCATCACGGCGGCCGAACTGGATGCCATTCTGGTTTGCACCGTGACGCCCGACATGCTGTTTCCGTCCACTGCGTGCCTGATCCAGGATCGCCTGGGCGCCCACAAGGCCTGGGGCTTCGATCTGATAGCCGCCTGTTCCGGCTTTCTGTACGGCTTGACCACCGGGGCCGCGCTGATCTCGGCCGGCACGCACCGCAAAGTCCTGATCGTCGGGGCCGATACCATGAGCCGGATCATCGACTACACGGACCGGGCTACCTGCATCCTCTTCGGCGACGGCGCGGGCGCCATGCTGCTGGAGCCGGCAGTCGAATCCGACGATGGCGCGGGTTTCATCGATTTCATTGGGGAAATCGATGGATCGGGCGGCGATTTCCTCAAGATGCCAGCAGGCGGCAGCCGCTTGCCGGCAACCGCGGAAACCGTCGAGAAGCGTCTGCACTTCGTACACCAACAGGGCCAGCAGGTTTTCAAGTATGCGGTGAAGAAGATGTACGAGTTGTGCGCGGAATTGTTGGACCGCAATGGTTTGAAGCCGTCCGATGTGAGCGTCCTGATCCCGCACCAAGCCAATCGCCGAATTATCACCGGCGCGTCCGAGCGCATGGGCCTGAAGCCCGAGCAGGTGGTCATCAACATCGACCGCTACGGCAATACGACCGCCGCGACGCTGCCGCTGGCCACGCGAGACGCCATCGCTCAGGGCCGGCTCAAGAAAGGCGATTTGGTAATGTTCGCCGCCGTGGGGGCGGGCTATACGGCGGGCGCGAGCCTCTGGCGCTGGGCGTATTAAGCCCACCGCCTTGATGATTATCCGGCGCTGCCCGGTCGCCGACAGAGGAGTCTTCGCCTGGGCGGCGGCAGCGTGCAGGAGCGCCTCCACCTCCGGCTTGGCCAAATCCGCCGCGCCCGCCAGACGGACGAACCGATTCTGATTCCCGCTGCCGATTAGTAATCCTGCTGGGATCCGGCAATGTAGCGCCGCAATAGAAGTTGAGGTTGACACCGTTCGCGTTTGCCGTCAATGAGACCCGCCACCTGTTTGGCGGGCGATTCCGCGGTTACAGGCTTGGCGCTTTGCTTCATAGTTTCACTCTGCCACAATTGTGAGGGGGATCAAATGACCGCAGCCTACGACGCTATCGTAATCGGAACCGGGCAGGCTGGCCCATCGCTGGCGGTGCGGCTAGCTAAGGCCGGGATGAAAGTCGCCATCGTCGAGCGCAAATTGTTCGGGGGCACCTGCGTCAACACGGGCTGCATTCCGACCAAAGCGATGGTGGCCAGCGCCTACGCCGCCCATATGGTCCGGCGCGCAGGGGAGTTCGGTGTGGACGCCGGCGAAGCGAGCGTCGATATGCGGCGGGTCAAGGCAAGGAAAGACGCTATATCGGGCAAGTCGAGAACAGCGGTTGAGACTTGGCTGAAGAAGATGGACAACTGCACGGTCTACGAGGGACATGCGCGCTTCGAATCGCCGCAGGAAGTCAGTGTCGGGCCGCACCGGCTGACCGGCAAGCGCATCTTCATCAACGTGGGGGCGCGCGCGATCGTGCCGCAGATGCACGGGCTGGAACAAGTCGCGTACCTCAACAACAGTTCGATGATGCAGGTAGACTTCCTCCCCAGGCATTTGATCGTGGTGGGCGGCAGCTATATCGGACTGGAGTTCGGCCAGATGTTCCGCCGTTTCGGCAGCCAAGTTACCATCTTGGAAATGGGACCGCGTCTGGTGCAACGGGAAGACGAAGATGTGTCCACGGCGATCCAGGAGATTCTGGCGCGCGAGGAGATCGATGTGCGGCTGAACGCGAAATGCATCGGCTTTTCCAAGCGCGGCGACGAGATCGTGGCGCACGCGGAATGTACGGCCGGCGCGCCGGAGATCCGCGGCTCGCATGTTTTGTTGGCGGTGGGCCGGCGGCCGAATACTGGCGATCTTGGACTGGAGGCGGCAGGCATCGCGGTGGATGGCCACGGGTACATCGCCGTTGACGATGAATTGCGAACCAGCGTGCCGGGCATATGGGCGCTGGGCGACTGCAACGGCAAAGGCGGATTCACGCACACCTCCTATAACGATTTCGAAATCGTGGCGGCGAATCTGCTGGATAACGACCCTCGCCGCGTGAGCGACCGCATCCCTGCCTATGCGCTATACATCGATCCGCCGCTGGGGCGCGCCGGGTTGACCGAGGCGGAGGTCCGCAAAACCGGGCGCAGTGCGCTCGTTGGTCAGCGTTCGATGACTAAAGTGGGACGCGCCGTGGAGAAAGGCGAATCGCAGGGCTTCATGAAAATCGTGGTGGACGCGCAATCGAAAGAGATCCTGGGTGCGGCCATTTTGGGCACCGGCGGCGATGAGGCCATCCACTCGATTCTGGATGTCATGTATGCGAAGGCGCCTTACACGACCATTCAACGGGCGGTTAACATTCACCCTACCGTCTGCGAACTGATTCCGACCATGTTGGGCGAACTCCAGCCGTTACAATAGTAGGACCAAACGAAGGAGCCATATGCCGATATACATTTTGGCGTTTCTGATTGGCGTAGTTGCCGGACTGCGTGCGCTGACGCCGCTGGCCGCGGTCAGTTGGGCGGCCCGCTGGGGATGGCTGCATTTGGATGGGATGTGGATGGCGTTTCTGGGCTTTGCGGCTACGCCATATATCGTTAGCGTGCTTGCCATCGGGGAGTTGATCAACGACAAGCTGCCCAAGACGCCGAGCCGCAAAGCGCCGCCCGGCTTCATCGCCCGGATCGTGACCGGAGCAGTGTCCGGCGCGGCGCTGTGCGCGGCCAGCCAGTCACCGATCGTTGGACTGGTGGTGGGGGTTATTGGCGCCGTCGCAGGAACCCTGGGCGGCTCTGAATTTCGGTCCCGGCTGGTGAGAGCGACCGGCGGGAAGGATCTTCCGATTGCGCTGCTTGAGGACGCTATTGCGGTGGGCGGGGCGTTTTTGATTGTGTCTCGGTTTTAGGCAAGAGGCGTTCAAAACACGCGGCGCTTGAGGCGCTCCACGGTGAATTTCGCCGTATCGGCGACCGCCATCACCGCCATCACCCCCGCTTGCACCGGGTCGCTGACCACCAGGTCCGCGGCATCCGGAACGCTTCCCGCCATGTTCAAGCTGATTACCAACAGGCCTTCCTGACGCACTTCCCGCACGGCCTGCTCGATCCCGCCGCCCATCAACGATCCCGCCAGCACCAGCGCCTTGGCCCTGGGCAGCCGGGCCACCGCGCGCACAGCGTCCGCCAGCGCCTCTTCTCCCACCAGTGGGATGGTATCCACCGAGATATGCTCGCCGCGAATATTGTGCCGGTCGGCCTCCGACACCGCGCCGATGGCCACCTGTCCCACTTGCGCGCCGCCGCCCATGATGATGATCCGCTTGCCGTAGATCTTCTGCAGCGTCTCGACGACTTCGACCTTGCGCACGATGGCCAGCGCCCGCAGATCCTCCGCCAGTTCCGCGGCGCTGCCCGGCAGGGCAATCTCGAAGTAGATACGCGCTTCGATGGACCCCTGATCGATGATCTCGACCGACGTGATATCGCCGCGGCGCCGCGCGATCACACCGGTCAATTCATGCAGAACTCCCAGGCCTGCGGCGGCATGGATCATCAGTCCGATATTGCCGTTGGTCATGGCCGGCGTCATGGCGTATAAGTCATCTTATCGCGGACCCCGCGCGTTCCGCCCAACGAACTGTCCCGGATCTGGGTAGTGGGTCGGTTTTCGAGGGCGGCCAATCTTGGCCGCAGCCGCCTTTAGGCGGCCAGAGCCGGCTGAAAAGCCGGATCTGGCCATTTCCATCTTTTCGGTTCGATAGATGGATATATAGCGGCCATTCCGGCGGACTGTGTTACTCTCAATGAGGCCGATATTCCCCATGACTCCCAAGCAGACCCGGATCCCGCTGTTCGCCTTATGGGCCGCGCTGCTATTGAGCTTGCCCGCGAAGGCGCCTGCGCAGACCATTACAGAGTACGCCATTCCCACGGAATCGTGCCTTCCATTCGCCGTCACTGCAGGGCCGGACGGCGCTCTCTGGTTTACCGAAGTGCATGGAAACAAGATCGGGCGCATCACTACTGGCGGAGCGATCACGGAATACCGCATCCCCACGCCGGACAGCAAGCCGATATGGATTGTGGCGGGTCCGGATGGCGCGCTGTGGTTCACCGAAAATGGCGGCAACAAGATCGGGCGCATCACCACGCTTGGGTCGTTCACCGAATTTCCGCTGCCCACGCCCGGCAGCCAGCCTTGGGACATCATCAGCGGTCCCGGGGGCGCGCTTTGGTTCACGGAACACGGAAGCACCCCAACCATCGGGAGCATGGCGACCGATGGAACACTGACCGAATACACCGTGCCGCTGGCTGCCTGGGATCTGGGTACTGGGCCGGATGGCGCGATCTGGTTCACCGAATGGGGCAGCAACAGGGTGGCGCGCATGACTACCTCCGGCACAATCACTCACCAGTACACCTCACCCACTCCCGGCAGCGACCCGAATGTCATCATTACCGGCCCGGATCAGTTGCTGTGGTTTACGGAGTATGCGGGCGACAAGATTGCCAGCTTGACCACTGCCGGCGCGATCGCGGAGTATCCCGTACCCACGCCGGCGAGTCAGCCGGGATCGATCGCGGCAGGTTCCGATGGCGCACTCTGGTTCACCGAACACGCGGGCAATAAGATGGGCCGCATCACTCTTACGGGGGCGATAACGGAGTATCCGGTGCCTACGTCCGGGTCCGCGCCCATGGTAGCCGAGTCCGGTCCCGACGGGGCTATGTGGTTCACCGAGTATTATGGCAATAAGATAGCTCGCATCGGCATGCCGAGTAACTAGGCAAGGCTAGAAAAGCCTTTCCTGGCGCTTGAGTGTACCGAACGAGCCCAAATTCGCCACGGCGAAGGCAAAGCGGTATTGTGTCTCATCCCGCGTGCCGATATTAAAACGCACGTACTGCACGCTCAGCCCGCAGCAGTCTGTGTTGTAAGTGGCCTGCACGATCGCATAAGCCAGGACGCCCGCCTTATCGTCGTAAACGGCGACGACCGCCCCGTTCCAACCGCGCCGCGTCGAGTTGCCGATTCCGAAGCTGGCGCGCATCTGGTTTTCGTTGGGCAGCAACGTGGTATCGCTGTGAACTTCCGTCTGCCCGACGGAGATGAAATACAGGCCTTTGCGCCAATCGGCGCTAGCCGCGCTGGCCACGATGCTATGGCGCACCGGATCGTAATCCGTCCGCCATTCGAAGGCAATGTTCCACTTAGGCTGGGCGCGCAGTTCCGAGACGATCGGCGAGTACGTGCGGGGGCCATCCAGAAAGGCGAAGGGCGTAAGCTCAAGCTGGCTTAACAGCACATTGCGCTGCTCGGACCCGGGCAGGATCACGCCGCCGAAGGTCGGATCGAAATAGCGCGCCTCCGACAATTGCCAACTGAAGATTTCCACCACCTCGTCGCCGCGCTTGGCGTACAGCCGGTTAGCTAGCGAAAACGTAACCTGATTGGTGTTCGAAAGCAAATCCGTCTCGTCGAAGCGGATGATCTTGTTGAACTCCTGCCCGATGCCGCCGACATACTCGTAAGTGGCTCGCGGCTCGATGACATGTTTCAATTTATCTCCCAGCCAGCTCTTGCGGTTGAAAACGCGGGCGAAGGAAGGCGCTACCAGATCCATCTTGAATTCGCGGGCGCTGCGTATGTAGTCCTGGGGAAGCACGCGCAGAAAGCCATCCTCATAGGGCCCCTGCGTCTCGCCATAGAAGGTTTCGTCCACCGTAAAGCTGGGGACCAGGTGGAAGTCGCCGAGATGCAGCACCGAAGTGATCTGGGGCGCGAAGTCCATGCGGCTATCGAGCAGATTGGTCCCATAATGGCCCAGCAAGGTTGGCGCGGTGTTGTTCAAGGGCGGACAAGAAGTGGTAGTCCCTTGTTGGCCTGGCTCGACGCCGGGACAATAGAAGTCCGGCTCGCTCCGCGAGAGCAGGCCGGCGCTCGAATCGAACGAATACCATAGCGGCAAATCGTCAATCTGATGGTCGCGGCCGGAGAGATCCACTTCCGGCAGCTTCCTGATTACCACCGAATTGATATCCTTACTCTGTTGGCCGGTAGTGGGATTGGTTTCGACGATCTCGGTGGTGGTAAAGTCCTGCTTGCGTTCGACCACGGTATCGAACGTGTAAGTGGACCAGTCCTTTTCCAGGAACGCCACCGAACTGACTTCGCTAAAGACAGCTTCGTTGAATGAATCGGAAAAAGCCTGCCGGAACGTATAAGAACTGAGATAGTTGACTAAGCCGCGGGCGGTCCAGCCGTCGCCTAAGTCGGCCTTGCCCGCCACAGAGAAAGTGTAGCCGCCTTGCTTGATGGGCGGATTGCCGGAATTTGGCTCGCCGCGATCCTGCACGCCGAAAAGGATAGCGTCGAAGTCGGCCTTGTCCGTAGGTTTGCCGCGCAGTTCCAGGTGGTGCGCGTAACCGCGCGCCGTATAATCTTGGATATGATAAGTGGCGTCGTAACTGCGGTTGATTGCCCAGAAAGCGCCTACGCCCAGCATGAAACCGCGCGTGGAGCTATGGCCGATATTGGGCATCAACAAACCGGTGCGCCGCGGCACTTTTTCGAGAGACTTATAGAAGAACGGCGTGTAGAAGAGAGGGAACTTCCGCAATAGAAAAACAGCGCGGTAAGCCCTGGCGGATTCCTGCGGCACCACATTGAAGCGCGGCCCTTTCAGCCGCCACCACGGATTGGGGATGCGGCAATTAGTCAGGAATCCGTCGTACAGGATGTAGTGGCCGTCGATGCGCTCCGCCCATTTGCCCTGGAAGTAGTAAGGATTGAGGCTGGTGAGCATGCCGGGGCGCGTGTCGATGCGCGGGGAGGTGGTGCCGCGCACGTCATAGAACTTACCCGCCTCGGTCTTAGTATTGTAATCCACATGGTCGGCCCAGATCTTCTCGTTGCGCTCGAATTGCTCGAAGTAGAGATTTCCGCGCGCCTGCACGTCGCCGGTGTCTTCATTGAAATCGATTTCGTCGGCGCGGAAAAGCATGTTGACGTTCTCCATCTCCGCGTGCCCGCGCAGATGCCGCATCTTCCCGTCGGTGGTCTGGACCGCCGCATAAGTGACCCATTCGCCGATCGCAGGCGCATTGGGACGCGCCTTATAGATGCGTTTATTGGGTTGCGCAACCGGCACGCCTGAAGGCGGGGGAACCAGTACCGAACCCGGTGGAAGCTGTCCGAAGGCCGTTGCGCCGGTCAAAACCAACACCACCAATACCCTAAGGATGGAACTGTACGTAATACTCGAAGAAAATGCGTGACAAATATCGCCGAGTATGTTACCAAGACTATGAGGGCATGTGCACGGCTGAGGGCTCAATCGGCAAACGTACCATAGACGGGCCTTGCTTTGCATCATTGACGCATTCACCATGACTTGCAGTTATTGCCGTTACTTGAATTTAGACGACGACCGGCGCTGCCGCCGTTGCGGCCGGCCGATAAACGACGTGTATGCCGCAGCCACCGCGGGCGCTCTAGCCGCTGTGCCACAGCCCGCGCGCAGTGAGCCGCTGCGTGCACCGTCGGATGCGCGGCCTGCGCCGCCAATCTCCGCGCCGCGCCAAGCTATGCTTTTCCAGGATCGGCCAACGGGCAAAGTGATCCCGTTCGACGGCGTGATGGATTCGCCGGCGGCGCCGAAGCCCAAGACGGTGACACGCACGTCGACACGCGTGACCCGCCGTCCCGTTCCCGCCAACGAGGCACAGCCTGCGCTCGAGTTCCTGATGCCCGCCCCGCCCACGCCGCGCAAGCTATCGACCACCGTGGAAGCGGTCATCGATTGCGACGCTCCGGTAGCCGCGCCGATGCACCGGGCCTGTGCCGCCGCCTTCGACGGCAGCATGATTCTGATTGCCTGCGGACTTTTTCTCACGGTCTTCCATCTCTTAGGCGGCTCGTTCTCCGCCAGCAAGCCGGTGATCCTGGTGATGGGCGCCGCGGCCGTGTTGATCGCCATGTTCTATGGTTTCGTATGGGTTTGCGCCGGCGGCCAGACCCCCGGCATGCGTGCCTTCAGCTTGACCCTGATCAACTTCGACGGCTATCCCCCGGACGGCGCGTCGCGCTGGCTGCGCTATCTGGGCGCTTGCCTGGGGTATTGCGCCGGCGGGCTCGGCTTACTCTGGGCCTTGCTGGACGAGGAAAGCCTCGCCTGGCACGATCACATCTCCAAAACCTTTCCCACTTTTCACGGACCGGAAACCAGCTTCGTGCGCCGGCGGTAAGCGCGGCGACTGAGCAGCGCTTGCATTTGCCGGTCCAAACAGAAATGGTCGCGGGAGTACGCGGCTAGAGGGATCGTGTGCGTGACTGTGGCGATACGCTGTGCCTGATTGGCGTCGGGCGTTCGTCAGGCGTTTTCCGAGGCCGCTTTGCGAATGCGATGAGGACCTCCTACAATGAAGGTGATGAGGCGCGGGGTTCCAAAGACTTTCTCCTATTCGATGTTCTACGAACAAGCGGCGGAAGGCGGCTACGTGGCATTCGTTCCAGCTCTACCCGGTTGTCACACCCAGGGTGAAACACTGGAGGAGACGGAGGGCAACGTGAAGGAAGCCGTCGCCTTGTACCTGGAGAGTCTTGCGGCCCACGGGGAGGCGCCCCCCGCGGAGGGCCGGTCATTCCAGGGAAGAGTAACCGTTCCGGCTCAAGTCCCGGTCTGAATGCATGCCGCAACTTCCATCTCTAACCGCTCGGAAAGTGGTCCGGGCGCTCAAGCGCGCCGGATTCGTCGAGGACCGGCAAAGAGGAAGCCACTTGGTGCTGATGCACCCCGAGACAAAGGCCCGCACAGTGGTGCCTATCCATGCCGGCCAGACGATCAAGTAACCACTGCCACGCGCCATTATTCGGGACGCGGGACTTTCGATCGGCGACTTCATCGAAATTGCTTTGATCTCGAACCGGGGATAGCCGGGATGGCCTTCACGAGACGCGTTGGCCTTTTAGGCGCGGACCCCGTGAGCGGAAAGATTTTGATCGACTCATCCCACCCCTAAACAGTCGTTCCGGAGAATCGCTCGTAACGCTAATCCGGCGGGCACCGCAGGCTCGCTGTCGAGCCGTCTGAAGCACGGACCGGTGATAGACCTCCGGCGCGCTTTTGACGACGTCGGTTCGCTTCGATCCCGTTAGTGCGGCCATCTGGTCGACTACCGCAACTTCGGTCGTCGTCAGGACGGGTTGGATCCTCGCCATACTCGAAATCGCGCCACCCTCTAGAACGAAGATCCCCGATAAGATCGCTATCCGTCTCATCTTCGTCCAGTCAATTTAGGAAACCGCCTGAATCGATGTTGGTACAATTGGAATCGGGGGTACGGCGATAACGTTCCGGCAATAGCAATTCAGGCCTGCTTCGCCGCTCCGGCCAGTTCGCGCGCCGCCGGCTTTTGCGCGGTTCTGGGCGGATTCGAGAACTGCAACGCGCGGTTGCCGATGGGACTCCACTTCAGGCTGATCGTGTCGCGGATGTAGTTTTGATAAACGCGCCATGGCGCCTTTGAACCCTGCTTGGGCCAACTGGCCAAGGCGCGCGCGATGTAGCCCGGCGAGAAGTTCTCGACGAACGGCGCGGCGGCCGTCTCGCCGCCAGCCGTCGGGGTGACTTGGCGCACGCCCTTCCGGTCCATGAAGTTCAACAGCCGGCACATATAGGTGCAGATCAAGTCGGCTTTGAGGGTCCAGGATGCGTTGGTGTAACCGAACACCGAGGCTACGTTCGGCACGCCCGAGACCATCACACCTTTATAAGCCAGCGTCTTGCCCAGATCGATGCTGCGCCCATCGACCCAAAGCTCGGCCCCACCGAATGCCTGCATCACCAGGCCGGTGGCAGTGACTACGATGTCGGCTTCGAGTTCTTGGCCAGATTGCAGCCGGATACCTTTTTCCGTGAAGGTATCGATGAGATCGGTAACTACGCTGGCGCGGCCGGCTTTGATGGCCTGGAACAGGTCGGCGTCCGGAACCAGGCAGAGCCGCTGCTCCCACGGATTGTAACGGGGCGTGAAGTGAGTCGCGACGTCGTATTCGGGGCCCAATTCCTTTTGCACCAACTTCAGCAGGCCGGCTTTCACGTAGTCCGGGCGCCGCCGCGCCAGTTGGTAGATATAGATCATGAAGGCGACGTTCTTCCAGCGGCTAAGCCTGTAGGCCCACATCGCGGGCAGTACGCCACGCAACCAATTCGCGATCTTATCCTGCTCGGGCAGTGAAACGATGTAGGTCGGCGAACGCTGTAGCATGGTCACGTGCGCGGCGGTCTTGGCCAAGGCGGGCAGGAGTGTGACGGCCGTGGCGCCGCTGCCGATGACCACCACCCGTTTTCCGGCATAGTCTAAATCCTGGGGCCAGGCTTGCGGATGCACCACCCGCCCTTGGAAGCGGCCGATCTCCGGAAACTCCGGCGTGTAGCCCGCGGAATAGCGGTAATAGCCCGCGCAGGAGAATAAGAAGTTGCAAGTCAGTGCGACAGGCTCTTCGCGCCCGTCCGGGAGAGTACGCACCGCATCGATGCTCCACTGCGCCTCTTGCGAGGACCACGCGGCGCGCTGAATCCGATGGCGGAAGCGGATGTGGCGGTCAATGCCTGCATCGCGTGCGGTGTCGGTGATGTAATCCCGTATGTCGTCGCCCGGGGAAATAGCCTTAGGGTGGGTCCAGGGGCGGAAGGAGTAACCCATGGTCAGCATGTCCGAGTCGGAACGGATACCCGGATAACGGAAGAGGTCCCAGGTGCCGCCGATGCGTTCGCGCTGTTCCAGGATGACGTAGCTTTTATTCGGGCAGAGTGTCTGCAGGTGATGGGCGGCGCCGATGCCGGACAGTCCCGCACCCATAATCAGCACGTCGAAATGTTCCACTGCCATCGGCTGCTCCTCGTTACCCTTTACGACACACTTTACGATGAGAATAGCACGCGGGCGGAGAGGCTATTTCAACAGGTCGAGCACGGAGGCGTGGACCTGCGCCCACGCGCTCGTGCGGGGATCGATAAGGTCGAAGTGCCCGGCGTCCGGAAGTTCGATCAGGCGGGCGTCGTCGCCGGCCGCTGATGCGGCAGCTTGGAAGCGGCGGCTGAGTTCGATCGGGACAACGTCGTCCCTGGTTCCGTGCAGCAGCCGCTCGGGTACGCCCAGCGGCAGTAGTTCGATGGGGGATGCCTGGTGGTAACGCTCCGGCTGTTCCTGGGGCGTCCCGCCTAACAATTCGGCCACTACTCCGCGACTTAAGCCCAGTTCCCACGCGCGGCGCAGATCGGCGACTCCGGCAAGCGAGACCACGCCGCGCAGTGGGATCTTGTGCTGCGCCGCGAGCCACAGCGCAAGTTGTCCGCCGGCCGAGTGACCGATGGTTACCACGCGCGTCAAGTCCAGCGGATAGCTCTGGGCGAGGGTCGGCAAATATTCCGCGCCTCGCAGCACGTCGTTGCCGGTTGCCGGCCAGCCGCCAGGGTCGCCGATGCGCCGGTATTCCAGGCTCCAGGTGGCCACGCCGGCGCGCGTCAGCGCGGCGCACAAGTGGCCGATGTGTTCCAGTCCGTAGGCCGAACGCCAGTAGCCTCCGTGGATGACGATGGCTACGGGACGCGGACCGGCACCCTTAGGCAGACGCAGATCTCCGAACTGTTCGGGCGCATTGCCATACGCTATGCGCGCATCGGCGGAGGGCGGAGTGAGGTCCAGGATGGGGGTGGTCATGGGACGGGGCGTGCGGCATCCGCCCAGAGCCATCGCAAGGCATAACGTTGCGATACAGTAGGGGGCGGTCACCTACTCCAGCCTGCGGATTTTGATGTTGCGGAACCAAGCGTCGTCGCCGTGGTTTTGCAGCGAGATGGGGCAGTCCTTGCGCGGTTGTTTTGTGAGATCGATGGCCACCGGCGTTCCGGCGCCCCAACGATGCGCGGCGCGCTCGGCCGCGAGCGGCGAATCCAAATCGGTCTCGACTACTTTCACGCCGTTCAACCAGTGCTGTATGTGATTGCCTTTCACCACAAGGCGCGACTCATTGAACTCGCCCACCGGCCGCGTGACATCCTGCGACGGGCCTACGATGTCGTACAGCGCGCCAGCCTGGTGACTGATGCCCACACGCGCGTCGGAGTTGCGCGTGTTGTCGAGCATCTGGTATTCGAAGCCGACCACATACTCCTGGCCATGATCGGGCCGTTCAGCCGGCCGGTTCTGCACCGAGAAATTGACAACATCTTCGAAGCGGTGGCCGGGGTAGTGCGCCAGGAATGTGCGGTCCTGTATGCGATACTTGACTCCGCTGTTGGCGCCCGGCGCCACCTTCCACTCCCAGGTCAATTCGAAATCGCGAAAGACATCCTTGGTGAACAGGTCTTCGGTGATGTGCGGGCCGTGGTTGGCCTTGAGGCAGCCATCCTCGATGCTCCAGGCGTCGCCGGGTGGAACTTTTTGGCGCGGATCGTCCCATCCCGCCATGGTCTTACCGTCGAAGAGGGCGACCCATCCGGACTGCGCGTGGCAAGCCGGGACAGCGAGAGCGGCGCACAAGTATAAGGCGAGTTTCATGCGGGCGATCCTTTCTGCTTGGCGAAGATTTTGGCGAGGATCTTCACGGCGGTGTCCACATCCCGCTCGGTGACGATGAAAGGCGGCAGGAAGCGCAGCACCGTGTCGTGCGTGCAGTTGATCAACAGGCCATCCGCGATGGCGTCGAGCACCATCTGCTTGCCGGGGATTTCCATCTCCAGGCCGATCATCAGGCCGAAACCGCGCACCTCCTTGACGAACGAATGCTTGCGCGCCAGTTCGTTCAGCATCAGGTGGAGATAACCGCCCACCTGCTGGATGTTGGGCAGCAGCCCTTCCAGAATGTCGAAGAATTCGAGCGCCACGCGGCAGGCCAGCGCGCTGCCGCCAAAAGTGGAGCCGTGCATGCCCGGGGCAATGGTGGCGGCGGCCTTATCATTGGCTACGATGGCGCCCAGCGGCAGGCCGCATGCCAGGGGTTTGGCCGTCACCATGATATCCGGCAGCACCACAGGCTTGGTGCGCTGATACGAGAAATACGTGCCGGGCCGGCCCACGCCGCATTGGATCTCGTCGAACACCAGCAGGGCGTTGTAGCGGTCGGCCAGCTCGCGCGCCTTCTGCGTATATTCGGGCGAGATGGGGTAGATGCCGCCTTCCCCCTGGATCAACTCGAGCACCATGCCGGCGGTCGATTCGCTAAAGGCAACCTCCAGCGCGGCTAGGTCGTTGGCGGGCACGAATCTGACACCGGGAAGCAGCGGCTCGAAGTCATGGCGGTACTTGGGTTGGCCGGTGATGGAGAGCGCGCCCAGCGTGCGGCCATGAAAAGAGTTTTCGAGCGAAATGATTTCATGCTTGCCGGCGCCACTGTGGTTGCCGTGCGAGCGGATCATTTTCAGCGCCCCTTCCATGGCCTCGGTGCCGCTGTTTGTAAAGAAGGTGCGCTGCAGACCGCTGGTCTCGGCCAGTTTCTTGGCGAGCGGACCTTGGTATTCGTTGTAGTAAAGATTCGAGCAATGGATCAGCAGGGCGGCCTGTTCGCGGATCACTTTGACGATACGGGGATGCGCGTGGCCCAGGGCGTTGACGCCGATGCCCGCGATGAAGTCGAGGTAGCGGGCGCCAGCGGGGTCGTAAACGTAGCAGCCTTTGCCGCGGTGAATCACCAGGGGATAGCGGCCATAGTTTTGGAGCAGATACTGGCGTTCCAGATCGACAACGGTATCGGCGGCGAGAGAGGGCAAGGGGTCGGCGACGCTGGTCATTTACTCATGATACAGCGTGGCCAAGAAGCGAAGGGGAGGCTTCGGTAATTATCCGTCCAAGAGACGCCCGATGTCGCGGGCACCGTGGATCGGGCCACCGCCGCAGCCGGCGAGTAGCCGCCCGCCGGAATCCAGATAACGGCCCCATCTTTGGCATCGCGGCCAGCGCCTCGAAAGTATGCTTCACCGCGGCAAGAAAGCGGCTGGCGACTGCGGTCCAGGCGTGTTCTTCGAGATACACGGCATGCGCCTTGATCTCTCGCCTGGCCGTGGCGTGGACGAT
This sequence comes from Bryobacteraceae bacterium, assembly GCA_049516155.1. Classification (GTDB taxonomy): domain Bacteria; phylum Acidobacteriota; class Terriglobia; order Bryobacterales; family Bryobacteraceae; genus Bog-159. The sequence continues at coordinate 55,572 of JBEKTJ010000006.1, forward strand.
GATTTCCAGCACGTTCCACTACGCCGTCGCACGCCGCCGCTTTGCCCCAGCGCGGATTTTCCCGCGCAGCTTGGCCCACCATTCGGGAGTTACCGTCTCCGGCTCCGATTGTATAGCCTCCAGAAGAATCGCTTCCAGTTCTTCTTTGGACTTGCGCTTCTGGTCGGCGCGAACCAACTCACGCACATACTCGCTCACACCGATGTAGCCTCCCGTGTTTACCTGTTCCTCGACGAAATGCTTCATTGGGTCCGGGAGGGAAATATTCATAGTCTGCATCGCGCTCAACCTTCTCGTAGGCTACGCTGCTTGCCAATCTTTGTCAATTCGTATCAGGACATCGAGCCAGGGGGGCCAAATCCCCCAGCGCCATATTCGCACGATATCGGTGGTAAAGCTGCAACATGCGGATCATCCGCGAAATTCCAGACGATCTGGCCTCCACGCTCGCCTTGCGCGGTCGCACGGCCACTTCGATATTCTTCTTGTCGGCACTGAAGTGGGCGTACTGGTGGACAAAACCTCGGAAACGATGGCAGCGGTTTAGAATTGCGATCAGTTCCATGGCGCGGAAGCGGGCGGCGGCGAGTCTCTACCATAAACCGCTCCAGACCCGCGAGCCGCGGGATCGATAAACGCTGCGCGACTTCCCGCGACTTGCTCTTGGAAGACCGGCATGGCAACGCTTGCCACGCCACGGTCCCGTTGGCCTTCTCGGCGTCCTGAACACTGCGCCACGGCGTAGTCACCGCTTCTTTCCCCCGACGAAGGGGATGGTGGCGGCCTGCTTGATCCACGACGCCAATTGGCGCTCGTCGAAATCGTCAACCGAAGCTAACTCGACTCCGCGGGTGGATTTGCCCATCCCGATCGGCGTCACAGGCGGTTCCGGCTTGATCTCCGTGCCGCGTATGAACATCAGTTTCACATGGCCGACAAAGGCGCCGGATGAGAAGCACCAGCCCCCTTCGACCCCGTAGTACGCCATGCCCCACTTCACCGCTCGCTGGATGTCCGGCAAACTTTTGGCCGCCAGGGCATCGATGCGCTCGGCGATGCCGCGCTGCGGCTGTGGCAAGCTAGCGATGTACGCGAACACGGGTTCGGCGCCTGTTGCGGTCTTCGCGGCGCTTGCCTTGCCAGTCATGGCGACTAGCAGCTTCGCCGGGGTCTTGCCTTGGGTACTTTTCTTACCCTCGCGGCCGGCCACACGCTTCGTTGATCGATTGATTGGCTGCGTCATTTTGTCTCCGTACTTGATCCCAGGCTGGCGAGAAGCTCGTCGAGTTGGTCGAGCGCCTCGGGCAGCGCGCCCGTCGACCCGGAGTCAATCGCTTCCTCCGAGGGATAGAGATCGTGCACCACCAACAGCGTCTTGCCGGCGGTTTCATTGAAGGTCACCGTGGTGACGGTCTGGCCGTCACCTTCCTCGTTGGTCCAAACGAGGCGCGCGTGCGGTGTCACTTCGAGGTACGTGCCGAAGAACTCCATCGTCGAATCTTCGTGGCGAAACACCAAACGATACTGCCCCCCAACGCGAACATCCATTTCGCAGGAAAGCAGGGTCAGCCCATACGATTTTGGTACCCACCACCTCCTGAATAGTTCTGCCTTGGTCCACGCCTCGAACACGAGGCGCGCAGGCGCGTTGACGGTGCGTGTGACGACGAGTTCGCGCTCGGACTTCCGCTCCACTCCCGTGCGGTTCTTCGTGGGGGTGGCCTCACTTTCTCTTCTTACGTCCATTTGCTTTCTCCTTCCGTTTCAATTCCTCGACAACAATGTCCAACTCGTCGAAGCGCGCGGCCCAGATCTGGCGATACCTCTCGATCCATGCCGCCTCTTCTTGCAGTCCGCATACGCCGAGCTTGCAGGTCCGCACTCGCCCGACCTTCTCCGTGGTGACCAGCCCCGCTTCCTCCAAGACGCCTACACACTTCTTCATGCCCGTGAGGGTCATGTGGAAGTTCTCGGCAAGGGCCGAGATCGAAGCGTCCGCACGCCCGAGCTGCTCCAGAACGCCGCGTCGGGTGGCGTCCGAGAGCGCGCCGAACGAGGCATCGAAGTGGGTCTGGCAATACTGAACCATTCAGTTCAGTATACAACATGGATTGACGGCATGCAATGGGAGGCTGAGCGCGCGCTCGGTTGCCAGCTATCCACCTAAACCCACGATCGACGGCGTAGCGTTTACGGGAGAGGGCAAACTAATTCGAAAGGCAACTGGCTATCAACAGGAAAAGCTGAAGCCGCGCTATCCCACATCGGGTTCGCGGGCTGCACGAGCCGAGCTTCCGGTGCCCATTGGAGCGTATCGGTGACCCACAGATTTCTCCGACGAGGCATCGTCTTAGGCCGTGCACTAACGCTCGGCGAAGGAGGCAGACCACGAAAGACGATGGTCCGCCCCACAACAGTTAGTACTTCTTTAGAAAGTTGTTGACGCTATCCTGCTGCGCCGCCTTATACGCGGTGCAGATGCGGATGCCTTCCAGCGCCTGCGCCAGGTTGCGCCGGGTGCCCGCGAAGCGGTCGACTCTTGTCTCGAAGAATGCCTTCAAATCTTCCGCCGACTTCTCGTCGCAGAAGCCGCCCCCGACAAATGGCAAGAACTCGCCAAAGCCAAACGCCGTTCCAGCCGGAATCTTGGCCACCAGCGCATCATAGTTGGCTTTCACGAACTCGAATGGCAGAGCCTTGGTTTCGGGCGCACCCAAGGGTCCGAATAAGAGGGTGTTGGCCTCCCGCAGATCGAATTCGGGCTTGACCGCCAACGCCATCGCAGCACGGGCGATGTGTGGATCGCTGAAAGATCCCATGGCGCCCAGGATCAGATCCCGCTGGTGCCGGTCGTCGGTGTGCGACAAAGCTGCCGATAATTGTTTGAAGAAGGCTTCGTCGCCGGTACGCGCCGCTACAGTAAGCACGGAACCGACTATGTCCGGATCGACTGCGGTACGGTCGGCGAGCCACTGCGCAGCCAGTTGCCGGGCTGCGGCCGCCAGCGATCCATCGACGCCCCACAGCGCCACCAACGGCACAGTCGAGGAACGCAACAGGCGCGTGTCGGCGTTTTCGCCCGCTTTCGCTTTCCAGCCCAGTTCGCGCGCGCGCGCACCGAACGCACGGTCGACGAGGCGGGCGTAGTTGGGCCGCAAAGCCGATGGAAGCATGTTGTCGTGTACGCCGCCGACAATACCCACGGCCGACTCCACCACCTGGCGCACCGGATCGCCGGCGGACGCCACCGCCAACGCCAGCGCATCTCCGCTCTTCATTTCGCCCATCCCGGTCAGCGCGTCCACGTCTCCCAGCGCCGCCACTCGTTCCGGCGCCGAGATGCGCACGCCGCCGCCGGCCAGTAGTTTCTCCAGCAGATCGCCCTCGTAGCGCGTGCGGTAGTAGCCCTTCCCATCGGCATTGGCCTCCACCCATGCGGGGCAGGTTTTGGCCTCCGCAAGTTTCCAATCCATGGAGGTTTCCGTGAGCAGGGTGCACTCGCGATGCGTCGCGCCATGATCGCTGTAGCGCACGCATACGGGAATCTGCCAGGTCCGCGGCGCCGAGCCCGGCGATCCCAAAGGCAGCGCGCGCTTCTGGCTGAGATGCAGAGCGGCCCCGCCAGACGCGCCGCAGTCCAGCCGGACACTGACCAGGGGTACACCTGCCTGATCCAGAAACGTGGAGAACGCCCGCCCCACTGGCTTCCCGCCCGCCGAGGAGAGCGAATCCAGAAAGTCGCCCTCCGTCGCATTACGCCATGCATATTGGCGAATGTAGCGCTGCACGCCGCGCCGGAAGGCGTCCTCGCCCATCCAGTTTTCGAACATGCCGATCACCGCTTCGCCTTTGCTGTAAGTGATGTTGTCGAAAGCGTTGGCGATGTCGTCAGTGCTCTCGATGGCCTGGCGGATCTTCCGCGCGGAGATCAAGCTGTCGCCGCTCATAGCGCCCAAGCGCGTGTTTTGTTCGTCGATGACCGTGTTCCACTCCGGCTTCCAATGGCGCAAGATCTTAGAATCCATCCAGGAGGCGAACGCTTCGTTGAGCCAGATGTCGTCCCACCAGGCGGTAGTCACCAGGTCGCCGAACCACTGATGGGCCATTTCGTGGGCAATAATGGACGCGTACTCGCGCTGCCGGTTGATGCTATCCTGCGCCGGGTCGCGCAGCATGACGCTCTGCAGGCAGGTGATCAGTCCGGCATTTTCCATCGCGCCGCCAAACAGGGGTACGGATAGGATGTCGAGCTTGCCGTAAGGGTAGGGCACGCCGAAATAGTCTTCGAGTTCGGCCAGCAGCGGACCAGTCACCTCCGCGGCGTACTTGGCCTGCGGGGCCTTGCCCTTGGGAGTGATCATGCGCAGAGGCGTTTGGCTCTTCCCCACTTTTCCGGCGTCCACGAAATCGAAGGGACCCACGCCTAGAGCCACCAGGTAACTGGGCAGCGGTTTGGTTTCGCCGAACACGACCTTCTTGCGGCCGTCCGGCTCTTCGGTTTCCGACTGTACGGGTGTGTTGGACACCGCGGCGTCCGACCTATTTACATGCAGCGTGAGTTGCCAGGGTGTTTTGAAACCGGGCTCGTCGAAGCACGGAAACGCTTTGCGCGCTTCGATCGATTCGAACTGCGAGTAGACGTACCATGTGCCCGCATCTTGCTGCTTGAATAGCCCGTCGCTGCCGGCCTTGTTGATGACGCCGTGATATTCAATGCGCAGTTGAGCGGGGCCGGCGGGGATCGGCGATGCCGCCGCGAATCCGACGAAATTATCGCCTCCGGTTTGCACCTTCGCCGCGTGCGTTTGTCCTCTGGCGGTGACTTCGGCGGAGTCGATGGTGAGATTACGGGCATTCAACCAGATGACATCGGCGGGCTTGCGCACATCGAGATCGATTTCGATCTTGCCGGTGAAGGTGTCTTGCTGCGGAATAACGGTGAGGTCGACGCGGTAGCGCACGGGCCGGACGCCGTCGGGGAGGCGGAGTTTTGGCGGCTCGGCTAGGGCGCACGTGGCTAGGAGGAGGAAGGCGAGACAGGGCTTTGTCATGAATCCAAATTGTCGCATCCCGCATGTGGCGAAAGGTGGGGCAGGCGGTTTCGCCAGCGTTGCGGGGTCGCCGCCGAAAACGCGGTTAGGGAAACCGAGGGGAAATAATCCGCTGATAAGCTCCGCGGATAAGCATTGTATATGATGGTAGTATACTGGACGTGTGGCGGCCGCCGATCGGTTAGAGAGTTGCGTTGGCTTCGACTGGGACGAAGCGAATATGCGCAAGAACTGGGACCGGCGCCGTGTGACTCCGGAGGAGGCTGAAGACGTCTTTTTTCAGAGGTCGCTGGCGGTCCGCAGCGATGTGCGGCATTCGAAAGTCGAGAAGCGATATTATGCGTTAGGACAGACGGGCGCCGGTCGCCGGTTGTTTGTGGCCTTCACGATCCGGGAGGATCTGATACGAGTGATCTCGGCCCGCGATATGAACCGCAACGAAGGACGGAACTATGCGAAATATGAGGAAAAAAGCAATACCTGAATTCAAGAACGAGGATGATGAAAGGGAATTCTGGGCCACTGCGGATTCGACAAAGTACGTGGACTGGTCGTTGGCAAAGCGCACGAAGCTCATTCATCTCAAGCCGTCCTTGAAGACGATATCCCTTAGGCTGCCCGTTTCCATGATCGAGGATCTCAAGGTGCTGGCGAACCGGCGCGACGTGCCGTACCAGTCGCTGCTCAAGGTGTTCCTGGCGGAACGCTTGACTCGGGAGCGCCAAGGGCGGTCGGCGTAAGGCATCACTCGACGTGAAGAGTGGAAGTTGGGACCGCGCCCGAAGGTAACAGGCACCACCTTGGCAAGCGGCGTCGTTCCGCCCGCCAGCTCTCTGGCGCAGGCTGAGTATTTGTCGTACAATCGACTCTCGGGCTGGCACATTGACAGAAGACGAGATCGGATATATCAGGACAGCGATAGACCGGGCGATGCTCTCGCGATCAGAAAGCGGTCCGCCGAGACCCAAGGTCGGAGCCGTGCTGGTGAAGACCGGCAAAGAGATGGGCACTGCATTTCGCGGCGAGTTAGAGCTTGGAGACCACGCGGAGTTCGGCCTACTCGAGCGCAAGCTGAAACATGATGACGTCAGCGGTGGAATCCTCTACACCACGCTGGAGCCATGCACTGTGCGAAGCCCATCGAAGATCCCGTGTGCAGAAAGAATCGTCTCCAGAAGGCTGCGGCGCGTAGTCATCGGAATGCTCGATCCAAACCAGCTCATTTGCGGCAAAGGCGTTCGATACCTACGCATGCACGGCCTGGAGGTTGATCTTTTTCCGCCGGACTTTATGGCCACCGTAGAGGATCAAAACCGCGATTTCATTCTGGATCAGGAGCGTCAAGCGGCTTTGGTCGTCGATGCTGGCAAGACAGAACTGATGTTCGCAGTCAACCCAAACTTCGAGGACGACTTAACGCGGCTGGACAAGCGGTTCAAGCTGGAATCAATTACAGACCACAACACGGTCTTCATCGTCGCCGGAGAGACCATCGTTGCCGAACTCCTTGATCGCCATACTTGCGGGCTGTTGAGGTCGGAAATCGACAGGAGAAATGAGGGCCACCCGTTCAAGAGAGGAATCGTCGTGAGCGCCCAGACATGGCGGAACAGTAATACCTCACAGAAAAGTGCCCAGGGATCAGCATCGGTAGCGGGAAGGCGAACGAGATCAGCGGCGAATGGCTGGAGACCGCAAGGCAAAAAGGTATCGCAACATTTCCGCTAGCGACCGGCTACGGCCTTTACATGAGCGAGCCTCGCCCTCGCGCCGTATTGGCCGGACCGTTCGCGCAGGACACCAGGGCTGCCGTTGAATGCTATATTGCCGATCCGCGAGGGTTGCGGGAATTCCTCACGAACTCTTGGCACTGACCGTCGGCGAGATTTGAAGCGGACGCCCGCATGCTACACTCTCCTCTATTCCAACCCCCGCCACCGAACCCCAACTGCGCCGGGAACTGGGTCTGCGCGACCTGGTGCTGTTCAATATCGCCGCGGTCATCGGCATCCGATGGCTAGCGGCCGCCGCGCACACCGGACCGGTTTCCATCACGCTGTGGCTGTTGGCCGCGGCCTTCTTCTTCATTCCTTCGGCGCTGGCCGTGGCTACGTTGTCCGCCAAGTTCCCGGAAGAGGGCGGTATCTACGTCTGGACCAAACAGGGTTTCGGCGACTGGCACGGCTTTCTGTGCGGCTGGTGCTATTGGCTCAGCAATCTGTTCTATCTCCCCAACCTGCTGCTAGCCGGTGTGGACATGGCAGGCTATGCGCTGGGCCTCTCCGAAGTCAAGATCTACGTGATTTCCACCTCGCTAGCGATCCTGTGGATTGGACTCGCGACTAACATCTTCGGCCTCTCCATCGCCAAGTGGACCAACAATGCCGGCGCGATCGCCACTTACACCTTCGGCGCGCTGCTCGTCATTTTCGGGTTGACGGTATGGATGCGGTCCGGTTCGGCCACACCCATGCAACTCACTCCGCACTGGGACATGGACAAAGTGAATTTCTGGTCGCAAATCGCCTTCGCGTTCGGCGGCCTGGAATTGGGCGCCATTCTGGGCGGCGAGATTCGCAACCCCACGCGCAATGTGCCGCGGGCCGCCTGGATCTCCGGCGCCTGCATCGCGGCTTTTTATATCCTCGGCACGTTGTCCCTGATGGTACTGATGCCGCCCAGCCGCATCAGCATTCTCACCGGCCTGGTGCAAGCCTCCACCGAGGCTGGGGCGCGATTGCACTCCGCGTGGCTGGGACCCGCCATGATCGTGCTGATCCTGGCAGGCGTAGCCGGCCAGCTTTGCGCCTGGATCGGGGGCTGCGCGCGCATCCCGTTCGTCATTGGCATCGACCACTATTTTCCGCCCGCGTTCGCGCGCCTGCATCCGCGTTGGGGCACGCCGCATCTGGCCATTCTGGTGCAAGGGATCGCCTGTACGGTCTTCGTGATCGCGCTACAAGCCGGCGAAAGCCTGCGGGTCGGCTATCAGTTACTGGTCGATATGACCGTGATTGTCTACTTCATTCCGTTTATTTATATGTTCGGCGCAGCCTGGAAGTATGGACGCAAGTGGAGCGCCAGTATGGGTATGGTGGTGACGATTGTTTCCATTGCCGTGTCACTCATTCCTCCGGGCGATGTCAGATCCGTATGGTTATTCGAAGTCAAACTGCTGGCGGGATGCGCCGTGTTGATCGTGACGGCCCGCATGATGTTCAAGTTTGCTTTGCGGCGCCGCTATGCGCCGAGCTAGAAACTTGGACTAAGCGGCGCCTACACCCACACCTTTTGCACCGGCACTCCCACGCTGCATAGATCGCAATGCTCGGCGTCGGCGTAGTAGCTGGCGTTGAGCTTGGCCAGATAATAGAGCGGCAGTTTGCCGAAATCGCGCGTGTGCGGGGTCGGCTGATAAATGATGACGGCCAGCGCCACCACGCGCGCGCCGCGCGATTCCAGCAGTTCCTGCATCTCGCTCAGCTTGCGGCCGGACCGCAGGATATCGTCCACCAGCACCACCTGTTCGCTGGGGTGCTGCTCCAGGAACTGTCGAAAGCGCATGGGTTGATCGGTATCGTCGCGTTCGGCCCAATACACCTGGCGGGCGCGCAGGGCTTCGCAAACTCCGAACGCCACTGGCAAGCCGGCATTGGCCGGCGCGACAATGGAAAGCTCCGGGACGATGGCGCGGATCTCGGCGTTCTGCCGTAGCAGGCGGCTCAGCCCCACGCTGAGCATCCGGGCGTGCTGGTAGTAGCGCATGGCCAGCGGCACCTGCAGGTACTCGTTGGAGTGCAGGCCGTTGGGGTATTCGAAATGGCCGTCGCGCAAAGCGCCGGTATCGCGCAGGACGCGGACGACTTCGTCTTGGGTGGGCAATAGATGCATGTTTGGCTCTTTGGCCTCTTAGTTCGCTCCGTGGCCGGTAAGCACGCGGGGAATCGTGCGCAAGATGATTTTCCAATCGAGCGCGAGCGACCAATTATCAATGTACTGCATATCCATGCGCATCCAGGTTTCGAAGTCCAGATTGTCGCGGCCGGAAACCGCCCACAGACAGGTAAGTCCGGGACGCATGCGCAGGCGGCGGCGCTGCCAGGTTTGATATTGCTCCACCTCGTCGGGAATGGCGGGGCGGGGTCCTACCAGCGACATATCGCCCTTGAGGACGTTCCAGAGCTGCGGCCACTCGTCGATCGAGAACTTGCGCAGGTAGCGTCCCACGCGTGTCAGCCGGGGGTCTTCCGGGATTTTCGTGGCCGTCCTGCGCGTGCTCAGGTGCATGACTTCTGCCTTCATCCGCTCGGCGTCGGCGCACATGGACCGGAACTTGTAGAATAGAAACCGGCGGCCGTTCAATCCGCAGCGGATCTGTTTGAAGAGGGCGGGTCCGGGGGAAGTCAGCCGCACCAGCAGCGCCACGGCGACCATGAAGGGCAGCAACACGACTAGGCCGGCGGCGGCGATGGCCACGTCGGTGCCGCGCTTCACCAGTAACCGGATTTCATCGTGGGGGGCAGCCGAGAACGTGAGCAGCGGTGTGAAGCCGAGGCGCTCCAGGTAGACTTCGCTGTTGATGTGCGGGAAGAAATCCACGGCCACGCGGGTACGCACGCCCTCCTCATCGCAGAGCAGGAAGACGTCTTCCAGTTGCGCGAGTGTCTCGCTGCCCACCGAGAAGATGATTTCGTCGATGACGCCATTACGCAGCAGTTGCCGCAGTTGGCCGATGGGGTAGACCGTGTAAGTGGATGCCAGGCGGATCTCGCCGAGTGTGTTGTCGGCATCGGGCGCGAGAAACCCTGTGAGGCGGATGCCATCGCTGGCAGACTGTTCGAGCGCTTCGCCCAGCTTGCGGGCGCGATCGCCGGTGCCGGCCACCATGACGAAATGCGGACCGCCGAATTCGCGCCGGATCGCGGCGGCCAAGCGGCCCGAAAACAGGCGGAACAAGAACAGGAATACCCACGCGTAGACGATGAACAGCGCCAGGAAAGGGCGGCTCAGGTCCAGGCGGAGCACGAATTCGAATAATACGAGGGCCACGGCGCCGTACGCGCATTGCCGGAAAGAGTCGCGCAGGATCACCCGCGGGTCGCCCGCATCCAGCCTTTCGTAGACGCCCAGCCAAAGCCCCGCGAGCAGCCAGGCAGCCACGGCAAATGCCAGGACCAGGGTCTTGGTGGGAAGGACGAGGTAGAAACTGCGCTCGAGGTGCAGCAGGGTGCGCGTCTGGTAGGCGGCCTCGAATGCCAGGGCGGTAAGAAGAATGTCGGACAACCCAAACAGAAAGCGGGCTTTACGGCGCTGGCGACTAAACATCCGCAAGCCAGCATAACATGCGGGGGGACCTTCAGGAGGGTTGTTAAGGCACCCGGGCTGGCGGCTCGCATTTAGAAGTCGGCAGACCTGTTGGTGTGATAGACTGTCGCAAGCACCGGTCCGATTGGTTCGGCCTAAAAGGAGATAACAATGAGACGCTGTCTACTGTTGTTGCCATTCGTTATGGCGAATCCTGGAGTGTCATATGCTCAAGGCACTCCTACACCGATCCCAATAGCGAATCCGGGTTTTGAAGCCGACCTATTGGATTGCAGCCCTTCAGAGTTCTGTTATAACGTTGCCGTACCCGGTTGGTTGCCTAACTGGTTTAACGGCGCCAATTCGGGCACGATCAAACCTGGGACGGCTGAATACCCCAGCGGCGTTCCCGGTGGAGTCAATGTCGCCTTCCTCGGAGGGCCGTCCGCGGTTGGCGGGATATTCCAGACACTGAGTGCCGCTCTTCAGGCCAATACGATTTATACATTGCATATGAGCATTGGGCATAGGGCAGATGAGAGTTTTACGGGATACGTGGCATCGCTGATCGCTGGGGGTATCGCGGTCGCTTCGGACAATAGCCTGAATCCGGCTCCAGGGACTTTTTCGGAAGAGACAATCACATACACGACCGGAGCGACGCCCATCCTGCTCGGGCAGTTGCTATCCATTTCCGTACGAAGCGTCGGGACGGGACAAGTAGATGTCGATAATGTTTCCTTGACTGCGCTCAGTCAATAGGGTTGGCAACCAGCGCAACTTTAGCGGGTTGCGGAAAAAGGCAATCTAGCCGCGGTTGAACGTGGATAAACGCAGAAAAGGCAAAGTGAAATCCTTTGTTTCCATCGGCGTTCATGGTGTTTATTGATGGCCCCTATTTCTTATCACGGCGGCGCTTTATGGCCAGTCCTGCGCACTGTGGAAGATGCGGGAGATTTCAATGGCGTAGGCGGCTTCCGGGTTGTCGCGCTCAATGCATTCGCAAATGCGCTCCAAGTCTTCCGCCGCGGGCAACGACCAGCGGACCTCCATCAGGTTTGAAGGAACCGCAGAAGGCGCTGGCCCACTTGCTCGTGAGTGAGATACTCGCCCCGCTGGAAAGCTCCTTCGCCGCGCTTTACGGCCTCAACGAAGCGGGCTTCCTCCTCAAAATAGCGCGTAAGTGCATGCACTACTAATTGGTCGGGGCTACACCCTTGCAGGGCGGCAGAGGCTGCCAGCTTCGCTTCCAGTTCCCCTGTGACGTGCACTTCCATTTCGCGGCTCCTTCTCTCAGAATTCACTACTGCATTAGCTGGCGTGGACGCGGGCAACCACTCCCTTACGGCCATCGGTCGGTAACGGCTGGCCCGGTAACTAGTTGGCGCCGTCAACCATTGTCATGCGCTGCATATACAATAGAGGTGGCCGTGTTCGATTTGGGCCAGCATAACCTCAAGAAGATTAGGGCTGCAGCGCGATGCGAGACGACGATAGCCGCGAGATGCCCCCATCGGTTATAGCCGGAGAAAAGGGCGTCCACCCGCGGCCGCCAAGTCGACCGCCGCTCATCGCAGCGACCGCAGTTTTTCGAGAAGCTTCTTGCCATCGGGCGTGCCCCACCCGGTACAAGCATTCCAGCCAGGGCCAGCCGAATACCCCTTCACGCCGCCGTAGCTGTTATCGCCCTTGGCAATCGCACGAAGAACCCCCGCCGGCCCGATCTGCCGATAGAGATTATTATTCAAGTACCCCACATTATGGCCGAGGCTCTGATTCAGGAGCGCGATCAACCCCGACCATAACGCCGCGGCCGCGCCGGTCCCTCCTATCACTCCCACCTGCCCATCGATCAACAGTTGATAACCGGTCTGCGGACTGGCATTGGCGGCCACATCGGGAAAGCCGCGTCCGAATTCGCCGTTTGCCCTAGCCGGAACCGGAACCTGCAATTGCCAGTCCGGCCGCGGGAAGTAATCGCTCACGCCGCCACCGGTTGCGCCTCCGTTAGGGCCATCGTTCCAAACCGTTTCCGATACCGGCGCATTCCCGCTGGCCACAAGCTTCGTGCCTCCTACGGCTAGAACCCATTGGCTGGACGCTGGAAAGTCGGCATGCGCGCGGCCGTCCGCGGTATTGTTTTTTGGTCCGTCGTCGCCCGCCGCGACCACTATGGTAATGCCCGCCAGAGCGGCTTGGCGCAGTTGATCGTCGACCGCCTGCATCGCCGCCTCCGGCCATACCGGCTGACCCTCGGCGCTGCCCCAGCCGATCAGGAGCACGGAAGGCCGATGCGCGGTGTCCTGTCTCGCGGCGGCGATCGCGTCCACCCATCCTTTGCTGGTGAAATCCGAGAAATAGACCACCAACTGCGCGCCCGGAGCCGCCGCACCCGCTACTTCAATATCCTGCTCCACCTGACTATCGACTCCGGATGCTCCCGGGCTGTTATTTTTTCCGTCCACCGAGATACTAACGGTGTCGGGCTTCGGAATCTTGAGCCCTGCGAAATATGCGGTAATATCGGAATCCCGGTATCCGCCTCCGAATTCAACGATTCCGATAGTCTGTCCGCGCCCGCCGAGGCCCTTCGGCGAGTCCCAGCCTGGGAAGTTGTAGATCCGCGCAAGCTCTGTCACCGTGAAGAACGGCTTCTCCGGCCCGGCGGCGCCGTTATTCGACGGCGTGCCCCCCGGATGCTCCTTAACAGTCACCGGCACCGACGCCACTTCAGTTGCGCCGCCGTTATGTGTGATCAGGCGAGCCATAAAAGTAACGGCTTCGGTATTCTTGCCCGGAACCAACCTGGAGAGCTGCTCGACGCGGGCGGCCTCGCCGGCGGCAGTGTTTCCCGGATTCGCAAATTCCGATGCCCGAAGAGATTGAACGACCTCGTTATTGCCTTGCGGAAGCTTCAGGGTGCGCAGTTCATCCGCACTGTAGAAAGCGTCCTTCCAGTTCTTGGCTTTGGCTAGATCCCCGGGAGAGATTCCCCTGGCGCCCCTTAGATCGGCGTACTTCAATTCGGCATCGGTCAAATCGGCGCCAGTGAGGTCGGCGTTGCTCAGGCCGGCATTGCTCAGGTCAGCTCCGTTTAGCCGAGCCCCCAGTAGATCGGCGTCCTGCAGGTGAGCTCCCGCCAGCCCGGTTTGCCGCAGGTCGGCAAGTAAGAGGTCCGCCCACTCCAAATGCGCTCCGGTCAAAATGCTTCCGGCCAGAAATGTTCCGCGCATGTCCGCATAGCGCAGGTCTACGCCGCTCAACTGGAGACCTTTCACCGAGTCCAGTTCCGCATCGCTCTTGCCGGTCCAAGCCGCAGGTTTCAGTGAAATATCGGCGGCTCTTAGATCCGCGAAGGGCGAGTATCCGCACTTGGCCATAGCGGCTGGTATCCATGCCCGCGGGCCCGTTGCCGGAGGCCACCAGTCGTGTCCCGAGGCGCCCGGTCTTACGCCGTCTATCGCGCCCGCCGAAAGAATTGCCAGAACCATTCCCGCCGCAATGGCAACCGCAAGGGGATACCAGGCGCGCGGTCGTTCGAGCGCCGACTTCCACGCAAATGGCGGGCGCTGTTCTCCTCTCAGCGTGGCGCTCGCCAGACGATACAGGAAAATGGCGGCGCTCACACAAATCGCGGTCAGGGCGCAATGAAATGCGCTAACGGCCTTGTCGTGGCGGGGAAGATAGCGCGCCCAAAACAGCATTAACGTGATCGGGACGATCCACCATCCCAGCAGGATTGAAATCCATGCTTGCAGATACGCCAGAAAAGGCCGCTGGGAGCGCAAGTTGAAAACGTGCGATCCCACCAGGTCGCTGAGCAGCCATGGATCGGCCTTGGACTGCAATCGCCTTCCGTCCGGAAAAATCGCCGGAAGTGAACCCAGCTCGTCCCAGAGTTTTTGCAGGTATAGATGAAAATAGAAATAGATTCCGACTAATAACAGTGGTGTAACCACGTAGAAGCCAACGATTGGGATCGTAGTCTGAATGATCGGCAGGGGCGAAGAGGCGCGATTCGTGACCAGGCCGGCGTCGGTTGTGGTGGCGATGGTTAGCCATGAGTAAAGACACGCGGCGAGCACGGCGACGAAGAGCTTCTGCGCATTCTCGGAAATCGCTTTGGCGACATCCAGTTCGCCGGAAAGACTGCCGAGCGATTCAGGCAGCTTGGCGCCGCCCAGATCTGCGCCGGTTAATTGTGGCAGGTGAAGACCGCTGACACAGCTTAGATCCGCCTCGCGAAGAATGGACTCTCTCAGGTCTGTACCGGCCAGGTTGGATTTGCCGAATGGAACGCCTCGCAGGTCGGCCCGCCGAAGATCGGCGCCCGCGAGGTCGGGTACCACGTCGGGATAATGGCTGCGCCATTCCCGCCACGTATCGACGCCGCTTCTGAGGAAGGCGACATGATCCGGGTTTGCCACGTTACATGATACCCAATGACGGCGAAGGCCGTTAACGTAGCGTTACTCGGCATCACGCGCCGGCTGAAGGATCGCGTCCACAGCCCCCGTACCGCCGCAAGAAACAAGGCTGAGCCGCAACGCGGTAGCATGGGGTTAGAGGGATCGAATGTTCACATGGATCTGCCCGACTTGCGGGCGCGAGGTGCCTCCATCTTACGACGCATGCCCGGACTGTGCAGCAAGGGAGAAGGCTGGCGCGCAACCGGCGGCGACCGCGGCTCCACTTGCGCCGGCCGCGCCAGATGCTCCTGCCGGTCCGGCTCCTCCGGCCGCCTATGCACCGCCGGCGGTGGCGCCGTTTCAAGCCGCACAGTATGCCGCTCCTCCTCCGCAAGGCGGACTGCCCACATGGCTGATGGCGATCCTCTTCGCATTCGCTTTTATGGGCGTGGGCGCCGGCGTGTATTTCTCGGTGCAATATTTCCGCGGCGGGACGCAGGCGGCTTCCACGCCGGTCGAGACTGCTGCGGCCAAGACTCAGTTGAAACAGAATCCCTTGCAAAAGTATGTCGAGGTTTCCGGTATCCGTTTCGTGGAGAATCCTCACCAC
>JBEKTJ010000007.1:0-69388 GCA_049516155.1 Bryobacteraceae bacterium
GGCAGCGATGGGCGCTCCAATCACTGCCGCGCCCCACCGCCATCTCGCGCTGCGGGCGCCACGAAGTCGAACAGGGCCGGCCGGTTCGGCATACTGCATTCTGATCCCGGGGTGTTGGATGGCGGAGGCCAGTGATCGAGCCAGCGGCTCGTCACTGAATCCGAAAGGCCTCCAACTGCCGCGCACCGTGCACGACCGCGATGATCTGAATGGGTGTGGTTTCCCAGCGATAAGCGATGACCTAGGAGTGAACCTTCCAGAAACGGGTGCCGCGAGTCGGCCAGATCCTCGCGGTGGTGTCCCATTCCCGGAGTCCGCGGTTGCCGGCCGCTCTATTGGATGCCATCTAGTCAACGACTGGCACAAGCTTCGATTGAATAATAGGCTGATCGGACGTCACCAGACGAAAACCGTGCACACGGGCAGATGCAACGATGGCCCGGTCGGCGGGATCCCGTAACGTGTCGCCCAAGGCAGCGACCTCCGCGGCAATCTCGACGTCGAGGGGTACGACATGAAAGCGCGTGCCTGCATCAAGGACGGCGAATAGTTCCTGAACTGGAACCCGCAGCCGCGTGCGGCCCTTCCCCAACAGCACCGCGATCTCAAGCAGTGTGATGGCGCTTACCGCAAGCGGTTCCCCTCGCCGGATTGCGTCGCGGAGCACCCGTGTCTGATCCCGCGAGAGCCTTTTCGGTTCCACCAGCCAGCGGACAAGAACGTGAGTGTCAAGCAGGAACTGAGGGACCAAATTGGAAATCCTTTATCCCTACCGGAGGACTTCCCATAGATCCGACATGTCGGCGGTTAACTCTCCATCCGGAATATGCACCTTGCCCCTCCACAGTCCCTCGGACGATGGCCACGGCCGCTTCCGCACCGGTCTCACCGTGGCCACGGGCCGGCCCCTTTTGGTGACGGTGATCGTGCCGCCGTTGCGGCCGATCTCATCGAGCAGCGCGAGGCACTTTGCTTTGAATTCCGTCGCGCCGACCACTCGGCTATTCATAACCCAATGGTAGCATAACTGGTCACCTGACCATTGCAGATCGGTGCTCGCCGTATGGGGACAAATCGTCGGCGCCGGCTCATTGGCCGGCCGGCGGTGTTGTAGCTTGCCATTCGTGGCGGCGCCGCGAGTGATCGCGTAGCCGTGCCGTCATAATAACGCTCTACCGCCGCGCCCCCACCGCCATCTCGCGCGCGGGCGCCACGAATTCCAGCAGCGCCCGCTTGATCTCCGGCGGAATGCTGAACCGCTCGATCTCATTCAAATCGCCGGCGGCGTACTTCACGCTGTCGCCGTTCATGGCGATAGCGATAAACAGGTGGCGGGTCACTTCGTGGAACAATCCCCGCGGCTCCTGCTTCTCCGCTTGAAAAGTTAGGGCGCGGACCGGCATCTCGTCGTCCGCCAAGCTGGTCTCGTACGCCATCGCCACCTCGGTCGAGATACGCCTCTCGTAATCGGCTTGGATGCGCCGCGCTCTATCTCTCCAGGAAACCTCCTGGTAGACCAGCGCGGCGATCGCAAAAAGCAACAGTATTTCAAGCGAAGTCATCGGTCAGCTCCGTTTGGCCTTCATCTCGGCCAGCATCTTCTCGATCTGGTCCTGTTTTTCGAGCGCCGCCAGTTGATCTTCGACGTCGTCCTTAAACAACTCCGCCTTAGCCTGGCTGACCGCTTCGCTGTGACGGACCTTGTCCTTCATCCGATCAAACGTGGCTTCCGTGGAATGGTCGCTGGTGGCAAACTGCGCGTCGGTGGCCTTGCTGGCGGCGCGCGCACGGCGATGCTGCGCGATCAGCACATCCTTCTTAGCCTGCGCCTCCGCCAGCTTCTGCGCCAGCTTCTGCAGCGCGGATTTCAGATTGTCCACCTGCACCTTCTGATCCGCCACCTGCTCGCGGAAGCTGTCGCCCATCTGGCGGTAGCTTACCGAGCGCTCCAGCGCCACCCGCGCCAGATCGTCCTGCTTCTTGTCTACGGCCATCTCCGCTTTGCGCACCCATTCCGCGGTCTTCTCTTCGTTCTCCTGGTGCTTCTTCTCCAGCACGTGCTGATCGGCGATGGCGATGGCCACCTGCGTCTTGACCTGCAGCAATTGGTTCTGCATGTCCAGAATCACCTGCTTAATCATTTTTTCCGGGTCTTCGGCCTTATCGATAAGGTCGTTCAGGTTCGCACGAACCAGTGTAGATACTCGTTCCATTAGTGCCATAATCTTTCTCCTTTAGAATCAATCGGGCGGACAGGCCAGGAGGCCTGTCCTACCTGGCTAGACGGCCGTGCCCTTGGCTTTATCCTCGGGCGGCTTGGGTTGTTTCTCGCCAATCTGCTTCACCTTCGAGAACAACTCGGACATCTTCATACCGGAGAGGGTTTCAAACAGCGCCGGAATCTGCGCTGCCATAGCCGCCATATCTCCGGTGATCTTGTTCATGCCGGCTGAGTGGCCATCGCCGGTTGAGACGATGGTGATCTTGTCCACATTGGCCAGCGGTGCGGCCAGCGCGCGCACGATCTCGGGCAACCCGGTGATGAGCTTGTCTACGACCGCGGCTTGGTTATATTCCTGGTAAGCCTCGGCTTTCACGTTCATGGCGCGGGCCTCGGCGTCGCCCTTTTTGAAGATGATTTCAGCTTCCGCCTCGCCCTGCGCGCGAATGGCTGCGGCGTGGCCGTCGGCTTCCATCACCAATTTCGATTTCTCGGCTTCGGCCAGCGTCTCGATGCGCCGGCGCTCCACTTCCGCGGGCTTCAGCACGGTGGCGATCAACTCGCGCTCGCGGCGCTGGATCTCGGCGTCCTGCACGGCCACTTCGTGCTCCTTCTGCACTTGTTGGATCTTCACCTGCTCCGCGATCACCTGCTGCTGCATCACGTTGGCCTGGATCTCATAAGCCTTGTCGGCCGACGCCTGCTGCTTCTTAATGGTCTCGTTGTAGTTGGCCTTCTTGATTTCCAGGTCGCGCGTGGCCTCGGCCTGCTTGGCCTGCGACAGCGTCTCCGCCAGCACCCGTTCCTGGTCGGCCTGGGCCTTTGCGACGGCGGCCGCGCGCGTAGCTTCGGCGCGCTTGATGGCGGTGTCCCGCTCGGCCTCGGCGGCGGCTACATCGGCGTCGCGCTTGATCCGCGCCACGTCCGGCCGGCCCATGTTGGAGATGTATTCGTTCTTGTCGCGGACTTCCTTGATGGTGAACGAAATCACTTCCAGCCCCATCTTGTTCATGTCGTCGGCGCAGGTGGAGCGCATGCGGTCGCCCACCATCTCCGGCTGCTTTACGATTTCTTCCACCGTCAATTGCCCGATGATGCCGCGCAGATGGCCTTCCATCACCAACCGGATGAGGCCCTCGCGCTCCTGATCGGTCTTGGTCAGAAACTGCTCGGCGGCAGTTTGGATGGACTCCGGGTCCGACTTCACCTTGATTTGCGCCACGGCTTCCACTGTTACCGCAACGCCTTGGCGGGTGTAGAGATCCTGCTGCGGCGCCACGTCAAACGACATCAGCTCCAGCGAGAGGCTTTTGTAGCTCTCGACCACGGGCCAGATGACAGTGCCGCGCCCTTTGACAATGCGCGTACCCTTGCGTCCATAGACGATCAGGGCCTCATGCGGACCCGCCTTGCGGTACAGCCGTGCCAGCATCGACGCGATCAACACGATCGCGAGTAACATCAACAACACGACAACCACTACCATGTCCTTCTGCATACTTCTCCTTTTCAAGACCTCCGCCTATGCATTCTGACTTCTGTCTTCCGACTCCTGACTTCTTGCTTCGGTTTCCTCCGCCATATCCTCCCAGCGGCGCACGTACGCGATGCCTTTTTCATAGCGCTGCACCACTACCTCCGCGCCCTTGGGGATGGCCGTCCCGTCGTCGCTGCGGGCGCCGGAAACGCGGCGCACGCCCTCCTGCGAGAAAACGATCTCGCCGGTGCCGCCCTGGCGAATCGGAATGCTCAACTTTCCCAGCACGCCGATCATGTCGTAGTCCGCGGGATCCAGACCTTGGTCGTCCGAGGCCAGCTTCGCCAGGAACCAGAACACGATGGCAGCGCCGCCGAGGCCGCTCAACAATGCAATCGCCAGCGCCACCAGGAACCACACCGCATAAAAGCGCTCCAGCAGGTAACCCGTGCCGCCGAACCACGCGAGAAAGGCGGTCATGGTGCCAAAATTCAGCCACGGGATGCCCTCCGCCTCTCCGCCCGCATCTACATGCGGCACATGCATATGCGGCACGTGCACGTGCGGCACATGGATGTGCGGCAGGTGCAGATGTGCGCTGCCGGTCAGCACCGACAGTAGGCTTAGCGCCAGGCCCAACAGAAAACAGATCAAATAGAAATCGGCCCACGTCATTGCGATCGCCTCCCTCGTTTGGACAAAAGTTTAGGCAAAGCCTTGGACGAAGCCTCCGTGGCCGCCGCTGCCGGAGCGGGCTTCAATACCTGCAATAAGCGCTCGGCTAGGCCCGGGTTATCCAGGATGGCGCCCAGCAACACCACGCACATGCGCGAATCGTCGTGCCGCGCCACGCGCAACAGCGCCTGGCTCAGATCGGCGTCGCCATGGAAACGCTCGGCGCCGTTGATCAGCCACAGATCCAGCTTGTTCTCCAGAGCGCCTACGTCGGACATCAGCTCTTCCTGATAGCCCTCCGGATCGTCCACCAGGTATCCTGGATGGACTTTGTAAAACTTCGCCAGCAGCATACGGCTGGAATTGGTCAGGTGCGGCCGCGCGCCGCTCTCGATCTGCGACAGATATGCCTGACTGATCGTTTCACGCAGCTCCTTCTTGAGCAGGCGCACCACTTCGGCCTGCGTCAGCGCGTCCTGGCGGCCCCGCAGCGCGCCTTCGATTTCCCGCAGGTACCGGAGCTTTTCGCCTAGTTTCATATATTGCAGATCGTAATTATAATATAGCAATATGCTATAACGTGTCAAGGGAAATATTCGGCCTGTTTTCAGCGGCTTCGGCTATTATGGTGGAGATGCCGCTCTACATCTTTGCCCGCTTTGAACCCAGGCCTGAAAAAGAGTTACAACTGCGTGACGAGCTGACGCTTGTTCTGGAGCCGACGCGCGCGGAGCCCGGATGCGTGCGCATCCACGTATTCGAATCGACGCGTGGTCCTCTGGCCTATTTCATTCACTCCGAATGGGTCGACGAGGCGGCGTTCGACGCGCATGCGGAACTGCCCCACACCCGGCGGTTCGTGGGCGCTGTTGTGGATCTCATAGCGAATCCTTTTCAAGCCGTGCGCACGAAACGAGTCGGTTGATCGCCGATACGCCGGCCTGCTGAGGGTAATTGCGCGCCACTCCGAAGCTGTTAAGGATGCTCTGCGCAAAGCGGGATAAACGACAGGCCAGGAGGCCTGTCGTACCTAGCGGGAGATGGTGAGTCCGGTCTGGAGAATGTGCGCGCGAAAGCCTTCGTATTGGTAGAAGGCCTCATCGTACCCGTAGTAACGGTATTCCGATTTCCATACGAGACCCTTGTGCAAAGGCAGAGAGAGGCGCGCCAATGGCTGGTAATACGTGGTGGGCCGGCTGCCTGAGGAGATGAACAGCGATCCGCCGAATGCCACGTGGGGCGCGAGCTTCGCATAAGCGGGCAAGGCTAGATCGACGAGCGCGCTGGCGTTGTGGGCGTTGTCGCGGTAGAGCGACGTCTCGGGGCCGAGGGTTTCGGGCTCCAGGTAGCCGATGTCGGAGCGCAATGTCGAGCGCGTGTATTCGCCCAGAATGCTGACGCGCTTCGATGGCGTCCAGGAAGCCGATAAGGAATTCTGGCGACTCAGAAAATCGTAGTTGATGCCGGTGGTGGGATTCTGGTTATTCAGCAGCGAGAAACTGGCCTGCAAAGCCAGCTTGGAGGCAAGCTGGTATCGCGCGCGGGCGCGCATCTTCTGGTAGTTATAAAGGCTGGTGCGGAAGTAAGCGTGGGAAGTATCCGCCGCCTCGAAATCCACATTGGCCGAGAGCTTTTGGGTGGCGCGAAAGTGGATTCCGGCGATGCCTACCTGTTGGCGCAGTTCACTGGATTCCTGGCCGGGTCCCGCGATGAGCATGTTGCCGGTTTCGGCATCCCCCCACGCATATCGATAGCCGCCGTGCAGGGTGAGCTTATGAGTTACATCCAGCAAGACATCGGTTTGTTCCTGGTTGTAGTTCATCACCAGCAGACTGGTCAGATCCGTAGGCGTAGTCATGGCGGCGGAGAGCGGCTGGAGGATCATATCGGTGACCAGGCCTGCCGCCGCGGTATGCATGCGGTCCGTCATCCAGGATTCCAGAATACGCACCCGCTTCAGCGGGCGCAGTTCGAAACCCAGGCTGCCCGTGGTATGCGGCTGCTTGCCCTCAGCGAAGCCCAAAGCCTGTTCTCCGGTATAAAACAGGATGGCCTCCTGCACTACCAGACTGCCGGCATCGGACTGCGTATAGTTGACGTTGGTATTGGGAAGGCTGTACAGAAACTGGCCAGACACATCCAACCAGGAGTAAGGGCTGGCGGTAAACAGTCCCTTGCTATAAATACTGCTGCCGCGGATGCCGTAAGCCTGAGCCAGATTCGTCAAGTCGAGCGTCTGGCCAAAGTATGGCTCATAATTATTGCCGTAATTGAGAGTGGAATCGTAGGCCTGCTGATCGTCGCGCAGGGTGGTGCCGCCTTGTTCCAGGGTGGCGTGAAAGCGGTTGAACTCCAAGTGGACGCCGCCTCGATAATTATCCGTCTTATCGAAAGTGTAGTCGGCGACGGGGTACGTGTTCGCATCGGAAACGAACGTAGTGATGCCGGTCCCCTCGCCGGAATCGCGGCCGTAGGCAAGGTATGGAATGATGCGATGGCCCGGAAACAGGTCCAACTGGAAATCGCTCATGCGGCGGCGGGCGAAGTAGGAGTCCTCGTCCAGCACCAGGCCGGTGCCGAGCAAGGGATCGGCAAAGGACGGCAACAGGTTGAAATATGCGATATCGCGATAGTCGAAATTGAAATCGTAAATGCCGCGCTTAGAGGCGTCGATGTGCAGTGTGTTGTAAGGATCGCCGCCCCAGTTGTTGGCGCGCACGTCCAGGCGGTCGAAAAGGCGCTTTTTGGGATCGACGATGGTGAGGTCCAGACCCAGCAGGCGCGGACCCTGGCCCAGATTGACCACGCTGCGATACACGTCGTTGTCGCCGCCGATGCTGGTGAAACGGTAGCCGAAGTCGACGCTGCCGGTGATCCACTGCTCACTGGAGGGTGTGGGCGAGGCAGCGGCGGGTGCGTCGGAGGCGGCGACGACGGGGGCAGGTGATGCTGGCGTTGCCGGCGCGGTCTGAGCGGGTGGATCCTGCGCCAGAAGCGGAATCGAGACGAGCAAAGCCAATGCGAGTCTCACTTGAGTAAATCCTGGTTCACGTAAGACCCGTGGACCTTGATGTGGCAGACGGTGCAATTTTGGAACTGCGGGCTGAGCAGGTCGTGAAACGCGGGAGGCACTCCACCCAGCGCCGGAGGATTCTTGATGGCTCCGGGCGCGGTGGGCAGATTGGCGTGGCATTCCAGGCACATGTACCGGACCTCCGCGCGGACGAGCATGCGCGGGTTGGCGGAGCCGTGCGGCTCATGGCAGGCCGCGCAGCCTTCTAGCCGGACGGGCGCGTGCTCAAATGTGAACGGGCCGCGCAGGTTGCCGTGGCAGCGGAAGCATCCCGGCTCATTGGCGGCGTAGGATTGCGCGTTCACTTGGAAGATGCTGCCATGCGGATTGTGGCAATCCACGCAGGACATCGCGCCTTCCGGCAGGCGGTGTTTGTAGGGGCGCTGGAATTCGGCCCAAACCGCCGTGTGACAGCTTGCGCACAGATCGTTGACCGCCGCAAACTTCCGAGGGACCAGCCCATTGGGACCGTTCGCGTGGATGGAGTGGCAGGCGGTGCAGGCGACTTCGTTCTTCGCGTGGCTGCTTTGTATGCGGCCGACGTGGGTGGGCTGATTCAGATGGCACTTCAGGCAGTCGCGATCGGCTTGCTCCGCAGGCAGGTGGGCCGGGTTGACGATGGCCGCCTTTTCGGCCGATGCGGCGTGCGCTCCGCCGGGACCGTGGCAGGACTCGCAAGCTTTGCCCTCCCAGCCGCGCCGTTTTTGTGTATCCACCAGCTTGTGCGGATTCTTTTGGAAGGCGTTGTAGATGTCTTCGTGGCACGGCTGGCAGGTTTCCGAGCCGACGTATGCCGGTGCAGCAGCCGGTACCGCTGCCGGCGCAGACGCGGGGGCGGCGGGGGCGGGCGTTTGAGCCCCCGCCGGCCAGCAAAGCAGGATTAGCGCGGCAAAGCGGTTACTGGACATGTACCGCGTCAACCGCAAACTGCGCGCCCACGGCATGGCAAACGTTACAGCTCTCTCCCAACACATCGGTGTTGGCCAGGAAGTGAGCCGATTCGCCTTCCGAAACGTGACAGCCGCTGCAAGCCGAGGAGGCCGGTTGCACCGGGTTTCCAGTGGCTCCCTGAATCCAGCCTTGGGGATCTTGCACCGCGTTCAGGCCGATCGGCAAATTCTGCTCGCTGCCATTGGTGTGGCACACCGCGCAGTTTTGCATATAAGTGGCGTCTCCCGCCGGACTCATTACCGGGAAGAGCGTGCCGGAGAAGTCGTTATGGCTTCCGCCAAAGCCGACCACGATGTAAGGTTCCTTGGGCGGCCCACCTGGGTTGATCGCGGCATTCACGCCATCGTGAATGCGGTGAACCAACAAGTTGAAGTTGATGCCTTGTGGCGGCAACGCCTTGTCGGCCGCGACCACGGAATTGGGGCGCTGGCTGATATCCGTGTTCGACGGATTGTGGCACAGCACGCAGTACTCGGTGTTGTTGCGCAGGCTGCCGTGCAGCGAGAGCGCCACGTGGCAGGCGTTGCAATTACTGAGCGCCACAACCGTGCGGCGCGGCGTTACCGGCGAGCCATCCACCGAGAAGTTCACTACGGGATTCGGGTCCGCGCCTTCCGTGACGCTCTGCGACGAAGTAGTGCCGGGGTACACCGTCACGGTCATGCGCGCCTCCCCGCCGATGGAGTAAGTTCCGGTGGCCGCCGCCGGGATGACGTTGGTGAAAGTGTAGGTGCAAGCGCCGCTAGCGCTGCAGGCCGCCTTCAAAGCGCTTTCCGTCACATAGCCAGGAGTGGTTTGGGTTCCGAACACGGTGTAGCCGTAGTCGGTGGTGGGACCGGCCATGGTGAATTGCAAGGTAGAGAGTTGCGCTAACGGGATGTTGTTCTTGTTATTGTCCTGCACGGTGAAAGCGACGGTGGGTGCTTGCCCGGCGGAGGTATTGGTCACGCCGGTAATGGCGAGTTGTAGACCTGCTATTTGCGTATCCGGGTTCTGGGGGTATAGCGCGGCGGTGTCGGTAGGCACCACGTGCGCGCCCATAATGGATGCATCGAAGATCTCCTCATCTTGGGGGACGTGGCAGGTGGCGCACTGGGTGTCGTCCGTCTGGAATCCGCCGGGGTGGTTGGCGCCGGTGGCGAAGTTGATATTATCGTGGCACGCCCCGCACGCCGCCCGAGTCGGTTCCGTCAGGAATGCTTTGGCTTGCGCCGCGCCGGTAGTCTGGCTGTGGCACACCTCGCAACGGCGGGGATCGGCGGGATCGATCACCGTTGAAAAGTTATTGACCGAATTCATGTAGCCGATGATTTCATAGGGAGCCGGCGGAATGGTTTGCGTACCAGACGTGTACCCGAGGACGCTGGGCAACTGCGACCCCATGTGGAGCTTATGCGCAAACACTTTGAGATCCAGCGTATTGCCTGTGGTGGGATCGGCGTTCTGCGGCTGGTGGCACATGACACACATGGGCATGCCGCTGGCATAGCCGCCATGGAAGGCCAACTGGTAGTGGCAGGTGTTGCAACTTTCGGTGCGGATGACATCGCGCGTGACGGTAACCGGCGCGCCATTGGGTACGAAGTTGAAGGCCGCCCCGGCATAACTCGTGCCTAGGTTGAAGGCGGTTTGATCGCGGTTGCCGGCCACCGCCACGGTAGTGGTTACGGTGGGATCAAATCCGGCGGGGGCCTTCGCGATGAAGGTGTATGTGTACTGGCCTGGGCCCACCTGCGCGGCCGGGGCGGTAAAAACTTCGAAGTCCGGGCGCGTAATGGTGCCCAGCACGGGGCCGGTCGCCGACGAAGTGGTGTAGGCCACATATTGCTCCTGCCCCTTGGGAATGTAGGCGGCCACGTATGCCAGCGAGATGGGACCCGGCGTGGTTGTGCCGGACGCGTCCAAAGGCAGCCCAGTCGGATCTGTGAGCGTGTAGGTCACGCTAATCACGCCGGCGCTCGTTATCTTAGCCGAGTTGATGGCGATGTTCAAGCCTGGGTTCACGAAGTCGACCAGCGCCTTATCCGCGTAATAGGCCTTATCGCGGGGTGAATAGATCGATTTCGAGCCACCGACCAGGGCGACCGACCCGGCCACCAGCAGCAACACTACAAGGATTCGCGAAATTCCTGAAACCGAAGAAGATACCTGCATACTGCCTCCAAGAAGCGAGCGGCCGAATGCCGCACGCGGGCACCCGAGCGGGATGCGACCCGCCCTTCCAGTTCGTCCAAACCTGAGCGAACAGACACATTGTATCAAGGTTTTAAGTATTTAGCACCTTTAATACTCAAACAGTTGGGTTACCGCAAGTTTTCAACTCGCGAAGTCCTTGGCACCCACTCTCAATGTTCCCTTGAGAACCGCCCGCCGGGTGATCTCTTTTGTACAACCCCAAGGGCGAGTAGTGCGCAATTCGGACCAGCCAAATGGCGGCGGTTGGCTTCAGTACGCTCCGACCAAGTCGTCTATGCGGCTCCCGTCGCGTAGCGCACGCTGTTCTCGCTGCACGAATTCGAGTACCACCCGCGACGCTACATCACCATGCTCAAGCCTGTCGAAGATCTCGTTGACCGACGCCAGGGGCTGCAGTTCGATATCGGCCTTTACCTTGCCCCCCACGGCGAACGCAAGCGCTTCGACCATGTCCTGACGCGTGCCGACGAACGATCCGCGGATGGTGATGCAATTCGCCACTACATCGAAGAGCGGGACGGGGAATTCGCCCGGCGGCAGGCCGACTAGGACACAAGTGCCACGCTTCCGGGTCATGCCGACGCCCTGTTTGAATGCCGCGAGCGATGGCGCCGTAATCAGGACGCCATGCGCCCCGCCTCCGGTCTCCTTCTTCAGGACGGCGGATGGATTGCCGGTCTTCGCGTTGATTACCAGATCGGCGCCCACGCGCCTGGCGTGGGCGAGTTTCCCGTCATCGATGTCGATGGCACAGACGAGGAGTCCCATGCACTTCGCATATTGGATGGCCAGATGCCCCAGACCGCCAACGCCGGAGATGGCTATCCATTCGCCGGCTCTCGCCTCGGTCTGTTTGATTCCTTTGTAGGTGGTGAGACCGGCGCAAATCAGCGGCGCGGCATCTGCGGCCGCAAGGCCGTCGGGAACATGCGCGACGTAATCCGGGTCCGCGAGAAGATACTCGGCAAATCCTCCGTTCCTGGTATAGCCGCCGAACTGCGCGTCGGGGCACACTGTCTCCCAAGCCGTCAGGCAATACTCGCAACAACCGCACGCCGAGTACAGCCAGGGTACTCCGACCCGGTCGCCCTCCTTCACAACCGTCACACCCGATCCGACAGCCGCTACTAGGCCGATGGCCTCATGTCCGGGAATGAACGGGAGTGTCGGCTTTACCGGCCAGTCGCCGTGCGCGGCATGCAGATCGGTGTGACACACTCCGCAAGCCTCCGTCTTGATTAGGATCTGGCCCGCTCCCGGAGAGGGAATGTCCCATTCCAGAAGCCGCAAGGGTTTTCCGAATTGTTCGACAACCGCGGCGTGCATCGTGGACGCCATATGCCACTCCTTTCTACAAAACCGGATTCGGCCGATTTCCGCCCGAGCCGACAATCTATTCGAGAACGATCCGGGATTGAGCAAGCCGCGGTCCAAACAGGAGACCGGCGATTTCATGCGTAACGCCAGAACAGCCTTGGTGGTATCCGTCAAATTCACCGGACCCAAGTGCAGAACCTGCGTGCATAGATGCGAAAACTGCCGGTCGCCGCCGACGGTGGGCGCCATGGCCTAACGCCATGATCTCCTATCAATCAAACTACGTGGAACTGGAAAAGACACTGCTGCGCAAGGTGGGTGAGGCTAGAACGACCTCGAGGGCGAGGCGCCGGCGTCCGCCCGAACGCTATCCTTAATTCGACCGCAAGGCAACCATCGGATCGATCCTGGTTGCCTTCCAGGCGGGAATATATCCAGCGATCGCCGCCACCGCCACAAGCAGCGCTCCTACCTCGATAAAGGTCGCCGGGTCGCCGGTCGTGATCCCGAATAACAGGCTGCCCAGCGCGCTCGACAATACTCGCGACCCTGCCATTCCCAACGCCAGACCCAAAGCGGCCAATCCCAGCGTCCGCAGCACAATGCGGCGTTGAACGCCGCCGGCGGACGCTCCCAGCGCCATCCGAATTCCAATCTCCTGCACTCGTTGACTTACCGAAAACGCGATCACCGCGTAGATCCCCAGAGACGCCAGGATCAAGGCGAACGCCGCGAATCCGGCCAGCAGCAGTACCAGGAACCTCCGCGGTGAAACCGCTCTGTCGACCAGATCCTGGAACGTCACAAACTCGCGCACTGGCAGATTGGGGTCGATGGGCCGCAAAGCGGTCCGAATCCCCGCTGCCAGGCTTTCCGGTGGAAGCGCGGTGCGTACCACCAGGTGCATGGCCGCATAGTCCGCGGTTTGCCGCATCGGCAGATACATTTCCGGCCCGCCCGCCGTTTCCAGGGCTGCATGACGGACGTCGCCGACTACGCCCACGACCCGCCGTCCCCCGTCCGTGGCGATCGCTTGACCCAGTGGGTTCCGGCCCGGCCAGAGCGACCGCGCAAGCGTCCCATTCACCACCACGACCTTTTCGCTCGATGCGCGATCCCTCTCCGTGAACCATCTACCCAAGCGCAACGGAATTCCTGCGGCCTCGAAATACCCGTCGCTCACCACGCGAATAAAGGGCTCCGGCGGGGGGTGGCTCTTCCCGTAAACTTGCCCCACGCCGGCGACTTGCCAAGACCGGTCGTCGCGTAGCGGCAGCACGTCGCTAATTCCGGCCGCCAGAATGCCGGGGACAGCCCGGGTCCGGTGCAGCACTTCGTCGATAAAAGAGTTCTGCTGCGCGAAACTCGAGATCCTGAAACTCGGGTCGATCCGCAGCGCCGCCGCGCGCTCCGCTTGAAATCCCGGATTCACTTCGACGACCCGGAGAAAACTCCGCATCAGCAGCCCCGCGCCTACCAGCAGCATACAGGCGAAAGCGATTTCGGAAACGACCAGTCCATCGCGGACCCAGGCATACCGCTTGCCACCGCTCGAACCGCGGCTGGCATCTTGCATCCCTTCATGCAGGGAGAGTGCCGTGACCCTTAACCCCGGCAGCAGGCCAAAGAGCACGCCGCAGCCGACCGCCGCCAGCAACGTAAACAGCAGTGCGTTCCCATCGATCCGCACGCTTTCGAGCAAAGGAAGGTTGAATGCCTGGAGATGCGCCAGTTCACGCGTACCGGCCACTGCGAGGATCAGTCCCAATACCGCGCCGCAACACGAGAGCGCTACGCTCTCGGTGAGCGTCTGCCGCAGCAGCCGCGAACGTCCGGCTCCCAGCGCCGCTCGCATCGCCATTTCCTTTTGCCGCGCGGCTAACCTCGCCAATTGCAGATTCGAAAGATTCGCGCACACAATCAACATCACTACAGCGACGGCGCAGGCCAGCACGAAAAGAGCCGGTTCCACTCTTCCGCTCACAC
This sequence comes from Bryobacteraceae bacterium, assembly GCA_049516155.1. Classification (GTDB taxonomy): domain Bacteria; phylum Acidobacteriota; class Terriglobia; order Bryobacterales; family Bryobacteraceae; genus Bog-159. The sequence goes on from JBEKTJ010000007.1 coordinate 13,897, forward strand.
GGTGCGCCAGTGGGATCAGCCAAGGAACGATCGGATTCCGTTTAGGATACTGGCTCGTTAGTTGTTTCCCCAGCATGGTGAAGTCGGCCTGCGCGCCCTGCAGGGTTGCGCCGGCCTTCAGTCTTCCGATGACCTTCATGGTGTTTCCCGTGGGTTTTGCGTTGTCCGTCAGCGGCCAGGGAACAAAGATATCGATCCGCGTGCCCGGAGCAAAGACGCTCCCGAAATCGAAGGATGCGGGCAGCACGCCCACCACGGTCACCGGCGAATTGTTCAAGGTCAGCTTGCGGCCGACCACATTGGGGTCTGCATCGAACCGCCGCCGCCAAAAACTGTAGCTCAAAAGCATGGCTGGCGGAGCCGCATACCTCCCCTGGCATTCCTCCGCGGTGAAGGATCTTCCGATGGCCGGTTGCACGCCCAGCAATGCGAAAAGGTTCCCCGTCACGGGAACGCTGGTGAGACGCTCGGATTCTCCGGCTCCCGTCAGTTGCTTATCGCCCGGGAAATAGAACGCCGACCAACCCGCCAAATCGGAGAACGATCGGTTCAACTCCCGGAGGTCCGCATAGTGTTCAGCTTGGGTGGCATAATCGCCGTCGTTCGAAATCCATACCAGCCGTGCTGGATCGCGAAATGGGAGCGGGCGCAGTAGCAGCGCATTGACCACGCTGAAGACCGTGGTGCTGGCCCCGATGCCGAGCCCGGCAATAAGGATCGTAAACGCTGCAAACCCAGCATCGCGCCGCATGCCGCGAAACGAGTAGCGTAAGTCCTGGGTCAGGTCGTCCATCCAGCGCGCGATCCAGGCGGAACCAGCCTCTTCGGATTTTTGTGTCATATTGCCAAACTTTCTGTGAGCCGCGGCGCGCGCGTCCGCCTCGGACATGCCTTGCGCGGCCCACTCCTGAGTCATGGACTCGATATGGAATTCCATCTCTTCCCGCAGCAGGCGCTGCCTTTCACCGCGATTCAGCCAATACCGCAAACGGCGCCGCAAACGCTTCCAACGTGAGCCCGATCGCATGCATTTCTCCGTTCGACTAAGCAAACCCCATAATGCGGGCCACCGCGCCGGTGACCTGGCGGTAACGGGCCGACTCCCCGGCGAGGTGTTTGCGGCCATCGGGAGTCAGCTTATAGAAACGAGCGCGCCGATTGTTGGCCGAGAGGCCCCACTCACCCTCGATCAAGCCATTCAGCTCCAGCCGCTGGAGAGCCGGGTAAAGAGAGCCTTCTTCGACGCGCAGCAGATCGTCGGACAATTGCTGAATCAGTTGTGCGATCGCATACCCATGCAGATGGCCCCGCATCAATATCTGGAGAACGATCATGTCCAGCGTACCGGGCAAAAGGTCGGCCTTCGGTTTCCCAGTTCCCATAGGATTTCTGATTATGGAACGATAGAATTTCTTTCCGGTTAGGCGCAAATCCACAATTCTTTTAATCAGGCAGGCTTTAGGAACGACTGGCGAGCCGCCGTTCAGGAAGTGCCCCATTAGCGAATCGTCGGGGCGTAGCCTTGTTCCCGCCCGAAATGCCGGATGACGGTCCATTTGGAGAGATGCGCCTGGCGCCAGTCAAACGCTTGGATTCTTGTCGAAACAAATGTTGTTTCCAGATGCACCAGGCTATTGACCCTAACAACCGCCAGGCGGTCCGGCCAGCCTTCCGGGAGCCAGTGCCGCCAGGATCTCCTATAATCAAACTACGTGGAACTGGAAAAGACACTGCTGCGCAAGGTGGGCGAGGCTATACACCGCTTCAAGATGATCCGCGAAGGCGACCGGGTGGCCGTGGCGCTCTCGGGCGGCAAGGACTCCGTGACCCTGTTGGAAGCGCTGCTGCTGTTGGCCGAGCGGGCGCCCATCGATTTCTCGGTGTGCGCCTTCACCGTGGAGCAGGGCAAGTTCCTGCGGCCCATTGAGCCGCTGGGCGAGTACCTGAAACAGCGCGGGGTGGATTGGACCTACTATCGGGATAAGCCGTCGCTGCGGCTGCTGGAAGAGCAGCCGGGCCATGGCTGCGACCTGTGCAGCCGCTATCGCCGGCGGGCGGTGTACGAAATTTGCTCGGGCCTGGGGGCCAATGTGATCGCCTTCGGGCACACCGCCGACGACTTTTGCGAGGCACTCCTGCGGAATGCGCTCTTCACCGGACGGCTGAGTGCGCTGCCGCCCATTACTTACTCGCGCGACCGGCAATTCCGGCTGATCCGTCCGCTGGTCTTTGTGACGGAAGATATCACCCGCGCGTATGCCGAGGCGCGCGCCGTGCCTTTGACGCCATGCGATTGTTCCCTGCGCACGGGTACCGTGCGGCGGTCGTTGCGCGGGCTTTTCAGCGAGTTGGAGAAAGAGTATCCGCATTTGAAGGAGAACATGCTTTCGGCCATGGGGAACGTGGATACGAAGAGGTTGCTCGACCCGCGGCTGCTGGACATCGAGCGGCCGGAATTGTTCCCGATTTTGGAGGAGTCTTGAGGGTTCGCGTCGCGCCGCCCGTCACATCCCGGACTGGCTGCGCACTCCTTAGCGGGCAAATTGCACTCAGACTCAAGCAGAAGCGCGAAAGAGCAGATTATAAGGCGGTTTTATCTGCGCATAGAAGAGGACGTGCCGGAGGTCTTGAAGGACGTTCAAGACTTCACTTCGCGCCTCACCAAACTTCCCTTTCGGCGCCCCAACCCGTCGAGCGTGCGACAGTAGCGGCTAACGATCCAACGCCTTGCGCAGACCCTTTCAACAGGACCGGGATCGGAGACGCCGGAGCGGCGGAAGACAACGGATACTGAACCTGGTAGGGCAGCCTCCGGGCCTGTCTTCGGTCGTATACTTGGAGAATGAATCGGACATTCTCTTCATGGTGGCTGGCCGCGGCATTCGCGCTTGCCGGCACGCAGACGATCTCCGCGCAATTGGCGGCCACGCAGCCGAACATCGCGCATAGTATTATCAGGCCGCGTCCGGAGGCGCCTGGCAAACCCGATACCACCGGCAGCACGAACCCCACGCTCCCCATCGTCTCCGTCGGTTCAAGCCTGACATGGGCCAGCACCAACGCGCCGGGCACTTTCACCACAAACACTACCTTCAGCTCGACGCCCCTGCTGGTCGATAACGGGGCGGCGGAGATCTGGCAGGTGCAGACGCCCACTGGCACGACCGGCGAGTGGGACGTATTCTATTTGAAAACCACCAATGGCGGCCCGCTGGCCGGCAACATCGACGCCTACTGGAGCATAACCGTCGCATTCACGCTCAATTGGGCTGTTTATAACGACGGCGTCGTCAACCAGTGGTTAGTGAACGGCACGCCTGTGAGCCCGTTGACCGACGGCATCGGCACCATCTGCTGCGCGGCGTTGACCAACCCGATCCTAACAGGCCCAAGCTACTACAACATGGGCAATGGGGCGCTGCCCGCCGGCCCCCAAACAGACTGGCAGGAGATATACGTACAACCCTATAGCCTCGTCTCGAACGGCGGCGTCGACCCAAGCACGGCGAACGAGTTCATCTTTGCCTTGCACTTCACGCTGCAAGAGCCCCTGCCGGTTGTCCAGGCGGCGGTCAGCGCCAGTGCGTTTGGAGAGTTCCCGACTTTCGCGCCCGGTTCCTGGATCGAAATCTACGGCACCAATCTGGCCGCGGCGGAGCAGACGTGGACTAGCGCCGATTTCAGCGGTGTAATTGGACCAACCGCGCTGGGGGGAACCAGCGTGACCATCGGTGGCCAATCGGCTTTCATCGACTACGTCAGCCCATTACAGGTGAACGTGCAGGTGCCCGGAGGGGTGGGCACCGGCGCGCAAGAACTGGTCGTCACCACCGCGGCCGGCGCCAGCGCGCCCTTTGCGGTTACCGTGGATGCCACCATGCCGGGGTTGCTGGATCCGTCCAATTTCAACATCGCCGGAACCCAATACGTGGTGGCCCAGTTTGCCGACGGCAGCTACGTGCTGCCGCCCGGGGCCATCTCCGGTCTCACCTCGAAGCGCGCGCAGCCAGGCGATGAGATCGTAGTCTACGGAATCGGCTTCGGATTGGTCTCGCCGAACATTCCTCCGGGCCAGCTTGTCGAACTGAGCAACACGCTGGCGGATACCTTCTCGATTTCGTTTGGCGGTACGCCGGCCGCGACGATTCCCTACGAGGGACTGGCGCCGAACTTTATGGGACTCTACCAGTTCAACGTGGTTGTGCCGACGGTCCCGGCCAGCGACACGACGCCTCTGACCTTTACGCTGGGTGGCGTCGCCGGCACGCAGACGCTGGCGATCGCCATAGGGAACTGATTGGATCGCGCCCACGCTGGGATGCGATACCGATGGGCTCTCTAGCCGCGCAGCAACTGCGAGCTATCTTGTTTATATTAAACAACTTGGGATTTGACTGTCCAATAGCTGCCACGGCCAGGTCACATCCCGCCAGGCTGGGCCGGGATCGATCAATTCGACTAAGTCGATCAAGTCTGCGCTGCCGTACTCGTGTTTGACCCGTTGCAGGTAATTCTTATTACTGTCGAACTCCCGCGGCATTCGTCCCAGCCGCTTCGCCCCGAACCACTGCCGATCGCGATGCAACGGGTCCACAATCTCGCCGCCGCGCACGATCATCGCGTCATACTGCACGCTGGCCGCCGCAAACGCCTCGATGGCCGGTTGCCTCGCGGGATCGCCGCTGCCGAAGAACCGGAACCGCCCCTCGGCCAGCCGCAGACCGCAGGCGATCAAGTAGAATCGCAGCGCCTTGAACTTCCAACTCACCGCCCCCACACGCGACGGCCACTCGCCATAACGCCGATGGAAACACAGCATCGAAAAGAACAGGTTCTCGAAGCTGTCGCGCCCGAACCGCTCCAGCAACACCGCATCGCCGCTCCCCGCGAAGCCCGCCGATCGGGCATATTCCAGCATGCCGTCCGCCTCCGAATTGCCGATCTCGGGCGGAAGCTGGGGGCGCGACCGGCCGCCGCTCAACGCCAGCGCCCCGTAACCCTCCTCCGCGAAGATACGAAATGCATCGCGTACGTGCGTCTCGTAAAGCCGGTCTTCGTTCTGATGCCCTCCATGCCAGCGGCCACCCTGATAGATGGCATGCCCGGCCAGCATCAACAGACCGCCGTTCATTCGACGGTCACGCTCTTGGCCAGGTTGCGCGGCTGATCCACATCGCATCCGCGCCGCACCGCGATGTGATACGCCAGAAGCTGCAGCGGCACAATCTCCAAAATGGGCGCCAGCAGCTCGTTCGCCGCCGGAATCTCGATCACATGGTCGGCAGTCTTGCGCGCGTCTTCGTCGCCCTCAGTCGATATCGCCACCACCGTGCCCTCGCGCGCCTTCACTTCCTGGATATTCGAAAGCGTCTTCTCATACAGCACGCGGCTCTCCTCGCTCGCAGGATCGCGCGTAGCCAGCACGACCACCGGCAGATTCTCGTCGATCAGCGCGTTCGGCCCGTGCTTCATCTCGCCCGCCGGATACCCTTCCGCGTGAATGTAGGAAATCTCCTTCAGCTTCAGCGCCCCCTCCAGCGCGATCGGGAAATGTACGCCGCGTCCCAAAAACAAAAAGTCGCCGGCGCGGAACAGCTTGCGCGCCAGCTCTTCGTAGACCGCATCGTGCGCCAGCACCGTTTCCAGCTTGCCCGGAATGTGGATCAAGTCGTCCACCAGCGCGCGCGACGCGGCCGCATCCAGCGCGCCCCGCGCCTGCCCCAGATACATCGCCAAAATAAAAAGGGCCGTCAACTGGCAGGTGAACGCCTTGGTGGATGCCACCCCGATCTCCGGCCCCGCGTGCGTCAGGATAGCGCCCGCCGCCTCGCGCGTGATCATCGAGCCGATCACATTGCAGATGGCCAGCGTCTTCGATCCCTTCTGCTTGGCCTCCCGCTGCGCCGCCAGCGTGTCGGCCGTCTCGCCTGATTGCGAAATCACCACCGTCAGCGTGCCCGCATCCACCAGCGGATCGCGATACCGGAATTCGCTGCCGTAATCCACTTCCACTGGCATGCGCGCCAGCTTCTCGATCATGAATTTGCCGCACAGCGCCGCGTGCCAACTCGTGCCGCAGGCGATGATCTTCAACTGCCGGAATTCGCGGAACTCCGCGGGCGTGATCTCCATTTCGTCCAGAAAAATCTGTCCGCTTTCCTGGCTCACGCGCCCCAGCGTAGTGTCCCGTACGGCCCGCGGCTGCTCAAAAATCTCCTTGAGCATGAAGTGTTTGTAGCCGCCCTTTTCGGCCATGATGGGGTCCCACAGAATATGGGTTACCTGCCGGGTCACCGGGCAGCCGCCGAAGTCGCTAAGCCGCACGCCGTCCGCCGTCAGCACCGCCAGGTCGCCATCCGCCAGGAAGTACATGTCGCGCGTGTGCGGCAGAATAGCGGGCACATCCGACGCCACGAAATACTCGTGGTCGCCCAGTCCGATCACCACTGGCGGCCCCAAACGCACTGCCACGATCTTGTTTGGATCGGTGCGCGCGATCGCCACCAGCGCGAAGACCCCAGTGATCTCCTTCACTGCCGCGCGCACCGCCTCTTCCAAGTTCCCGTGGAAGTGCTTCTCCACCAGGTGCGCGATGATCTCGGTATCGGTCTGGGTCTTGAACGTGTGGCCTTCGGCCTGCAACTGCTGCTTCAAGGCCAGATAGTTTTCGACGATGCCGTTGTGTACCACCACGATGTCGCCGGTGCAATCGCGGTGCGGATGCGCATTTTCCTCGGTGGGGCGGCCGTGCGTGGCCCAGCGCGTATGCCCGATGCCGTACGAGCCATCCACAGGGTTCAGCCGGATGGCTTCTTCCAAATTGCGCAGCTTGCCGGACGCGCGCCGCACGGCGAGCTGAGCGTCATCGCAATATACCGCTAGCCCGGCCGAATCGTAGCCGCGATACTCGAGGCGCTTCAGGCCCTCCAATATGATAGGAACCGCTTTGCGGTTTCCAATGTATCCCACGATGCCGCACATAGCTTTTATTATAGGCGGGCACCTTCGAAAAACAGCCTCACTAACTAAAGTATTGAACTTGCGAAGGCTCAGCGGCTGGGTAGCCGGGTTTCTCCCGCCTGCTCCGTGATCGTTAGAATCCGGTCGGCCGGCACGTCGTGCAGAGTCTGACGAACGCGGCTGGGCCAGGTGATTTCGATTTCTTTCACTATCTTCGACGGCCCCAACCCGAAGTGCACGCGCGGGTCGCTCGAGCAGGCGTAGCCGGTGCTGGTGGTGGCGTGGTTGTACTGCACGCCCGCGTCGGTGGTCACGCGCACCTGCGCACCCAGTCCCATGCGATTGCTTTTCACGCCCACCAGCTTCAGCAGAATCCAATGATTGCCGTTCGACGAAATGTTGTGGAAGTATTGCGCCTTGTCGTTCAGCACGCTGACCACGGCGTCCAAGCGGCCGTCGTTATCCAGATCTCCAAACGCCATTCCGCGATGCGGCGCGGGGCTCTGGAAACCGGCGCCGGCGCCATCGCTAACATCCTGGAATTTTCCGTTTCCCAAGTTGCGCAGCACCGAATTGGGTTCTTCCGGTTTGCGCAGCGACATCAAGGCAATATTGTCGAGCGCGTGCCCGCGCACCACCAGCAAGTCTTTCCAGCCGTCGTTGTCGAAGTCGGCTATCCCATTCGACCAGCCCGACATGGGGCGGGTGATGGCGCCCACACCTGAGGAAGCGGTGATTTCCGCAAAATCCCCTGCGCGGCGATTCTTGAATAAAGGAAAAGTCTCGCCCTCGAAGGCGGTCACCCAGAGGTCGTCGTAACCGTCGTTGTCGATGTCCCGGAAATCGGCGCCCATGCCCGAGATGTAAGCGCCGGACTCGGGATAGGCGACTCCAGTCTGCAGCGCGACCTCCTGGAATTTCTTGCCGCCCAGGTTGTGGAAGAGCATATTCGGCGCATTATCGTTGGCCACGAAGACGTCCGTGAACCCGTCGTGATCGTAATCCGCAAAGGCTACCCCCATCCCCTTGCCGCGGATCTGGGCGATGCCCATCGCGGCCGATACGTCGGTGAACGTGCCGTTTCCGTTGTTGTGGTAAAGCGTGTTCGGAAGGGGAGCGTAGTTCTTGGGGTGGCAGTAGGCGCGCACGTTCGGATTGGGGCCGCAGAATGGGTCCTTGTTGACTTGCCATTTGCAATAGTTCGAGACGAATAGGTCCAGCCGGCCGTCGTTATCGTAGTCGAACCAGCCGGCGGCGACAGCCCACATCTTATTGCCGTCAAGGGTACCGCCGCCCACACCGGCCTTCTCGGTGACATCGGTGAACGTGCCATCGTGGTTGTTATGAAGAAGCTGGTTTCGGGTGACATTGGCCAGGAAGATGTCCGGCCAGCCGTCGTTATCGTAGTCTCCGATCGCGACCCCCATACCGTAGCCTTGGCCCTTCACGCCCGCTTTCTCGGTGACGTCGGTGAAGGTGCCGTCATGGTTGTTGTGGAATAGACGATTCCAGTATTTAGGCGACTCTTTGCGTAGCGATGGAATGGCCGCGCCGTTGACAAAGTAGATATCGAGGAAGCCGTCGTTATCGTAATCGAGCAGGGCCACGCCGGCCAGCATCGTCTCGGGCAGGTTCTTGTTCGGTGTGGGACAACTGTCGGCGATGAAGCGCAGGCCCGCACGCTCCGCGATTTCTTCGAATGCGATAGGTCCGAGTGTAGCGGCGGCCCCGGCCAGGACCGGCGCAAAAAGCGCGAATATTCCCCATCGCATCAAACTAAAGAATAGCGTAGTGGGTCGAGTGTTCCGGTACTCCCAGCCTTGCTCCTCAGAACCGCCCACGATAGAATCGAGAGATCGCCAACTTGGTCAAGAACAATCTAGTGATCGCATACCTGCTACTGGTGGGCGTGCCGGTAATGGGTCTGCTCGGCATTCTGGAGGCCGGGCGAGGCATTCCTGCGCCGCTCTCCATCGCGGGCGATTGGGCCATTGAGTTCAGTCCCGCGGCGCACTGCGGTGCCTTACTACGCCAGCCGGGGTTCACCATTTCCCAATCGGGCACCGAGGCGCTCGTCACCTTGAACGATGGGCGCGCCACCACGCTCGAGGGCACCGTCAACGGCGGCGTTTTGACGGCCAAATCCATGACGGCAAGCATCGCGGGCAAGCAGGGAGCGCGTACCCTGGAAGGCACTATGCAGTTCGACGGCTGCGCGCCGGTGGCCTTCCGGGCCGTTCGCCTGGCTCCGAAAAAGGGAGGCGAATGATGCTCAATCTCTTCCAACTGGTGCTGCAGATCGCGGTGATCCTGGTGGCGGCGCGCATCGTGGGATTTCTATTCCAGAAGATCAATCAGCCGCAGGTGATGGGGGAGATGGTCGCGGGAATATTGCTGGGGCCCTCGCTGCTGGGTTGGCTTGCGCCGGGCGTTTCCGCCGCGTTATTCCCTCCCGCGAGCCTGAGCTATCTCAACGCGCTCAGCCAAGTGGGGCTAGTGGTGTTCATGTTTGTAGTTGGCTTGGCGCTGAATCCCTCGGAACTGCATGGCTACGGCCACGCCGCGGTTCTCACCAGCCATGTGAGCATCGCGGCGCCCTTTTGCCTGGGCAGCTTGACCGCTCTATATCTCTACCCACGGCTTTCGGACGATTCCGTTACCTTCACGCATTTTGCGCTGTTCATGGGCGCAGCCATGAGCATCACGGCGTTTCCTGTGTTGGCTCGGATCTTATCCGAGCGCGGCTTGGTGCGCAGCAGAATGGGCACGCTGGCGATCGCGTGCGCGGCGGTTGACGATGTTACTGGATGGTGCATCCTGGCCTACATCGTGGTGCTGGTACGCGTGGCGCACGCCGCCAGACCGGCTTGGGTAACTATCGCCGGCTCGCTCATATATGTCCTGGTCATGCTGTTCGTGGTGCGCCGCATGCTGCCCGCGTTTGAGCGCGCGTTTCGCAAGCGGGACCACCTGAGCGACAATCTCTTGGCCGTGATCGTGGTGCTGGTGCTGGTCTCGGCACTGGCCACCGAGTGGCTGGGCATCCACCTGTTGTTTGGGGCTTTCCTGATGGGCGCGATCATGCCTAAGGCCCCTGAGTTCACGCGCTACCTGCTGCACAAGTTCGAATCGGTGACCGTGGTATTGCTCTTGCCGCTATTTTTCGCTTACACCGGGCTACGGACCCGCATTGGCGTAGGTGGTGGCCGGGCGATCTTGTTTTACAGCGCGCTGGTGATCGTGGTGGCCATCACCGGAAAACTTGGCGGGTCCATGTTCGCGGCGCGCCTGTCCGGCATGCCCTGGCGCGAGGCGGCTGCGCTGGGCGTTCTGATGAACACGCGCGGCCTGATGGAATTGGTGATCCTGAACATCGGCCTGGATATCGGCGTGATTTCCGCTGCGATGTTCTCCATCATGGTCCTCATGGCCCTGGTGACTACGTTTATGACCACGCCGTTGCTGGAGTGGGTTTATCCGACGCGCCTGTTTAGGGCGCCGGTCGACGAGATACATAAGAATGTGGCTTGAGCCCTCTTGTTACTTCCCCTCGGTCGCCGCCTTATTGAAATCGCCTGCCTTCACGATGGAGACCTGACCCAGGTCGATATTGCGCCGCACTGCTTTGGAGATCTCGTCGGGCGTTAGCGCGGAGACTTTTGTCTCAAGTTCCGCATCCCAAGACATCGTCCGCCCGTCGTAGTCCCGGGTTGTCAAAGTACGCACCAGAGAGTTGTCCTCCGCCCGGTTCACCTGTTGTCCCTGCAGCCAGCCGGTGCGGTCGTCGTCCAGCTCCTTCTGCGTGAAGCCGTCGGTCAGCGCCCTTTGCATCTCCTCCTTGAACGCCGCTTCCACCTTCGAGACATTCTGCGGCGCGGCAATGGCGAACGCCTGGAACTGGCCGTCCTTCTCGTTTGGCTTGGCCGAAAGGCTCGATCCCACGCCATAGCTCAAGCCGTCCTTCACGCGGATGCGCGTGGCCAGCCGTGAATTGAGGAATCCGCCGCCCAGCATGTAGTTGCCGATCACCAGCGCCGGATAATCGGGATCCTGGTTGCTGACGTTGAGCCGCGTGGCCGCGATGAACACCGCATTCTTTTTGTCGGGCGTCTCGATGGTCTGATTCACGGGCGCAATCTTTTGGAAGCCGTACTTGATGCGCTCGAACCGCGCCGGGCTCTTCCACTCGCCGAACAAAGTCTCGATTTCCTTCTTCACTGCGGCCGGGTCGAAGTCGCCCACCACCGCCAGTTGGCCGTTGGAGGCGCCATAGAAGTGCTTGTAGAAGGCCTTGGCATCTTCGAGCTTCGCGCTCTTGACTTCGTCGATTTCCTCGGGGATCGACAATGTTGCCCGCACGTCGCCTTTGGGGAATGGATACATCGTGCGCTGGATCTCGGTAAAAGCCAGCGATTGCGGCTCGGTCTTTCCGAAATCGAGTTCGGTCAAGTGCTCCTTGCGGATCTCTTCGAATTCCGATTCCGGCAATGCAGCCTCTTTCAGGATTTCGCCGGCCAGCCGCAACACGGCGGGCAGATTCTCGTGCGTGGTTTCGATGCTTACGTTGGCACTGCTAGCGCCGCCGCTCACATTCAGTTGAGCTTTCAGCTTGTCGATCTCGTCCTGGATTTGCTGCCGGTTCTTATGGACCGTGCCGCGGATCAGCGTGGCGCCGGCCAGGTCGGCAACAGTGTCCTTGCCCGCCAGGCTTTCCAGATCGCCGAAGTGCAGGCTGATCACTGCGTGTACGCTGGCGCCGCGCGTGGTCTTCTGCAGCAGCGACACCTTCATGCCGGAAGGCAAGGTGTAACGCTGCACCCGCGACTCGATGTTCTTCGGCGATGCATCGAACGCCTCGCCCGCCGCCATAGCAACCTCGCCCTTGTAGTCTTTCAGCACCGCCGCGACGTCGGTCTTGGCGGGTATCTCGGCCCGATCGGGTTTGGGATCGGGGATGAACTCGCCGATGGTCTGGTTCGAAGTTTTCAGATAAGCCGTGGCCACCCGCTGCACATCTTGCGGAGTGACTTTCTTCAAAAGATCGCGATCGTGGAATATCAGCCGCCAGTCGCCCTGCGCCAGGTACTCGCTGAGATACAGGCCGACCTGTTCGGAGTTGCGCAAGGTCATGTCCACCTGCTTTTCGAGGCGGGCCTTGGCGCGATCCACTTCCTCCTTGCTGGGCGGCTCCTTCACCACGCCGTCGATAGTGGCGAGCATGGTATTGCGCGCATCATCCAGCGAATCGGACTTGTTCAGGATGGCGCCGAACATGATTAGTCCCGGCTCGTTGTATTGCATCGCATTGCCGAATACCTGCGTGGCTTTCTTGTTATCGACCAGCGCCTTGTACAGCCGGCCAGACGATTGTTCACCCATGATGCTCGCCAGCACGTCCAGAACGGGTTGGTCCGGATTGCCGCCGTCCGGCGTGTGGTAAACGATGAAGATCCCCTGTATGTCTCCGACCCTGCGCACCACCGTAAGGCGCTCGCCGTCCTGCACCGGTTCCACCGTATAAGTCGGCGTGAGCGTGCGCGTGGGCCGCGGAATCTTGCCGAAGTATTGGTTCACCAGCGCGACGACCTTCGGCTCATCCACTTTGCCGGCTACTGTAAGGACGGCATCGTCCGGCTGATAATACTTGTGGTAGAACGCCTGCAGCTTGTCCATAGTCACGCGTTCCACATCCGACTTATTCCCGATCACCGGCCGGCCATAACTGTGCGCGATGTAGGCGGCTGCCATGGTATGAATGTACAGCACGTTGAACGGATTGTTTTCGCCCATCTCGAATTCGTTGCGGACCACCGAGAATTCCTTGTCGAAATCCTCTTTCTTGATGAAGGAATTAACCATGCGGTCCGACTCCATATCGAGTGCCCACTTCAGGTTTTCATCGCTAGCCTGAAATGTTTCGAAGTAGTTGGTACGGTCGAAGTCGGTGGAACCGTTCGGCCGGCAGCCATGCTCGGTGAGCTCCTGCATGATATTCAGGTGGTTGGTGCTGCCCTTAAATACCATGTGCTCGAGCAGGTGCGCCATGCCGCCTTCGCCGGAGCCCTCCTGGCGCGAGCCGACCAGATAGGTGACGTTGACGGTGATGTTGGGCTTCGACGGATCCGGAAACACTAGGAAATGCAGCCCGTTGTCCAAGGTGTACTCGGTGATGCCCTCGACGGAAGTTACTTTTTTCACGCCGCTGGGAAGATCCTCCGCAGGGCACAGCGCCGGTACCAGGAAAACAGCGGTTACCAGAAGGAAGTTAAGCAGTCTTTTTTGGGGATTCATATTTCTCTTATCCTAACTCTCGCGTTAGTCGGCTACTTTAATGACCAGTTTGCCGAAGTTCTCGCCGCGGTACAGCTTCTGCAGCGTATCCGGGAAAGTCTCCAGCCCATCGACGATATCTTCACGCGCCTTCAGCTTGCCGGCGGCCATCCAGCGCGCCAGCGCCTGCAAGCCCTCCGCGTAGCGCGCGGCATAATAGAAGACCACAAAGCCCTCCATGCGCGCATGATTAATCAACAGAGAAAGGTAGTTGCGAGGGCCTTGAATCGACTCACGGTTATTGTACTGCGAAATCGCGCCGCAAATGATGACGCGCGCGCGCCGCGCCAGCAGCAATAGCACGATATCCAGAATCTCGCCGCCCACATTGTCGAAATAAATGTCGATGCCCTTGGGGCAGTGGCGCGCGAGTGCCGCGCGCACATCCTCGTTCTTGTAGTCGACTGCAGCGTCAAAGCCCAGCTCTTCCACCACGTAGCGGCACTTGTCCGGACCGCCCGCGATGCCGACCACGCGGCATCCCTTGATCTTGGCGATCTGTCCGGTGACCGCTCCTACAGCACCTGCGGCGGCCGAGACCACCACAGTCTCGCCTTCTTTCGGCTGGCCGATATCGAGCAGGCCGAAATAGGCGGTCAGGCCGGGCATGCCGAGCGCGCCCAAATAGCGCGGGAGCGGCGCCAGACGCGGATCGACCTTGGTCGAATCCTTCGCTTTGACAATCGCGTAGTCCTGGATGCCCATCATGCCGTACACCGTATCGCCCACCGCGAGGCTGGGGTCGTTGGACGTTACTACGCGGCCCACACCCCCGGCTCGCATCACTTCCCCCAAGCCGACCGGCGGGACATAGGACCTGCCTTCGTTCATCCAGCCGCGCATGGCCGGATCGAGCGACAGGTACAACACCTTGACCAACGCTTCGCCGGGACCGGGCTCGCCGGCGGGTGTGGTGGCGAATTCGAAATCGCTGCGTTTGACCATGCCAACAGGGCGGGAGGTCAACTTGAATTGACGGTTTTGGAGCGCACTCATATCCGTACCTCAGGGTATATCTTCGCAAATCGTGGGTTTCGTGCTCAGGCAGGCGCCCGGCGTGTGCCACTGACAGGACTCGTCGGGTTCGTGCGGGTCGCGGCGCAGCGATTTTAGCTTGAACATCGCGCCGGTGCTCAAGGCCTTCGCCAGCGTCTGCCGCAAGGGCGCCTCCAGTTCCGGATCGCGCAAACTGCCGCCGTTCAGGATGGCCAGGAAGCTCACTGTCCCGGCCGAAAAGCCAGCGGCATCGCGCACGATTTTGACCATCATGCCCTGGCCGATGGTAGGGCTGCTGGCGATCGTAAGCGGCATCACCAGCCGGCCGCCTCCGCGCAACCGGTCCAGCCACAACGCTTGCGGATGCGTGACGCCCGCATTGATCAGGATGGCGTCGCACGGCTCCGGGTCGAACGTTGCGCCATCGCCCGCGTGCACGTCTATTTGGGTATAGCCGCTGAGATTCTCACGCGCGCGGGCCGCCAGATCGGGCTGTGCGTCGAGCGCCACCACGCTGCCGCCGGGGCCGACCACCTCCGCCATGACGGCGGTGTAGTAACCCACGCCGCATCCCATGTGGTATACGCGATCGCCGCTCTTCAGATCGAGGGCGTTTATCCAAGTGGCCAGCCCACTGGGCTGGCCGTTGTTGATGTCCTTGGCGCGGTCCACCGCTACCACGACATTATGGTAGAGATGTCGCGGCTCGCTGGTGGTACGGTACGACGCCTGGACCAGTCCGGCGGCGGCCAGCGCTCTCATGTCAGCCGAAGCGATTTGCCAGGGCGGCGGGCCCAGGAATGCCTCGCGCGGTACGCGCGCGAAAGCCTCCACCAACGCCGGCGAGTTCAAGCTGGCGACCTGCTCGATCTCCTCGGCATAGAAGCGGCGGTAATCGTCGAGCGTCATCCGTTAGCCTTACAGGAGCCCGTTCTGCCGCGCGAACTGGAGCGCTTCGATGGCCGCGCCGCGCGCCCCAGCGGTATCTCCGTTGGGCATGATGTAGATTGGGATATCCGCCTGTTCTTCGCGCTGCGCCGGCATTCCCGCGTGGATCTCGCCGATGAACCAGCGCTGAAATTCCTCACTCGTTTCAATTGCGCCGCCGCCCACCACCAGCGCATCGGGGTCGAACGTGTTGATCATCTCGTCGAAGAATATGCCCAGCGCATGGGCCTGCACGCGGAAGATTTCGCGGCACATGGGATCGCCTTTCTCGGCCAGTCCGCGCACCAGCTTCGCGGCCGGATGCAGGCCGATTTTACCCAGTTCGTGATCCGGATAGCGCGGCAGGAAGTACGGCAGAAAGGATTTCTCGATGGCCGTGAGCGAGCATACCGACTCGAGATCGCCCACGCGTCCGCAGTTGCATTCCGGTATCAGGCCGGCGATGCCGCGGATATTCTGATAGGGCAGCAGCACGTGTCCCAATTCGCCGCCAAAGCCCTTCCTGCCTTTGATGTCGCGGCCCTCGATGATGACCCCGCCCCCTAATCCGGTGCCGATGACCACCGTGATGGAGGTAGCCAGCCGGTTGGTCCCGAAGATGTTGAAGTGACCCCAGAGAGCGCCGGCGTTTCCATCGTTCAAATAGGTGACGGGGATGCCCAGCCGCGCGGCCAGGCTGCCGCGGATGTCGCACCCGCACCAGTCGCGGTGCACGAAGTTGGTGGAACCTTCCGCGCTGAGCACGCCCGCCGCACTGGCCGGTCCCGGCGTGTCCAGACCGGCGACGGCCACGTCGGCTACGCTAAGGCCTACCATTTCGACGGCGATCTTCAAACCGTCAACGATCTGCTGGAGGCACACCTCGGGGCCCTCTTTGGAGCGGGCCGGATACTCGCACAGACCTTCGATCAGGAACTGTTCTTGCGGGGTTACTAACGTATAGTTGACGGCGGTTCCGCCAAGATCCACTCCGGCTACGACGCGCACGGCGGTTACCTCAAATTTAGGATGATTTCCGATTCCCGAAGTTCCCAGAATAGCAGGGGGCGGGAAGCCTGCGTTTGCGCGGAGGCAGGCAGGCTGGTAACCCGTTTGGGCCTCGTCGCGTCTCATGCGCAGGAAGGAGAGCAGTCATGAAATCGTGCGTGTGGTTGACATGTTTCGTAATGGCGACGGCGGCAAGCGGCTGGGCGGGGATGAAACCTGTCGCTTTTCGGCTGGCGAGTTTGCCTGCCAGCACGGAGCCGGGACAGAAGCTGGTTCTGTGCGCCGCCAATATCGGCACGGGCGCGGTGGATGTGACGCTGGAGTTTATCAACGTCAGAACCGGCGGCGTGGCGGCGGAGAAGACCGTGAGCCTGCAGCCGCTGGGTACGGGCGCCGCGGCGCAACCCTGCGTCGCGATGGCGGCGGAATCGGTCGGCGGACCGCACGTGGACACGCCGATGGCTGCGTCGTTCGCTGCGGGTGGAGCGCCAGCTCCGGCAGCCGACGGAGAGGCTTTGGTGGTCGGAGTGGCGATGGTGCGGAAGCCGCTATTATCGTTCCGAGAGGCGCAAGTAACGGCCTCAATCCAGGTGATGGCCCCGGACGCGGACGGGACAATGCGTACGGTGCAGACGATCCCGCTGAGCCGCGCTACGCATCCGTCGGACGGCGCTCCGGTGAACGCCCCAGCGACATCGGACGGCGGCCACCGTAAATAGCGGAGCCGCGCCAAGACACGCGGCGGCGATCCCCTATCTTCGGCGGGTCTGGCTCGTCTACAATGAGTCACCATGACCCACGCTCTATCGCTCCTTCTATCGCTATTGCTCCTGCTCCCGGCGCTGCTGCCCGCCCAATCCGCCTCCGTTACCGGGCGATGGTTCGCCGTCGCGGATTTCTACGGTACGCCTCTCAATTTTCCGATGGAACTGAGCCAGCAAGGGGACAAGCTGGCCGGTAATTTCGACGGCGACAAACTGGAGGGAACGCTCTCCGGCGACGCCCTGCACTTTCTGGCCAAAGACGAGCATGGCGGAACGGAGGAGCTTACCGCCACGGTCCGGTCCGGCGTGATTTCGGGCGCCATCGTGTTTGTGGATGGCGACGACAAGGAGCATCCCAGCACGCACGTGTTCACCGCCACGCGGGTTCCGCAGCGCCGCGCCGGAGCGCCGCGGCGCTTCGATTTCACGCCATCCGTGTTTCATCGCCAGTTCTCCGCCGCGAACAAACCCGTGCTCACGGTCTATCCAGGCGACACCATTCACACCACGACGGTGGACGCCGGCGGCACCGATGAAAAGGGCGTTACGCGAGTGCTCGGCGGCAATCCCGAGACGGGGCCTTTCTACATTGAGACCGCCGCGCCGGGAGACACTCTGGTGGTCCACCTGACGCGGCTGCGTCTCAATCGGAATTGGGCCATCAGCGACGATGGCATCGTAGGCCGGGGCCTGGATAGCAATCTTGCGGTGAAAATGAAGGATGGCTTCAAGAATGTGCGCTGGCGCCTGGATCCGCAAAAGGGCGTCGCTACTACGGAAAAGCCCGGCGATCACCTGGCCGGTTACACGGTGCCTCTGCGGCCGATGTTGGGATGCGTGGCGGTTGCGCCAGGCTCCGCACAAGCGGCTCCCGGCACCGGCGATTCCGGGCGTTGGGGCGGCAATATGGACTTCAACGAGATCGTGGAAGGCGCGACCGTCTACCTGCCCGTTAGTGTCCCGGGCGCTCTGCTATACGTCGGCGACGGCCACGCGGCACAAGGCGACGGCGAGCTCAACGGGAATGCGCTCGAAACTTCCATGGATGTGGAGTTCACCGTGGATGTGATTTCGCAAAAATCGATCATGAGTCCGCGCGTCGAGTCGGGCACGCACCTGATGGCGATGGGGCTGGCAGGGTCGCTCGACGACGCCTTCCGCGGCGCCACGGCTAATATGGCGGCGTGGCTGGCCGACGACTACAAGCTGACTCCCTCGGAGATCGCACAAGTGCTGGGCACGGCGGCGGAATACAAGGTAAGCGAAGTTGCGGATCGCAACGCCGGGATTGTGCTGAAGATCGGCAAGGACCGGCTGCAATTCCTAGCTCCAGCGAAGTAGGAAGCGGCCCTCGAACCTCACTATAGCTACGATGGATTTGACATCATATGTAATGTATGTCATATTAGGAGACGAGAGTGGGCTGGAGCGTTGAAATTGGCGATGAATTCAAGCTGGAGTTCTTCGCGCTGCACGAAGACGTGCGGACGGAGATTCTGGCTCTGGCGCGCTTACTCCAACAGTTCGGGCCGCAATTGGGGCGGCCTCGCGTGGATACGCTGAACGGCTCCCGCCACGCGAATATGAAGGAGTTGCGCTTCAAGCGCAGCGGATGGCGAATGGAGGGTTGCCTTTGCGTTCGATACGAGGCGCAAGGGCATCCTGCTTGTTTCGGGAGACAAATCCGGCGGCAGTCAAAGGCGCTTCTATCGCGACCTGTTGCGTAAGGCCGACGACCGTTTCGATGCCCATCTGGCTCGGCTGGATCGGGAGAGGAGATAATATGCCCACCAACGTGGACGACATCATTAAGGAATTGAGCCCGGTACAGCGCAAGAAGGTGGAGGCCCGCGCCGCGCAATTGATCGCCGAGGAAATGACCCTGCGCGAATTGCGGCACGCGCGCAAGCTGACGCAGGTCCGCATGGCCAAGACTCTCGGGATCACCCAGGACAGTGTTTCGCGGCTTGAGAAGCGCAGCGATCTGCTGCTCTCCACGCTGCGGAAGACTGTTCAGGCGATGGGCGGAAAGCTGTCGCTGGTGGCTGAATTCCCCGACCGTGCGCCGGTGGTTTTGGCGGGAATTGCGGAGGAGAGTCCGGGCCCTGAGGCTGCGGGTCGAAAAAGCGCTCGTGCGCACGCTTAGCCCGCGGCGAGTATATAATGCGATCGGTTTAACCTAGCGGACAGGCTACAATAAAGTAGCTACGCTGCGGGCACTACGATTGCGATTCTCGTGGGATGAGCGGAAGAATCTGACGAACGAGCGCAAGCCTAAGGTGGGCTTCGCGGTGGCCGCGCGCGTGTTCATCGACGCAAGCATTATCGGGACCGTCGGGCCGGCGCTCCTTGCGGTTGTCTACACGGTGCGCGATGAAGATGGCGAAGTAATTCGCTTGATTTCGGCAAGCATGGAACTTGATGCGAAGAATCCCGCGCCGCCGACCCGCAAGCAGAGGGCAGAGATCGCGGCGCTAGCCGAACTGCCTGACGCGGATATCGACTACAGCAATATTCCGGCAAAGCCGGCCGGTTTCTGGGCCGATGCCGTGCGAGGCGGTCTCTATAGACCCGTGAAGCGCCAGTTAACCGTGCGCATCGATGCGGACGTGCTGGCATGGCTGAGGTCCCAGGGCACGGGTTATCATGGCCGGCTGAACCAGATTCTTCGGTCGGCCATGCTCAAGGATGTCAGGAGCCGATGAGGGACCCATCAACGACATGGCGTGCGGCTGTATCCGGGAAGATGCTCCCGGCGCCGTCTTCCGTCTCAGGGAAGACGCTGCGCATCTCACATGAAAGGATAGAGGGATGTTCCGCTGTCTGAGCCTGGGACTTGTGTTTATGGCGTCCGCGTTCTCACAGTCACATCCACCGCAAATTCTTGAGGTTTCTCGCGAATATCTCAAGCCGAGTGCCGTCCAGGCAGTCCATCAGATCGAAGTGGACGCGGCGCAGATTTGCATCCGGTTGAAGTTTCCCCACCGATACCTGGTGATCGAGTCGCTCACCGGGCCGAAGGAGTTTTGGTATCTCAACGCGTTCGATTCGCAGGTGGCGATGGATGAGGTAAGCAGGGAGTACGAGGCAAACAAGGCCTTGAAATCGGCGTTGGCTGAGAACCTCAAACGGAAGGCGCCTTATCTGGCGGCGGAATCGACAAACGTTTTCTTGAATTATCGGCCGGAGTTGAGCCGGGAAACTCCGTGGGTGATGGGTCATGGGCGCTTCCTGGTCACCGCTTGGACGAAAGGGCCGGCCGGCACGGGTGGTACAGTGTTCGAGGGGCCCGACGGCAATCGACTCGTGGTTCGCGCGGTGCGAACTCGGGCTGAGGCGGCGTCGATGGCGGCAGCAGGGGCGGGAACCCATGTTTTTGCGATACACCCGGAGTTGGGGTGGCCGGACGAAGAGTGGGTCAAGGCCGATCCACAGTTCTGGCGTCTGCGACTGAGGTAGGGCCGCCGCCTGAAATGTGGCCGCCAGGGTTGGCTTCGCCAACTCGCTCCATTAGCTGCCTTACTCTTCCACGTCGCCCAAATCCGCCGCCCGATTTTCGAACTTGGTGAACTCGTGCAGGAACACCATTTCGATCTTCCCCACCGGCCCGTTGCGCTGTTTGGCCAGAATCAGCTCTGCTTGGCCCCGCAGGCTCTCGTCCTGCGGCCGATAGACTTCTTCCCGAAAGATGAAGGCCACCAAGTCGGCGTCCTGTTCGATGGATCCCGATTCGCGCAGATCGCTGAGCTGCGGCCGGTGGTCGCCCTGCCGCGTTTCGGGGGCGCGGTTGAGCTGCGAGAGCACGATCATCGGCACGTTCAGATCCTTCGCCAGCAGCTTCATGCCGCGCGAGATAGTGCTGATCTCCTGGTTGCGGTTCTCGAAGCGCCCGCGCCCGGACATCAATTGCAGGTAGTCGATGATTACCAGTCCCAGCCCGTGCTCCGCCTTGGTGCGGCGCAGCTTGGCGTGAATATCCATCAGATGGATGCCGGCCGTATCGTCGATGAATAGCGGCGCTTCCACCAGGCTCGAGGCGGCCGCCTGCAGGCGCTTGCGCTCGTCGGCGCTGAGGTAGCCGGCGCGGAATTTCTGGCTGTCGACGCGCGCGGTGGCGCAAAGCATACGGGTCAGCAGCGACTCCTTCGACATTTCGAGCGAAAAGACCGCCACCGTCCGCTTCACCTTGGTGGCCACGTGCTGCGCGATGTTCAGCGCCAGCGCCGTCTTGCCCATGGAAGGCCGCGCGGCCAGGATGAACAAATCGCCGGCGTGCAGGCCGCTGGTTTTCTCGTCGAGCTTGGTGAAACCCGTGCTGATGCCCTTGACGCGCTTGCTGGGATCCAAGAAGGCGTTCAGACCGCCCTGGTACTCGTCGATTACCTGGCGGGGGCTGACCAGCCCGCTCTTGACGCGGTCCTCGCCGAGCTTGAGCAGCGTCTCTTCGGCGCCGGACAGGATCTCGTCCGGCTCCTCTTCGCCCATCAGGCAGCGGTTCATCAAGTGCTGCGAGGCGAAGATGATCTTGCGCAGGACGGCCTTATCCTTCACGATGCGGATGTAGGCATCGATGTTGAGGATTTGCGGCAGGCCGTCGTCGAGCGAAACCAGGTAGCTGAGGCCATCGCAGGATTCGAGCTCGTTGAAGCGCATCAGTTCGTTGGCCACGGTGACGCGGTCGATACGCTCGCCGCGTTCGTTCAGCTCGCCCATGCGAGTGAAGATGCGGCGATGCTTTTCGAGGCTGAAATCGTCGGGCCGGAGTTCGCCGGCGGCCTGTATATAAAGGCTGTCGTTGAGCAGGATGGAGCCAAGCACGAAACGCTCGGCGTCGAGATTGCTGGGCAGGCCCTTATCCAGGGCTATGGAAGTCGCTGACATGGCGGAGTCTTTAGGTTACAGGCGCGTGACGCCCAGCGCACCTGCTTTCTTGGCGCTGTGTTTTGATCCGCTTAGCCTCTGTATAAAACATAGCGTTCGCGCCGGTTCGGGCCGCGCGCGCAAATCGTTCAGAATCAGGCCGCGGGACTTCGCGGCACACACGTATGCTGGTTTTTGCACATCCGTTCCACAGGCCGTTTGGAAAGGCAAAAACAAATCAAGTTTCTTCTGTTTTACCTTATTCCTGGCGGAAAGCCAAGAGCTTTATGCCGAAGCACACGGAGCGGACGCGGATTTCCCGGCAGGCACGCACGCCGGCCGGAAGCGCGCGCTGAAATGCCGCAGGAAAGGTGGCTCCGCGGCGATCTCCAACCCGCGGATCTCATCCTTGCGCGCGTTCACTTCGAGGATGGCCTCAACCACATAGTCGATGTGGCTCTGGGTGTAGACGCGGCGCGGGATGGCCAGACGCAGCAGCTCGTGCCGCGCTTGATCGCCGAACATGACCGACCCGATCTCGACCGAGCGTATGCCGGCGTGGCGGTATAACTCTACAGCCAGCGCCTGCCCCGGAAACTGCGCGCGGGGAATGTGCGGCAGCATGCGCGCCGCATCGATATAGATGGCGTGGCCGCCGGGCGGTTCCACGATGGGGACACCGCGGTCCGCGATGTGCCGCCCCAGGTAGCTGGTGGAAATGATGCGGTAATTCAGATAGGCTGGGTCGAGCACTTCCTGCAGCCCGACCGCGATGGCCTCCAGGTCGCGGCCCGCAAGTCCTCCATAGGTCGGAAAGCCTTCCGTCAGGATCAGCAGGTTGGTCTCCTGCACGGCGAGGCGGTCGTCATTCGTCGAGAGGAAGCCGCCGATGTTGGCGAAGGCGTCCTTCTTCGCCGAAAAGGTGCAGCCATCCGCCAGAGAAAACATTTTCTGGGCAATCTGTTTCGGCGTCCAACTGGCGTAACCCGGCTCCCGCTGCTGGATAAACCAGGCGTTCTCGGCGAAACGGCAGGCGTCCAGATAGAACGGAATCCCGTAGCGCGAGGTCACCCGGCGCACCGCTTCGATATTGGCCATCGACACCGGCTGGCCGCCGCCGGAATTGTTGGTAACCGTGAGCATGGCCAGCGGAATATGTTCGGCGCCGGTTTCTTGGATCAGGCGCTCCAGGGCCTCCACGTCCATATTGCCCTTGAAATCGAGGCGCGCCTGGGTGTCGGCGGCCTCGGGAATGGGCAGATCCACGGCGCGCGCGCCGGTGAACTCGATGTTGGCGCGGGTGGTGTCGAAGTGCGTATTGTTGGGAACCACGTGTCCGGGCCGGCACATCACGGTGAATAGGATGCGCTCCGCGGCGCGGCCCTGGTGGGTGGGGATCATGTGGCGGAAACCGGTCAGATCGTCGACCACCCGCTTCATGCGGAAGAAGCTTTCGCTACCGGCGTAGGATTCGTCGCCGCGCATCAACGCCGCCCACTGGCCGGTGGACATGGCGCTGGTCCCCGAGTCGGTGAGCAGGTCAATCAGGATATCCTTAGCTTCGATGAGGAACAGGTTGTAGCCCGCCGCTTCGAGCAGGCGTTCGCGTTCCTCGCGCGTGGTGTGGCGCAAGGGCTCTACGCTTTTGATCCGGAATGGTTCGATGATGGTGTGCATGGGAAGGAAGGGTGGCGAGAAGACAGAAGTCAGGAGACAGGAGTCAGAATACCCGAGGGGCAGAACGTTATTCTGACTCCTGACTTCTGTCTCCTGTCTTCTTATTCCGCCTTCGAGTAATAGTACGTGTATTTGCTATAGAGTTCCGAGGCGCGCGCGCCGTTCGCCACGATGCCGAGCACATTGTTCTCGCATAGCGATTGCATCGCGCGGGTCACGTTGTCGAAGGTGGTGGAGCCGATCTTGACTACGAGAATGGTGCCGTCCGCCAGAGTTGAGAGCAGGTTCGCATCCGCCGAAAACAGCAGGGGCGGCGTATCGAAGATAGCCCAGGTAAACACCTTGGGCAACTCTTCGAACAGTATCCTGGCCTGCCTGGTATTCAGCAGTTCCAGCGGATTCTTTACGGGCGAGCCGGCGGGCAGCACGTACAAGTTCATACCGGCTACTCTGCGCAGCGCGCCGGAAAGCGGCACTTCACCCATCAGGTAATCCGTGAGGCCGGGGGCACGATCGATCTGGAACAAATTGTGAATCAAGGGCCGCCGCAGGTCGAAGTCTCCGAGCAGTACGCGGTTTTCCGTTAAATGGGACTCGGCCAGGGCCAGATTCACGGCGGTGAAGGTCTTGCCCTCGGCGGGCGACGGGCTGCTGATCACGACGGTGTGCAGCGGTTGCAGCGTTTGCAAATGATTGAGGCGTGTGCGCAGAGTTCGGAATTCCTCGGCCGGGGTTTCATGCGAGCGCTGCAGGTCGAGCAAATGCGATTCCGGCGCGGGCTGGAAGGCAACCTCCGGCACGTTGTCCAGGATCGCCGGGTGCAGTCCGCCAGGCGCGGAGTCCTCCATAGCCGCACGCGTGGTCCCGTTCTCCAACGGCCGCGGCGGTTCCTGCCGAACCGGGCTGTGGTCAAAACTCCGGTCAAAATTCCCGTCAAGGAGCGGCGGCGGGATCGCGGCGTTTCCGTTTTCCAAATTCAACACGCCGGTTTGTTCGGCGCGGCGCAGGGCATCGTGGACTCGGCTCATCGTCTTCCTAACTCTTGCCAAAATAGTAGTAGTACATCGAACTGCTCATGGCGATGGTGCCTATAATGATGGCCGTGGACCAGCCCAGCCAGAACAGACGCCGCTTACGGCGCACCAGCAGCGCATTCTCCAACAGTGGGATGCTGCTCAGCACCGGCAGGTTGGTGTACGCGCGGACGTCTTTCAGATTCTTCAGGGAAGTGTCCTTCATTTCCTTCGCGCCGGCCATAAACACGCCGAAAAAGAGCCCCAGCCCGGTGCCGGCTGCAGCCATCAGCAGACGGTTGGGCTCGCTGGCCTGCTCTGGCAGGGAGGCGGGGTCCAGCGTCTCCAGATTCTCGCCGGCCTTGCGCTCTTCCAAGTCGCTGGATGTTTCCGAAACCTGCATCTTCTTGGCCTTGTCGTCGTAATCCGCCTTGGCGATGGCGTAATCGCGCACCAGACTTTCGTATCTTTGCTCGTTGACGGGGCTGGCTTCGATCCGCGCGCGGTATTCGGCGATTTCCGTTTGCAATCCCTTAAGCTGCTTGGTGCGTTCCTCAATCTCCATATTGCGCGCCTGAATCTGGGCCTTCACGCCTGCTTCCTGAAACTGCAAGGTCTCGAGCGACTGCGCCACTTGCGGATTCGCCGCCTTTTTGGGCGCACCGGCCTTGGCAGCGGCGTTAACCTCTTCCTTTTCGAGGTCGTCCCGCTGTTTGGTAAGCACCCGCAATTGGGCTTCCAAACTGCGGATCTCGGGATGGTCCTCTTTATAGGTCTGCCGCGCCGCCGAAAGCTTGGTCTCGAAATCCAAGATCCTGTTGTTCAGTTGGATGATGCGCTCGTTCTTCACGGCCTCGCGGCCGGAGGTCTGGTCCAGGTTAGAGCCGATAAAAGTAGCCTGATGCTCCAAACCCTGGAGGTTGTTCTCCAACAACATCTTTTCCTGCGCATCCCGGCTGATACTCTCATTGAGGCTGCTCTGCTGAACCTCAAGGGCGTTGACCGCCTGCAGATTCGATTGCAACTGATCGGGAAGCCGCCCCGCGTTCTGCATCTTGAACTTGGCAATCTCCCCGTCCAAGCGGTCCATGGTGTCCTTTGCGGACTTGAGCTGATCGCCCAAAAACTGCGTGGTGGTGTTGGCTTGCTGGCGAAGCTGATTGTTGGTCTCTTCGGTAAACTTGGATACCAGTTGGGCTACCACAGCCTGCGCCTTATACCGGTCGGAGTACGAGAAGCTGATCTCGAAAGCCGAGGCGAACCTCTGTTGGGGCTGTCCGCCGCCCGCATCCCGGATGTTGATGTGAATAGCCTTGCGCATCTGCTCGATGACGTCTTCCATGGGCTTGCGCAGGCGTTCCTTGGGATAAAGATTGAGGGAGGGACGCTGAATCAACTCCTGCAGTTGGGTGCGGCTCTCAATCTGTTGCTGCATGGCCCCCAGACGTTCCGCCATCTGGGTGCTGATATTACTGGGCACCAGGCGCTCGGAAATCTGCTGCGGAGTGATGCGCATCACCGCCGTGGAAACGAAGGTGTCCGGCCAAAGAAACGCCACTACTACGGCGATGACCAACCCGGCGAAGGTGGGTCCCACAATCCAGGAACGATAGCGCCGCAGAATGTCGATATAGTCTTCGACGTCCGGCGGGCGCCGGGAAACACTGACGTAGCCTTGCTGGGGTACCATAAATCCGAGACTCTCTCTTTCCTAAAATCGGCTGCTGGCCGAAATTTCTGCACTACTTCATGGCACAATGATCTGGTCGCCTGGTTTCACCAGGATATTCTGCTCCATTTTCTTGCCGTGGGTGACTTCGTGGTAGTTGAACTTCAGCCGCTCACTGCCGCGCAGAATGACAATTTTCTTAGTATTGGCGAAATCGCGAAAGCCGCCCGCATTCACCAGTGCCTCTAAGACCGTAGTATCGATCACCAGCGGGTACGATCCCGGCTTGTTGACCTCGCCCTGGATGTAATACTTCTTACTGTTGACCCGCTCCACGCCGACCGTCACTTCCGGATGGACCATGATTTTCTGCAGGCTCTCGGCGATATTAAGGCTCAACCGTTCCGGAGTAAGCCCGGCCGCCTGGATCTCCCCGACCAGGGGAACCGAAACCTTGCCGTCCGGGCGCACCACAAACTGGCCGGAGTTTTCCGGCTCGTGCCAGACCCGGATGGAAATAACGTCCTCGGCGCCGATAAGGTAGGCCTTCGGATCCACAGGCGCCGCGGGGACGGCAGGCTTGGCGCCCCCCCCCGGTTCGGTGGCGCCCTTGGCCGGATCGGCCTTGTCAAGGCCAGTTTGTACCGCCGGAGCCTGCGGATCCGGGGCAGGCTGTTGACCGGCGAGCATGCCGCATAACCCCAAGATCAGCAGCGCACGCGCTCCAATCGCATTCCGCATTCATATACAGTTTACAGCAATCGCCGCTACAGCCGACAATTTCTTTGCGTGTAACCGCGTGGTAGCGGGCGGGTTATGGGAGATATCTCACGGGCGGAAGCGGCGGCGGGCCGTGCAAGCCCGGCTATTCCGCCATCCCACATATTTTCCGCTTGACATTTTTATTCGATAGTACTAATTTCTTAGTATGCGACCGCCGAGCAAGACCCTCACCGACCAGGAACTGGAGATTATGAAAATCGTCTGGGAGCGGCAGGCGTCCACGGTCAGGGACGTCTACGAGGCCCTGCGGGAGCGCCGCAAAGTGGCCTACACCACGGTGATGACCATGATGAAAATCCTGGAACAGAAGGGCTACCTCAACCGGAAGCAGGCGGAGCGCGCCTACGTGTACCGTCCGGCGCAGCCGAAAAGCAGAGTGATCGGCGCCATGGTGCGGGATTTCGTGAATCGCGTGTTCAACGGTTCAGCGGAGCCCCTGCTGGTGCATCTGATCGAAGACCGCCACTTGGCGCCGGAGGAAATCGAGGAGATCCGCCGCCTGATCGGAGGCCGGCCATGAACGCGGCGCATTGGCTGGTTAATTTAGCCGCCTGGAGCGCCCAAGCCGGCGCGCTGATCGCGGCCGGAGGCTTAGCCGCCTGGGCCTTCGGGTTGCGTGTGCCGCGTCTCCGGCTGGCGTATTGGCAAACGCTGCTGGCAGTCTGTCTGCTGCTCCCAGCCGTGGAACCCTGGCGCCGCGCGGCGGATTCGAACGTGGAGGTCAGCACGGCGGCAGCCAGACTGGTTCCCGCGGGACGCCCGGCCATATATTTCCCGCCATGGCGACAGGTTTTGCTGCTGGTCCTGGCCTGCGGTTGCGCCGCGCGAGCGCTGTGGCTGGCGGTGGGATTCGCCAAGCTGCGCCGCTGGCGCCGGGATGCGGGTGCGTTCGCGCTCCCGCCGCGCCTCGAGTTACTGCGCGCGGCTGTTGCGCCACGGGCGGACTTTCGGCGGCTGCCGTCGCTGGCCGGTCCCGTGACCTTTGGATTGTCCCGGCCAATAGTGGTATTGCCCGGCCACTTCGGCGAATTGCCGGCGGAGGTTCAAGAAGCCATCGTCTGCCATGAATTACTGCACGTGCGGCGCCGGGATTGGATCGTCACCGTGATGGAACAAGCCATCCGTGCGGCGCTGTGGTTCCATCCGGCCGTCTGGTGGTTGATCGGCCAAGCCCAACTGGCGCGCGAACAGACGGTGGATGGCCTAGCCGTCGCGCTCACCGGAAATCGCGCGCATTACCTGCATGCCCTGCTGGCCATGGCCGGCAACCGGCCGGCGTTGGATCTGGCGCCGGCAGCCCTGTTCTTGCGAAAGCGTCACCTGAAGAATCGGGTGGCCCTGCTGTTGAAGGAGGTTACTATGTCGAAACGAAGTCTGATATCGTTCTGCGCCACCAGTTGCGGAGTGTTGTTCGCCGCAGGCTGGCTCGCGCTCCACACATTTCCGCTGCAGGCGGCGCCCGTGCCCCAGGATGCAGCCCAATCGAACCTGTTGCACAGTGTCCCACCGAAGTACCCGCCGGCCGCCCGCGAGAAGCATATCGAGGGCGCGGTGGTGCTGGAAGTTCACATCGACGCTGAGGGCCACGTGTCCGACACGAAAGTACTCAGCGGACCCGAGGAACTGCGCAGCGCCGCGCTCGAAGCCATATTGCAGTGGCATTATTCGCCCCAGGCCATGACGCTGCCCGCAGTTACGCAAGTGACCATGAACTTCAAGCTGCCCAAGGATGGCGCGGCCGCGGTGGCGCAGCCCGAAAACGTGCTGGCGGAAGGCAAGCGCGTGACGCTGAAGAGCATCACGGTGGAGGGTCTGACGCCCTCTGCCCGCGATGAGTTGCTGCAGCGGCTGCCGGTCCACCAGGGAGACACGGTGGACGCGGACGCCATGCGCACCGTAATGGCCGATGTGCTCGCCTTTGACGAGCATCTGCGGGCGATTCTGAGCCTCTCGGACGAAAACTCCGGCAGCTTGCGGATCCGCCTGATGCCGGCGGACGTTCCCGGATCACCTCGGATTCGCGTGGGCGGGAATGTGCAGCAGGCCAAACTGGTGTCGCAGGTACGCCCGGTCTATCCGCCGGAAGCTAAGGCACAGGGCATTCAGGGCAAGGTGACGCTGCAGGCCATCCTTGACAAGGACGGGACGGTGGCGAATCTGGTGGTGGTCAGCGGCGACCCCATGCTTGTACCCGCGGCGATGGAAGCCGTGAGGCAGTGGAAGTACCAGACGACGCTGCTGAATGGCGAGCCAGTCGAGGTGGTGACGCAGATCGACATAAATTTCACTTTATCGAAGTGAGCGGACGCGCCGGGACCAGGGTCTCGGCGCTCCACAATCCGCAGGGATCCCGCGCCTACAAGCCCAAACCTCCCGCCCCTCCGCCCGTCTATCCCAACATCGGGCTATAGTATATAAAGCTGCGCAACCCACATTCGAGGATCTCGTGAAATCATCCCTGATCGCCATCCTGCTGGCTGCTGCATCGCTATACGCGCAATCCACGCGCGGTTCCATTGGCGGACAGATCACCGACGCCGCCAAGAAACCGGTCTCCGGCGCGGCGGTGACGCTCGTCAACCAGGAAACGAACAAGAAACATACGACCGTCTCGGGACCGCAGGGAGATTTCCTTGTCACCCTGCTTGACGCCGGAACTTACCGCCTCCAAGTTGACGCACCCAGCTTCCGCCCGCACGTCCAGGATTTGGTCCTCGATCTGAATCAGGAGATTCGCGTCGAAGTGCCCTTGCTCCCCGGCAAGACTACCGAACAGGTCACTGTCTCAGCGAAGCGCAGCCTACTGCGAACCGACTCCGCCACCGTCGGCGGCGTCATCGATACCGGCCAGGTGCAAGGACTCCCGCTTGATGGCCGGGATTTCTACGAACTCAGCCTGCTGCTGCCGGGCGTGGTGCCGGCCGCGGAAGGCTCCGCTGCATCCGTGCGCGGCTCCTTCGCTATCAATATCAACGGCGCGCGCGAGGATGCCAACGACTTCCTGCTCGACGGCGTTTTCAACGGCGACCCCAAGCTTAATGGCGTGGCGGTCACTCCGCCGGTGGATGCGGTGCGCGAATTCGAAGTCCTGTCCAGCACGTACGACGCCTCCTTCGGCCGCAATGGCGGCGGACAAATCAACGTAGTGCTGCGCTCCGGCGGCAACCAGTTCCACGGCACAGCCTACGAATTCTTTCGCAACGCGGTTTTCGACGCGCGCAACTATTTTGCGCCATCCGACACACCGGCGCCGCAGGATCAGCGCAACCAGTTCGGCGGCACCCTGGGCGGACCCATCCGCAAGGACCGCACTTTCTTCTTCGCCGATTACCAAGGCACCCGCGACAGCACGGGTATCACGCAAGTGACCAATGTGCCCACGCTGGCCGAGCGCAGCGGCAATTTCTCGCAGAGCGCCCTGCCCGCTATCGATCCCTATACCGGCGCGCCGTTCCCGAACAACATCATCCCGAGCGCCTATCTCGACCCCACCGGCTCGGCTATAGCCGCGCTGTATCCCTTGCCTAACCGCAACGTGCTCAATCAGAATTATGTGTCGTCGCCGAATGGACGCATGCGCGACGACAATTTCGATGTGCGCGTCGATCATACGCTGGCGCCTTCCTCGCAGTTGACGTTTCGCTATAGCTTTGGCGATGGCACTCTGTTCGAGCCGTTCACCGGCCCCAGTTTCCCCCTGGTGCCCGGTTATGGCGACAATGTCCCCACTCGCGATCAGAATGCCATGATCGCCGAAACGCACGTCTTCACGCCTACCCTGCTCAACGAGATCCGCGCGGGGTTCGACCGCGTCTCGGAGGGTGTTTATCAGCAGGATATCGGCGACAACATCAATAGCCAGGTTGGGTTGCCGACGATTTCCACCAACCCGCGTGATTTCGGACTCAGTCTCATCTCGGTGACCGGATTCTCGCCGATCGGCGACGAAGACAACAACCCCCAGCATTCCACCAGCAACATATATCAGTTGAATGACATCCTGACCTGGGTACACGGCCGCCACCAGGCGAAATTCGGCGCGGATTACCGCATTACACAACAAAACGCCTACCGCGACATCGAGGCCCGCGGCTTCATCGACTTCCTGGGAGACATTACCGGCAACGCGCTGGAAGAGTTGTTGCTGGGCTTGCCGACGGATTCCGGCGTCGCTACGCTCGATAACCCGGAGCATCTGCGCACCCACAGTTACAACTTTTTCGCCAACGACACCTGGCGAGTACGCCCCAATCTCACGCTGATTCTGGGGCTGCGTTACGAATTCAACTCGCCCCCGGTGGACGCCCAAAATCACGCCAACCTGTACGATCTGGCGACCCAGACGTTGGTTCCCGTGGGCACGGACGGCATGCCGCGCGGCGGCTACGTCCCGGACCGCGACAATTTCGCCCCGCGCGTGGGCCTGGCCTGGACGCCCGCATGGTCGCCGCGCACCGTGGTACGCACCGGCTACGGAGTTTACTACGATCAATCCTCACTGGCGCCGGGCGAGGGCCTCTATTTCAGCCCGCCCTATTTCAATCTCAACGTGTACTACCCGATCAGCGCCACTCAGCCGCTGCTGCTCTCCAACCCGTTTCCTAGTAACTTTCCGTATCCCTACCCGCCTTCCGCCTTGGCCTTTCAACCCAACCTGCACACGCCCTATGTGCAGCAATGGAATTTCAACGTCGAGCACTCTCTGGGCGGCAGCCGGATGATTGAAATCGGCTACGTAGGTTCGAAGGGCACCGATCTCATTGGCGCGCGCGACTTCAACCAACCGCCGCCTTCGACGAACCCGTATTTCGAGCGTCCCCTGCCCCAGTTCGCCGATATCGACCTGCTGGAGTCCAACCGGAATTCCAGCTACAACAGCCTGCAGGCGCGCTTCGAACAGCGTTTGAATTTCGGCTTGTCGCTGCTGGCTTCCTACACATTCGCGAAGTCGATCGACAACGATTCCAGCTTCTTTTCCAGCGACGGCGATTCGAACTTTCCGCAGGACAGTTACGACCTGCGCGCCGAGCGGGGACTTTCCAACTTCGACGTGCGCCAAAGGTTTGTCGCCAGCTACGGCTACGATCTGCCGTTCGGAAAGGCCTCCCGCTGGCTAAGGGGTTGGCAGACCTTCGGCATACTCCAGTTCCAGACCGGCCAGCCATTCACCGTGGACTTGCTGGCGGATGACGATAACAGCAACACCGGCATCGACAGCCTGGGCTTCGGCGCTAACGACCGGCCCAACGTGGTAGGGGATCCGCGGCTCTCCAACCCCTCGGCCAACGAGTGGTTCAATACCGCGGCGTTCGCGATTCCGCCCTACGGCAGCTTCGGCAACTCCGGCCGCAACACGGTCACAGGACCGGGCATGGCTACGGTGGATCTCTCACTCGTCAAGAATACCGTGATTCGCGAGCGCGCCACTGTGCAGTTCCGTATCGAAGGATTCAACGTGCTGAATCACACGAACTTCAGCCTGCCCGATAATTTCATCGGTTCGCCCACATTCGGCCAGATTCTCTCGGCGGGCGATCCGCGCCGCCTGCAACTGGCCTTAAAGTTCCTCTGGTAGGACAGGCCTCCTGCCCTGTCCCTTGGTACAATGAAGTATCCGGATGCCAACTGACATCGAAACCGAACAAACCACAGGCGGCAGCTATTTCGTGTCCAACTATCCCCCGTACTCCTTCTGGAGTCCGGCCCATGTTGGGGACGTCTTCGCCGCGCTGGACCGCCCTCCGGCGCCAAACACGCCGCTGGGCATATACCTCCACATCCCCTTTTGCCGGAAGCGTTGTCATTTCTGTTACTTCAAAGTCTACACCGACAAGAACGCGGCCGAAGTGGAAGGTTACCTCGACACTGCGATCCAGGAACTTACCCTTTACTCCGAGAAGGCGTTCATCGGCGGACGCAAGCCGAAGTTCATCTACTTTGGAGGCGGCACACCCTCTTACATTTCCTCCCGGCAGCTTTCCAGCCTGGTCGAACGGATGAAGCGCCTGCTGCCCTGGGATGAAGCCGAAGAAGTCGCCTTCGAGTGTGAACCGGGAACTCTTACCGAAGGCAAACTCCAAATAATCAAAGATCTGGGCGTCACGCGTCTCAGTCTGGGCATCGAAAACTTCGATGACGACATCCTGAAAGTCAACGGGCGCGCGCATACATCCAAAGAAATCGGACCCGCGTATAACTTCGCGCGCTCCATCGGCTTCCCGCAGATCAATATCGATTTAATTGCCGGCATGGTGGGCGAGACCACTGCCAACTGGCGCGAGTGTGTGCGCAAGACTATCGAGATGGATCCCGATAGCGTCACCATCTATCAGATGGAAGTGCCATATAATACGACCATCTTCAAAGAGATGAAGGTTATGGGACAGTCGGTCGCACCCGTGGCTACCTGGAAGATCAAGCGCGACTGGGTTAGTTACGCTTTCGCGGAATTGGAAAATGCGGGATACACCGTACGCAGCGCTTACACGGCAGTTAAGAATCCCGCGAAGACTCGGTTCGTCTATACCGACCTTCTGTGGTCCGGCGCGGATATGATCGGCTTGGGTGTCGCCTCCTTTTCGCATGTGCAGGGCACGCACTTCCAGAACGAGCATGAGTTCGAGACCTACTCCGATAAGCTGCGCCATGGCCTACTGCCGATCTACCGTGCGTTGACTCTTACCCAGGAACAGCGCTTGATCCGCGAGCTCATTCTGCAAATGAAGTTGGGGCACGTTCGCGACCGGTACTTTGAGGACAAGTTTGGCGTCCGGATTCAAGAGCGGTTTGCCGCGCCAGTGCGTATTCTGCGCGACAGGGGTTTCCTGACTGCGGATGCGGATGGCTGGCGCCTTACCCGCGACGGTTTATTGCAAGTCGACCGGTTGCTTTACGAGTTCTTCCTGCCGGAACACAAGCTCGCATATGCAGTATGATGCCGTCGTAATTGGAGGCGGCCCGGCCGGTTCAACGGCCGCTGCCGTGCTGGCCGCCAAAGGGCGCCGTGTGGTGGTGCTGGAGAAGGAAAAATTTCCGCGCTATCACATCGGCGAGTCGCTGTTGCCCTACGGTTACTTCACGCTGCAACGGATCGGCGTGCTGGACCGCATGAAGGCCTCGCACTTCACGCGCAAACACAGTGTACAATTCGTCGGCGCGAGCGGACGCGCCTCGGTGCCGTTCTATTTCTCGCAGCAACTGGCGCACGAAGCCTCCGCGACCTGGCAGGTCTTGCGCAGCGAGTTCGACCAACTGCTGCTCGACAACGCCCGCGAGAAAGGCGCGGAAGTAATCGAAGAGATCACGGTTCGCGATCTGATTCAGCCGAATGGGACCGTTACCGGGGTCAAGGCAGTTACTAAGGCAGGCGATACACGTGAGTTTCACGCACCCATCACCATCGATGCCACGGGGCGCGATGCCTTCGCTGTAACACGCAACGGTTGGAAGGTGCGGGATCCTGTCTTGAATAAGATTGCCGTTTGGACTTACTACAAAGGCGCGCTGCGCGATCCCGGAATCGACGAAGGCGCGACGACCGTTGCGTACGTCCCGGAAAAGGGTTGGCTTTGGTACATCCCTTTGGCGAACGACATTGTGAGTGTGGGTGTGGTCGCCGAGAAGGACTATTTATACAACGGCACGCGCGACCTGGCCGAGATTTTTCACCGCGAAGTCAAGAAAAACGCGTGGATCGAAAAGCATCTGGCCGCCGGTGAACAATTCGGACCCTACAAGGTCACCGGCGAGTATTCGTATCGCTCGCGCCACTGTGCGGCCGACGGACTGATCCTGGCGGGCGATGCCTTCGGATTTCTGGACCCCGTGTTCTCGTCCGGCGTGCTGCTGGCCTTGCGCAGCGGGGAACTTGCCGCGGACGCCGTGGACGCCGCGCTCGAAGCCGGAGACGTTTCCGCATCGCGCTTCGCCGCATATGGCGCGCAGGTCTGCGAGGGAATCGAGGCAATGCGCAAGTTGGTGTACGCTTTTTATAATCAGGCGTTCAGCTTCCGGGTGTTCATCAACGAATTTCCGGAGCTTAAAGGCGACATGACCGATTGTCTCATGGGAAACTTGTTCCGCGATTTCCAGCCGCTATTCGATGCGGTGGCCAGGTTCGCGGCCGTCCCCGAGCGGCTCCCGCACGGCAAACCACTCCCCACCGGAGAAGTTCTGGAGTCATGCAGGTAGGTCGACTGCGCGATGTGCTCTCGGTAGTTCTCCGCGATAATCCTTTCTACGCCGCCAAGCTGCGCGGCGTGAGTCCCGATTCGGACATTGCTTCCCTGCCGTTCACAGTGAAACAGGAGCTGATCGACGACCAGATCGCGCATCCGCCGTATGGCTCCAACCTGACTTATCCCATGGCTCGCTACACTCGGTTTTGCCAGACCAGCGCGACTACCACCGGTACTCCCATGCGTTGGCTGGACACGCCCGAAAGCTGGGATTGGATGATCGGCAATTGGGTCCGCGTGTACCAAGCGGCCGGCGTCTCGGCTGACGACCGCATCTTCTTCGCTTTCTCTTTCGGGCCATTCCTGGGGTTCTGGATCGGATTCGAAGCCGCCACCCGCGTGGGTTGCCTGGCTATACCCGGCGGCGGCATGCGTAGCGCCGCGCGCTTGCGCACCATCGTCGAAACCTCGGCCACGGTGCTGTGCTGCACCCCGACCTACGCCATCCGCTTAGCCGAAGTCGCGGCCGAGGAAGGCATCGACCTGGGGGCGGCCAGGGTGCTAACACTGATCGTCGCGGGCGAGCCGGGAGGCAGCGTGCCGGCTACGCGAAACCACATCTCCAAACTCTGGCGCGGGGCGCGCGTGGTGGATCATCACGGCATGACTGAGATCGGTCCAGTCAGTTACGGCTGTCCGAAACGGCAGGGCGTGCTGCACATCATCGAGGACTCCTACATTGCGGAAATCATCGACCCGCTGACCGGACAGCGCATGCCCAGTGGAGTAACCGGTGAGCTAGTGCTCACTAACCTCGGCCGCCTCGGATCGCCGTTGCTGCGTTATCGCACCAGTGACATCGTGCAAGCCGCGGTGGAAGATCTCTGTGAATGCGGGACTCGCGACTTGGCCCTGAACGGGGGAATACTGGGCCGCACAGACGACATGTTGGTCGTGCGCGGCGTCAACGTGTATCCCAGCGCCGTCGAGAACATCGTGCGCGGGTTCGATGCGGTAAGCGAGTACCGGGTGGAGATTCAAAACCACCGCACGTTGCCTGAGTTAAGCATCCAGGTGGAAGCTGCCCCCACGCATGCCCACGATGCCACTCTGGCGCACCGATTGGAGGCGGCGCTCACGAACGCTTTCGCCTTGCGTATCCCGGTGTCGGTGGTTTCCCAAGGAAGTCTGCCCCGCTTTGAAATGAAAGCCCGCCGGTGGGTGAATACCTAACTAAAAGCGGAAGTGGAGCACCATTTCGCTCGGTACGGGTTTATCGTGTTTGCGGGCCGGCGTGAATTGCCACTGGCGCGCGGCGGAGAGCGCCGCGGCAGACAAATCGGCGCCCTTGGTCAGCACCTGCGCGCGCGACACGCCGCCGGATTGGTCGATAAATACCTTCACGTCCACCTGTCGCCCGTCGGCGTCGGCGCCCGCGGGTTTCATCGGCGCGACTTTCCGGATAGGCGACGGCGCCACAAATGCACCCGATTCCGGCTCGCCAACGCCCTCGATCTTGTGCAGCGCGCGCCGGAAGACCCCAGGATGCGGAGCCTCGTAGCTGACGTCGGCTTCGAGTGGAGGTGCAGCAGCGACCCTCGACGGCAAGACGGTCGCCAGCTTCGGGTCAAGCCTCGCGTTCGGTGCACCGAGCGCCGGTGGCGGCTCGACTTCGCGGTACATTGTACGCGCGACCGCGACCGGTGGAGGCGTCGCCGCGATTGGCCGGGGCTGCCGGGCCGGCTTCGGCTTGGATGCCGCAACCGTCTTAGTCTCCGCGACCGGTTCGGGCGCCCTTAGAGCCGCTTGCGAACTCACGGCAGGAGTGCTCACCGCTGCCTGGGGAACCGGTTCCGGCAGCAACGGCTCGATCGGCGGGCTGGCCTTTACCACCGTAATTCCGCTTGACGGCGTTTGGTTTTCCGAAACGACGAAAGCGCCTACGAGAAACAGGAACGCGATTAGCGGCACTACCACCCATGGTAGCGGCGGCAGCGTGCGGCGCGCGCGCATCTCGGGCTGCGGGACCAAGACCGGAGCAGGGCGGGGGCCCGCGGTGGCGAGGGCCTGTCCCCCAGTAATTGGGAAACCGCCCTCCGCCAGCCTTGCATGGTCAAATGGAAACTGGCGGTAAGGCGCTCGTCGATTGACGTCGCCATCCTCCCAAAAGAAAAAACCGCCCACTGGGGGACCCTCCATTGAAGGCCGCACCAGCAGGAACACTTGCCATGGTTCGGGAAAATACTGGCTGAAGACCGCAAAGTCGTCTTGGTCCAGATACATCCCGGGGCGCGTATGGCTGCGGAAATAGCCGACCACTTGGCGCGAGTCCCGTCGCGTCAGACGCGCGCCCAGCAAGCGCCGATCCCTCGGCGAAAGCGTATACGAAGCGCCCCGCAGGTGTTCACAAGGCTTCAACTCGAAATCGTCGATCAGGATCGCCCGGCCGGATCCGGGAAGTGTCCGGCCCAACAGAACCCCGCCTATTTCGTTGCCGCGCGACGCCCCGCCCAAGAGCTGCTGGACCACGGCTCCCATCCGTTCGACCAGATCCAAGCTGACCTGGATCATGATCGAATCGCCGGGATCCTCCCAGACATAACCCTCAGGAACACTCGCAAACGCCGCCATACTGCGTTAATTGGAGCACGTTTATTGCCAACGACGGAGCGGGCAGCCAGCTACTCTCCGGGATGGTACGTCCGCTCCGTATGCGCCTGTATATCGGCCAGGGCGAACCATGCCGGCTTAAATTGCCGGTTCGCGTAAAGCCTCGCCTGATCGAAGTAATGCGGCGATTTCAGATCGCCGCTCTCTCCAAAAACCAGGATGGACTTAGCCTCTACCTTGGGCCCAAAGTCCACGACGCTAACAAACGAATGTCCAGCCACGCCGAAGCGCTCCTTCTGTCCTTTCTCCGGGCGTGCATAGAAATTGAACACAATACCGATCGGGCCCGGACCGCCGGCCACAGGCAAGCTCTCCCGCGCATCGTTAAACGGTTCTTCCCCGCCCGATTGCGCGCGCTGCAGCCGATTGATCTCGCCCCAAGGTACCTCCCATTTGCCGAAGTCCTTCTCCAGGTCGGCCATGATCCCTTCCAGCGTCCCGACAGGGTCCTGCTTGGTTTTTGGGTCCTGCACTTGCTTCCAGAACCACAAGGAAAACAGCGTCATTGGCACTGAGGAATCCCGGCTGATGTGGTCCCACTCGCGCAAGTAGGCAATAGCGCGCGCCAGTTTGCCGGCCCGCGGCGCGTCCGACTGCCTCAGGGCCTCCCAGCGCTCCACCAGCCGGGGGATCTCCGTTTCCGCCTCAATCACGTACGTGTCGAACGCCGCCCGGGACCAGTCTTCGAAGGTAAATTTTTCCGTATTCCAGAGGATTCGCCGGGAAATTCGGGCGCGGGCTGTGTCGCTTTCACCCACCATATACTTTGGATATTCCGATGGATCGGGGTTGCCCTCGAAGGTGGTGGTAAACGGCGTGGAATTGCAGTTCTGCACGAATCCTGATTTCGGATTCAGCACCTGCGGCAGTTCGTCGATGGTGTGGAAGCCGTGCCACTCTGTGGCGGAAGTACTGCCGTCGACCGGTTTCGACCAATCGAAACTCGTCGACCGTCGCGGCACAGCGCCGTTGTAAAGATAGAAGATGTTGCCCGCATCGTCGGCATACATGGCATTGAACATGGGCACCGCCAGGGGCGACATCGCGGCGCGGAAATCGGCGAGATTACGCGATTTCGACATCTGGTACCACTCCGCAATCTGGCCGCCCTCTTCGAAACGCGCAAACCGCACGGCCAGCGATTTCCCGCCGCGCTGCGCGACCACCGGCCCATGATGAGTCTTTATCATCTTGTAAGTGCGCGTAACCGGACCCGCGTCCGTCTTGATGGCGATGGAATCGGTCCAAGCTGTGGCCTGGCGGTAGCCGCCATCGTAGCGATAGGCCAATGGATCGCCGGGTTTGTCGAAAGTTTCCTCCCACACATCGAAAACGTCCGGTTTGTTCACAGTGTGGCTCCAGCCCAGGTGCTCGTTGTGGCCGATGGTCGGAAACGCCGAACCGAAGAACGAAGCGCCGGACATGTCCCAGCCCGACTCGCTGTGTACGTGTCCCTCATACCATTGGCCGGGTCCGAAGAACGGCTGGTGCGGATTGATGAACAGCATGGCGTGGCCCGTGGCGCTCTTCGACGGCCGGATGGCCCACATGTTCGAGCCTTGCCGGTCAGCCATTTTTCCGGTGTCTTCCTTGGGAATGCCCGTCTCGCCGTAGAGAAAAAGGTAGTAGAGGGCGTAGCGGTTGAACGCCAGCATGTGCCACGGCTCGAAGTGTGCGATTAGCCGCGGATGCACCTGTGGATGCCGCTCGAGGTAGAAGTTGATCCCCTCCGCGAATGCGTCCAGCAGAGCGCGCATGGGCGCCGGCGCATGCTCGTATTCCGCCTTCGCGAGGCGCGGAATCTCCAACGTGCGGATCACCAGGTCGTCGTCCAACGTCTTCTTGCCGTATACTTCGGAAGCGCGCCCCAGGGCGCGCAGGTAGCTATCTTCGATCTGCCAGAAATTGTCCTCAGCCTGGGCGTAGGCATAGCCGAAGACGCAACTGGCGTCGGTCGGCCCGAAGATGTGCGGCACTCCGTAGGTGTCGCGATAGATGGTCACGGAGCGGGCGATCTCCGCTGGATCATTGACCGAGGCGGCCAGCAGCGCGCAAGCGACCGCGAGTGGTACGAGCAAGGCAAGGCGTTTCATGCGGCTACTCAGTCTATCAAAAGACGAGGGCGCGCGGAACGGTAGAATTATGGCATGCGAACTACCATTGATTCTGCCGGACGGGAGCCTGCGCCCCGGAAAGTGAAATTGGTACGGGAGGGTTCCCTCTTGGTCGCCGTCACGCCGCCGGGAACAGAGCCGCTCACGCATGAGCAGGTTGGCAAGTCGATTCGCGACCTTCGCGATGAAAGGGACCGGCGTTGAGTGCCGCCTTCGCATTGGATACCAGTTGCGTCGTCCCCTTGCTTTCTTCCTGGCACGCATTTCATGCGCCCACGAAGCAGGCTATGAATTGAGACGCGAGCGGCTCGTGATTTCCCGCCTCCGCGCTGCTGCAATCCGTTTCGGTCTTGACGCGAATGCCGGTTCGCTTGTTGCCGCAGGACGCGCGGCGGCTTCTTAAAGAGAACTTTTTCAAGAGAGCCGAGATTGCGGCATGCCGGGCGACGCGGCGTGGCAGACGATTCAGGATGTGAGCTCGCGTGAAATGGGCGGTGGGATAATCTACGACGCGGTGATCGCGCGCGAAGCCTTCGACGCCGGGGCATCCGTCCTGCTCACTTGGAACACAAGAGACTTCCTGCGCGTCGCGCCGCCGGGATTAGAGATCCGCCAGCCCTGATTTCCGAGCGGCCGCCGCCGTGTTGTCTGCGATCCGAAAGCTTCCTCATCCCGATGCCTAACATCCTTCCCTTTCAGGCTTGTAATGGTTGCGCGCGATACCACTGGGATGCTCCTCCACCTTCCTTAGAAATCCGATGCCTTGATGGCCACTTCTGTTAGATTGCCGTTGGTCTGCCTGATCAACTCAACGGTGAAGCCCAGAACTCTATCGCCCTCCGTGCGAAAGTCAAACGGCTCGGCTGCTTTTGCATAGCCAGTGCCCGGCCCAAATAGGTACTCCTCGCCATACCACTCGGCTCCTTCTGCGTACCGAAGTTCATAGCTCCCGAGAGGTACCCTTACCCGCGCCGTCTTGCCGGAGCGCACAAAAAACACCAGTCTAATCGCATGTGTCTGCCAGTCGACCAGTTTTAAATAGTAATTGGGGCTCCCGTCAGCCGTCGCGACTGTCAGGGGTGCCAGGACGACGCCGGTGTCCTTCTTCCGCCGAGGCCGGATCTCCCCTGTCGATGGCATGGGTAAAAGGGGCTGGTTGAAGGCACCCTGCGCGGCCATGAAGGCGTCGGGATCCTGTCCGGAACTGGGGTCCACTGCGGGGGTGTTTCGCCCTGGTGGATGCGCGGCCGGGTCAGTGCCGGATGGGTCAACCCCCACGGGTATCCCGGGAGGCGTGTGCCTGTAGGCGGATCGTTCACTCGGGCTTAGCGTAAGCGATGCAACCGCTCCGACCAGTATTGCAAAAAACGCAGCCCCGGCCAGTTGGACCCTGAATGCCTTTGAACCAAAACCCCAAAGGTCCTTGAGAATGGGAGCAGGACCGTCCGTTCCGCGACCAGCCACCATTGATCTCAGCATCCCGACCACCCGGCGCGTCTCGGAATCGTCAGATCTCCCGCCCCCCAACACGATCCTCTCGCTCATGGGCATTCTGTCCCAAAAAGCGAGGGCGCTGCGGGCGACAGCGCCAGCCAAATCCAGCCGTCCGAGGTAAGTAAAATGGGTAGCCAGCCGACTGAGAATCCTGAAGTTATTAAGGCAAGGTTGCTGTCCGCCGCGCATATTCCAAACGATTGACTGAATCGAGTAGACGGGGCCCCAGGGGAATCCCCACCAACCCAACAGCCAAGTCTTCAAGGAAGCACGATATGCAGCCTTTGCACCGCAATCCGCACAAAAAATGCCTTGATGTACTTTGCGCCAAGTGACGAAGATGGCGCTTACTACGTCCTGGTAGATGGCGTAACGAGGCTGGGCACTAGCTCGACCACAGACAGAACAGATAGCCGGGTCAACAGTAGGAGGGGCGGACGCTGCCTTCTCTTCGGGTGCCTCGTAGGCGTGCGCATCGTATTCGGCTCGTGTTTGCGCGTCGCCTAGGACCCGATAAGCTTCGTTAATGAACTGAAACTGCTGGGTCGCATCGGGAGCGGGGTTTCTGTCGGGATGGGTTGCCCGTGCCTTCGCCTTGAACGCCCGCTTGATCTGGTCGCTGGTGGCCGATGGGACAACGCCAAGCGCGGCGTAGTACCCAGACGGGTCCGTGGGGGGCATGCTATTGTCTGACCACTGTGCAAGTAATTATAACTTGTTGCGCCGCGCACCGCCTGGCTTGTCAGCCGGCCTCTGGAAGAGGGCTTCTTCGGAACCGCGCTGAAATCGCGCTTCTGGCATGCCCATGACGCGGCGATCGCGCACTGCCATTGATACGGACGCATCCGAATTATCAACTAGAACACCGTGGGCTTCCTGCCCGTCGCCCGCCCCTTGACTCAGCAGCTCCCACTGCCCCGTCTGTTATCCTGAAGATTCCTCTCCGCATGGCTAATATCTTTCCGTTCCAACCGTACCGCTACACGGCTAAGGCCGGCGCGCTCCAGGACTTGGTGACCCAGCCTTACGACAAAATTTCGCCGGAGATGCGGCAGCGCTATCTGCAATCGAGCCCATACAACCTGGTGCGCATCATTCTGGGCGAACGCCACGAATCCGATTCGGAGAGCGAAAACGTTTACACGCGCGCCGCGCGACATCTGGAAGACTGGACCGCGCAAGGTATCCTGGCGCGCGACCCTGAGCCGGCACTGTTCGCATATTTCCAGGAGTTCAGTATGCCGGATAGCGGCGAGCGCCTGGTGCGCAAGGGCTTCATTGGCCTCGGCGCGGTGGAGGAATATTCGGCAGGCGTCGTCCACCGGCACGAACAGACGCTTTCGGGCCCGAAGAAGGACCGCCTGGAACTACTGCGCCATACGCACGCGCATTTCGGCCAACTCTTCATGCTGTACCCGGACCCCGCGGGGGAAATCGATCGTTTGCTCGATGAGGCCGCGCAAGGGCCGCCGACTGGCGATGTCACCGACGAATACGGCGCGCGCCATCGGTTTTGGAAGATCGCGGACGCCAGACGCATCGCGCAAATCCGGCAACTGATGTCGGATAAGAAGCTGCTCATCGCCGACGGACACCATCGCTACGAAACCGCGCTGGCGTTCCGCCGTGAGAATCCCGACCTCGCCGGCGCGGACCGGGTCATGATGACGTTCGTGAACATGCATTCCCCGGGACTGCAGATCCTGGCGACGCACCGGCTGGTAAGCGGTGTGGCGAACTTCGACGCGGGCGAGTTCATCCGGCAGGTGGCCGCGGGCTTCGAGGTAGCGCAGATCCCCAGCGCGGAGGCGCTCCAGCGCGCCTGGAGGGATTCGCCGGGCCGCGCCATCATCGGCGCAGCCATGAGCAGCCGGGTGTACCTCATCGAAGCACGCGATTCAGCCGGGCATCTGGACGTGCGCGTGCTGCATGAGCGGCTGCTGCGCCTACTGGGCATCGGCGAAGAGGCGGTTCGCGACGAGAAGAATCTGCGCTACGTGCGCGGGCTGGATGCGGCGCTCGAAGCGGCTCGAAGCGGCGCCGCCCAGGTGGCTTTCCTGCT
Source organism: Bryobacteraceae bacterium (assembly GCA_049516155.1). Lineage (GTDB taxonomy): Bacteria > Acidobacteriota > Terriglobia > Bryobacterales > Bryobacteraceae > Bog-159. The sequence goes on from JBEKTJ010000007.1 coordinate 57,401, forward strand.
TAAGCCGGTTCCGGTGGACGAAGTGGCGCGGATTTCGTTTGGCGGAGGTGTGATGCCCCAGAAATCCACAGATTTTTATCCTAAACTGCTGTCCGGACTGACCATTTATAAACTGGAGTAGGACGGGCCTCCTGGCCTGTCCTCTCTGGCGCGGGGGGAGACCTGTCCTACAAATTCCCCCTCCGGTCCTGTTCCCGCTCCAGCGCTTCGAATAACGCCTTGAAATTCCCCTTGCCGAAACTCCGGCTGCCTTTGCGCTGGATTACTTCATAGAACAACGTCGGCCGGTCCTCCACGGGCTTAGTGAAAATCTGCAGCATGTATCCTTCGTCGTCGCGATCCACCAAGATGCCCAGTTCCTTCAAGCGCTCGATGGGTTCATCGATCGCCCCCGTGCGCGCGGTCAGATCGTCGTAGTAAGTCGATGGCACCCGCAGAAACTCGATGCCCTGATCGCGCAGGCGGGTCACCGTATCGATGATGTCATCCGTAGCCATGGCGATGTGCTGCACGCCCGGGCCATGGTAGAAATCCAGATACTCCTCGATCTGCGACCTGCGCTTGCCTTCCGCTGGCTCGTTAATGGGAAACTTCACCCTGTCGTTGCCGTTGGCCATCACCTTGGACATCAGCGCCGAATATTCCGTGCTGATGTCCTTATCGTCGAAGTGCTGATACAGCCGGAAGCCCATCACATCCCGATAGAAATCCACCCAGGTGTTCATCGCGCCCCACCCCACGTTGCCCACCATGTGGTCGATGTACTTCAGTCCCACCGGCCGCGCCACCGCGTCGGCCGGCTCTATCGGCACGAAGCCGGGCAGGAAGACGCCGCGATAGTTGCGCCGATCCACGAAAGAGTGGATCGTATCGCCGTACGTGGCGATGGCCGATATACGCACTTCGCCATGCTCGTCGCGTAGCGTCTCCGGCTCGCGCACCTCCCCGGCGCCCCGACGCGTGGTCTCGCGGAAGGCCGAATCCGCGTCGTCCACCCACAGCGCGATATCCCGCACGCCATCGCCGTGCAACCTCACATGCTCGGCCACCGGATGGCCGGGCGTGAGCGCGGTGGTGAATACCAGCCGGATCTTGCCCTGCTCCACCAGCCACGACGCACATTCGCGCGTGCCCGTCTCCGGCCCCCGATAAGCCGTCAGCCGCATGCCGAATGCCGACCTGTAGAAATAGGCGGCCTGCTTGGCGTTGCCCACATAGAACTCCACATAGTCGGTGCCGTTCAGCGGCAGAAAGTCCTTCTGAGTTCCGGTCGACGATTCCGTTAAGGTTTGCATAATTGTTCCTTTACCGCCTCGACACACCGCGCATTTTCTTCATCGGTGCCTGTCGATATGCGCACGCATTGCGGCAACCCGAACGCCCCCAGCGGCCGCACGATCACGCCCTCCCGCAGCAGCGCTTCGGTCAACGCTCGCGCTTCCTCCGGGCTGGCCAGCGGCAGCATCACGAAGTTGGCGTCCGAAGGAACCACTTCCATCCCCATGCCGCGGAATGAATCCGTCAGCAGCCGTAGCCCGCGCGCGTTCAGTTCCAGCGACCGATGAAGGAATTCCTTGTCCGCCAGCGCGCCGATGCCCGCGGCCTGCGCCAGCGTACTGGGTTCGAACGGCAACTTCACCTTCAGCAGATTGGAGATCAGGTCTTCGTGCGCGAATCCGTAACCGATCCGGATGCCCGCCAAGCCGTATATCTTCGAGAAAGTCCGCAGCGTGATCACGTTGTCGTAGCGGTAATGCATCGAATCCGGATACCGCGGATTGTCTTTCGCATATTCGAAATAGGCTTCGTCCAAAATGATCAGCACGCGCTCGGGCACGTGCCGATAGAAGCTGTCGAATTCGTGCCGCGTGAAGATCGTCCCGGTCGGATTGTTGGGATTCGCCAGGTAAATAATCTTGGTGTTTTCGGTAATCTGCCCGGCCAGCGCGGGCAAATCGTAGTGCCAGTCGCGATAGGGTACCGTACGGTACTTGACGCCGCGCGACCGTGCCAGCACCTGGAAGCCGATAAAAGCTGCATCCGTAGTCAACACCTCGTCATCATCACAAAGGAAGGTCCTGATGATGCCGGACATGATGCCCTCAGACCCGCTGCCCGCGATCACATTTTCCGGCTTTAGATCGAACTTTTCGGCTAACGTGCGGCGCAAATCAAGGCCGCCGTTGGGATAGAGATTCAAGCCGCTCAACTGCTGCCGGATGGCTTCGATCGCCAACGGTGACGGCCCCAGGGGATTTTCGTTGGATGCCAGCTTCGAGACATTCGTCAAACCGTACTCGCGGCGCACTGCGTCGATGGAGCGGCCCGGCTCGTACGGCCGCAGCGATTCGATATATGGCGGAACTAAAGACATCGGCGAAATCTAAACTGCCCCTTACCATAGTAATTCCAATGCTACACCGCGAGGTTTCCGCCGCTTGACGCTTCCCGCCACTTTGCGCGCGCTCCGTTATCGCAATTTCCAACTGTTCTTCGGCGGCCAGTTGATCTCGCTGATCGGCACCTGGATGCAGAACGTCGCCCAGGCATGGCTGGTCTACAAGCTGACGGGATCGTCCGTGCTGCTGGGGCTGGTAAGCTTTTCGAGCCAGATTCCGGTGTTCCTGATGTCTCCACTGGGCGGTATCGTGGCCGACCGCTTTCGGCGCCGGCGGGTAGTGATCGGCACGCAGACGGCCGCCATGCTGCTGGCGCTGGTTTTGGCCGCCCTCACGCTCACCGGCGCGGTGCGGGTCTGGCACGTCGTGGTTTTGTCCGCGCTGCTGGGAGTCGTGAACGCTTTCGATATTCCCGCGCGGCAGGCGTTCTTCGTGGAGATGGTGGGGCGTGAAGACCTGATCAACGCCATCGCCCTGAACTCCTCAATGTTTAACGCCTCGCGCGTGATTGGCCCGGCGGTGGCCGGCATCCTGGTGGCCGGCATCGGCGAAGGCTGGTGCTTCTTCGCAAACGGTGTGAGCTACATCGCGGTGATTGCGGGGCTGCTGCTCATGACGGTCGACGATCGCAAGCCCGTCAAGCGGCAGGCGTCACCGCTGGCCGACGTGATCGAAGGATTCCGGTTTGTGCTCGGCAGCCCACCCATTCACCACCTGCTAATCCTACTGGGAATCTTGAGCGCAACCGGCATGCCCTTCGCCGTGCTGATGCCGATCTTCGCCGACCGGATTCTGCACGGTGGGGCGAAAGGGCTGGGCATCCTGATGGGCGCTTCCGGAGTCGGCGCGCTGGCCGGCGCTCTGCTGCTGGCGTCGCGCCAAACCGTTAAAGGGCTGGGGCGCTGGGTGGCGATCGCGGCGGGGGCGTTCGGCGCGTCGCTGATTGCGTTTGCGGTTTCGCGTTCGTTTTGGACCTCCTGCGCGCTGCTGCTGCCTGTGGGCTTTGCCATGATGGTGGAGATGGGATCGTCAAATACACTGATCCAAACTATGTCGCCCGATCATTTACGCGGGCGCGTGATGTCGGTCTATTCGATGATGTTCATGGGCATGGCCCCGCTCGGCGCGGTGCTCAGCGGCGTGACGGCCGCGCGCTGGGGAGCGCCTGCCACGATCACCGGCGGTGGCGTCATCTGCATGGCGGCGGCCGTCGTCTTCGGCTGGCGCTGGCCAGGCTTGCGGGCCGAAGCGCGCCGGCTGGTCGCCGCGGCACAGCCGCAGCCGGCGCTAAAACAGGTTTGAAGTGGCATGATTCTGCCCCGTAGTTTCTATGCGCGTCCCACCATCGAAGTTGCCCGCGGCCTGCTCGGCAAACTGCTGGTGCACGGCGAAACGTCCGGCAAGATCGTGGAAACCGAGGCCTATCCCGGGGGCGACGATCTGGCCTCCCATTCCGCGCGCGGCATTACGCCGCGCACGCGCGTCATCTTCGGACCGCCGGGTCACGCCTACGTATATTTCATCTACGGCATGTACGAGTGCCTGAATCTGGTGGCCGAGCCGGATGGCCGGCCCGGAGGCGTGCTCATCCGCGCGATCGAGCCCGTGGGAGGAATTGAGACCATGCAGCACCGCCGCCCTTCCGCGCGCACTCTGCGCGATCTCACGTCCGGACCGGGCCGTCTGACATTGGCGCTGGGGATCACCCGCGCGCAGAACGGCGCCGATGTGACGCGCGGTAACCTGACCGTGCGCAGCCCCCGTGCGCCGCATGACGAACCATTCGAAATCGAGGTCACGCCGCGCATCGGCATCCGCCACTGCGCCGACTGGCCGCTACGGTATACGATCAAAGGCAATCCGTTCGTTACCCCTATGCGTGTTCCCAAGGGTTGAGGAGCGGCACGCCGGAAGGCTCGAAATCCGCGGTATGACGCGTCATGATATAAAGGCCGTGCCGCCGGGCGGCCGCCGCGATCAGGCCGTCGCTGGCTGGAATCGTGCGGCCCGCTTGCTGCGCGGTCGCCGTGAGTTCGCCCCACATGCGGCTAGTCTCCAGATCGATGGGAAGAATCCGGTCGCCATAGTTCCGTTCCAGCGCCAGCAGCCAGGTTTGCAGCAGCCGTTTCTTCTGGCCGTCTTTTAGAAGAGCAACGCCCTTGGCGATTTCGCCGATCGAGATAACGCTGACGAACAAATCGTCGCTGTCAAGCTCCCGGATGACGCGCGCCACGCCCGCGTCCGGCCGCGGTAGGCGCAGTTCGGACAAGGCGCACGTATCCAGCAACACTCTCACAGCTTCACGCCCCGCATGGGAGAACGGTCGCGCGTCAGGTCCACTCCCTCCAGGCTAGGCCCCTTGGAGGTAAGAAACTCTTTGAAGCCCATGCGCTTGCCCGTGAGCTTTTCGTATTCCCGCCAAGCCACGATAACCACCGTATCGCCGCGCCGGCGCACGAGTTGGGGACCTTCGGCTAGCGCCCGGTTAACGACTTCACTGAGGCGGTTCTTGGCTTCCGCCAGTTGCCATTCCGTGGGCATCAAAATAGCTCCTATCTAGCTAATCTAGCTAGATTATGACATAGCGACGCCCCAAACACAAGCCCTTCCTAATGCTTATTCCTGCCGGAGCGTCACCGCCGCCGCGCGCCCGGCGGCGTAGTCATCGCGCACCGGATCGAGCGAGATCAGATGCATGTTCCGGGATTGAATCCCTCCTGGACACCCAAGGTGCGGGCAACAACAAAGTGAGCGACGCGGCCATCTGGCAAAGCACCAGCGCGTTCCGCAGGCTCAGCCGGCGATATTTTTGCGCAACCGTAAATTGCCGCCTTCCTTCAGCGCTGGGATCAGGTTGGGGCGGGTAGCTTGCAACGCCGTCGTCAGCCCGGAAGCCACGCCGGTTTCCAGGGTCAAACCAAAGATGAACAGCAGGGCCCGCTAGTCTGGGTTCAGATCATTGCCGACCGGGATAGGCAGCGGCATGCGCAGTTGCGAAAGCAGATGAATGCACCAGACGCACAGGAAGGCCGGCACGGCAGCGTTCGGGGCCGGCACTCACTCCAATGCTAGCCAGCCCAGCGCCCCGCGCGTGGCGGCCCGCGAGAGCGGCCTGTCCACCGCCGGATCCCAAGGCTGCTCGCTCAGCACCATGCGGCCCGCAAATGTCGCACCGCGATCGTACGATACGGCCATGGCCAGGTCCACCAGCAAGTCTCCGCCCGCAGTCTTTGGGCCGTACTCATAAAATGCGCAACAGATCTCGCCGCTCGCGGTGAATATCAGATGCGGCTGAAATTCGTGCTGGCCGGACTCCCCGGCAGGGACCAAGGGCTCCCCGGCAGATGGTCCTTGCCACGTGCGGCCGCCGTCCAGAGACCGCCGGCGGTAAATCCGGGCGCGCCCTTCGCGGTCGTCCGCCCATACGCATAGGGCTACGCCATCCGCCGCGATGCAGGTAGCCGGCGCCGTTTCCGGAAGCCCTTCCTGGACGCCGACGATTCCTTCGGCGACGGTCACTGGCGCGCCAAACGTTTCCCCGCCGTCGGCTGAATCGACTGCCAGAATGCTGCAACCGGATGGGCCGGCCATCCAGACCACGTGCACCGCACCGTCCGCATCGACCAGCACTTCCGGGTTGAAACACAGCCCGGAGAACAACGGACCGGGCCGGGAATGCCCTTTGCCGCTCCACGACCGTCCATCGCCGGAGCGCCCAAAGCACAACGCGTTGCCCATATCGGCGGCCAGATAAACGCTGCCCCGGAACGCACTGGCAGAATTGAGATCAGTGGCGATCGAGTAGCAGCACTCGGCGGCTCCCCGCAGCACCACTTCCGGTCGGGACCAGTGAATGCCGCCATCCTCGGAGCGGTAGAGCACCAGGGAGGCGCGGGAGCGGTCCGGGTCGAGGGCTAGCGCAGCCAGATTCAGGGTACCGTCGGCATCTATCGCCAGTACCGGTCCCACCACGCCCGCCCATTTCGTTTCCAGAGGCAACGGCCAGGATTCCCGCCAACACGTCCCGCCATCGAAACTGATCCGCGCGGAAATGACCGGGACACCGTCCGGCAAAGTAATTTCTTCGACTCCCACAATGTGCTGCGGGTCGAGCGGGTTTACCAGCAGCGCGGATGCGTTCCGCGGGCTCACGGGGCGGCCCCGGCTCGCGCCGCGTTTGTAGGAGGGCTTAACAGTATCGGTCATAGGCGCCCGGTCGGTCTTTCCTATATTGTGACGCAAAATCGGCATATCGTTTCATCTATTGTGCGCGCACACCGGGCGGTTCGCGCTATGAGTGTGTAGCTTACACTAAATTCAGGAGATGCTTGAAGCTCGGCGCCCCGACTGTTAACCTTCTGGGATTTGTCTGACAACCCTGCGCCATAACCTGAATTGCCGCAAGTGCTACGATGGCCCATGAGCGGCATGCAGCAAGCGCGTCCCCTGGCCCTGATTACGGGCGCTTCGAGCGGTATCGGCGCTACCTTCGCCCGTCAACTGGCTGCGCGCGGCTACGATCTGGTGCTGGTTGCGCGCCGCCGCGACCGGCTGGAACAGCAGGCCCGGGCTATCCGGGAGGAACATTCGGTGCAGGCTGAAATCCTGCCCGCGGACCTGACGCGCGACACGGAATTGAAGGCCGTTGAAGACCGCATCGCCGTCGCGCCGAATCTTGAATTCCTGGTTAACAACGCCGGATTCGGCATCACCGGGCGATTCTTTTCGGTCCCCCTGGACGGCCAGGACCGGATGCACCGGCTGCACGTTCTGGCCCCCATGCGGCTAATGCATGCCGCGCTCCAAGGCATGGTCGCGCGAGGGCGCGGCAACATTGTCAATGTTTCCTCGGTTTCGGGGTTCGGACAAAACCCCGGTAGCGTCAGCTATTCCGCCACCAAGACCTGGATGAGCAGTTTCACCGAGGGCATTTACATGGAGTTGAAGAGCATCGGCTCGCCAGTGCGCGTACAGGCGTTGTGCCCCGGGTTCACGCTCTCCGAATTCCACGACACGATGCCTTTCAACCGCAAGGCGATTCCGGCGTGGATGTGGATGCCCGCGGATGAGGTGGTGGACACGTCGTTGCGGGCGCTCGAGCGCGATCGGTTGTTCGTGATTCCCGGCTGGCGTTATCGCCTGCTGGTCTTCCTGATGCGCGCTTTTCCGCGGCCGCTATACCACCGGCTATCGATCCAATATGCGCAGGGTACGGGGCGGGACGAGGCCTAATAAGCCACTTCAACGCTTCTGGCACTTGGCACAATAATGCGTGCCGCGCTGCGCGACCAAGGTGCGCCGGATGGGGGAGCCGCACGTTACACACGGCTCGCCGGTGCGCTGATAAACGCGGTGCTCGAACTGGAAAAAACCGCTTCGGCCATCGGCGTCCACGTAGTCGGAAATCGACGATCCCCCTTTCGCGATGGCTTCGGTGAGCACCTCCACGATTGCCCCGTGCAGCCGCTTGACGCGGTCGCCGCGCAAGCGCGCGCCGATAGACAGCGGGTGAATGCCCGCCCGGAAAAGCGCCTCGTCCGCATAGATATTGCCGACGCCGCGCACGAAGCGCTGGTCCAGCAATACGGATTTGATGCGCGCCTTGCGCCGCTTGAGCCGCGCGGCAAACTCCGCGAGAGTCACCTCCAACGGTTCCGGGCCCAGCTTCTCCACACGCGCCGGCAGTCCGCGGCCGACTTCGATCTTCCCAAACTGGCGCTGGTCTTCGTAGCGCAGTACGCCCCGGTCGAGGTTCACGATGGCGTGCGTGTGACGTCCGGGCGTGCCGCCTAAGAGGAGCTTGCCGGTCATGCCGAGATGTACCACCAGGCAATGCCCGGCATCCAGCTCAATGACGATGAACTTGCCGCGCCGCACGATGCCGCGGATGCGCCGCCCAGCCAGCATCGCGCTCATTTCGTCGGGATCGCCGCGCAAGATACGCCGGCAGGTGAACTCCGCCGAGACGATGCGCCGTCCCACAAGACGGGCAATCGATCGGACTACTGTTTCAACCTCGGGAAGCTCAGGCACGTTCCGGCACTTCGAGCAGGATATCGTCGCCCGCGACTTGCACCGCGAAGGTGGCCACCTTCTGGGTGGGATCGAAATCGTTCGCGCCGGTTTGGCAGTCCCACTCCCAGGCGTGCCAGGGGCAAACGACATTGTTGCCGTGCAAGGCGCCCTGGCCCAAAGGCCCGCCCCGGTGCAGGCAAGTGCCGCTGAGTGCGGTAACGCGCCCGCCGACATTGCAAAGGGCGTACGTGTCGTTGCCGATGGCAACCTCGGTAACTGAATCGGCAGGCAATTGCGAGAGACTGGCGACTTTGACAAGTGACATGGCTTAGATCGAGCTTAAACCATTTCACCCGGCTGCTGGGCGGAGCGCGGCGCGCCTTCGGCGGATCGACACCCTCGGCGGCTGGTGACTGCACCGGCGGTCGATTCGGATTGTGCGGGTCTCCAACCGCGCCGCGCCGCAGTCGATCTCGTCGAGCAACTCCCTCGCCGAGCCGGGCCGCTGCAATGGTTCGAGCGAAAGAGCGCCGGATCACCGCGGGCAATAGTTCCTCGGGCGGAAATGGCCGCACGCCCGTAATCAGTTCGAACAGAATGAGGCCGAAGGCGTAAGTATCGGCCGACTTTGACACCTCAACGCTGCGAAACTGTTCCGGCGCCATGTAGTCGGGCGAACCCGAAATCCCCGCCACCGCATCGCAACCCGCCACCAAGCCGCCCGACCCCGGCGGGCTTGCCAGTCCGAGGTCCATGATCACTCGAACCACCCCGCCGTCCTGCCCGGCGGTCAGCATAATATTGTCGGGCTTCAGGTCGCGATACGGAATTCCTTCGGCGTGCAGGGCATCCATGCCGGCGCCGATGCCGCGCGCGATCCGCAGCGCTTCGCAAGCAGGGATGGCGCCGCGTGAAAGCCGGCCAGCCAGCGATTCCCCGGGCAGGTATTGCATCGTAAAAGCGGCGATCCGCCCGCAGCGCGCATGGTCGAACGTGAAGAAATCGAACACGGGACATACATTGGGGTGGCGTATGGCGCGCGCGCTTCCGATTTCCGCAATGAAGCGCTCCATCGCGCGGGCGTCGTGCGAAGTTCCAGGTTCAAGGTTTTGAGCGCGACTTTCCCCAGCCGCCGGTCCTCCACCAGAAAAATCGAGCCCGTCCCTCCGGCGCCGAGTTCCTCGGCGATGCGGAATCGTCCGCCCAAAACATCGGCCGGACGAATTTCGGCAAGCGGAACCGGCGGAGCATTCGGAAAGCCATCCATCGTGTTCGAAAGCGCCAGGAGCCGGAGCACCTCGGCAAGCAAAGCTTCGTCCGAACCGCAGCGCGCCGCCACGAACGCCTCCCGATCCGCGGCGGGAAGGTCGAGCGCTTCTTCCAACACATCGTCCCCCAGATCGGAACGGTCAGGCATCGCGTGGCTCCCCGGCGCGCCAGCCGATTTCAGGGTTTCGAACAATCGCACTTCGGTTTCGGTGAAGCCGCCAAAGTAGCGCAGCTCGACGAGTTCCGCCAAGCGGGGGGATCGGGTCGCCAGATCGTCCATGGCGGCGGCGACAGCCAGGGTCAGTTCGCCATCGTGCGACGCCACCGCCGATTCGTTCCATTCGATTCGCTGCATGGCGCCGCCGTGGGCCGCCGCCTTCTTGTGCCGCGCGCGGTCGATGAGGAGATTCTTCATCACCCGGCTGACCAGCCGCACATAGCGGATCAGCGTCGGCATTGTCAACATGACCGGCTACGAGGTAGTGCGCTATTTGTGTGTGCTTGATCTTGGTGGTGGCCTCAGGAGGATAGGCCACCAGTGGATCACGACGGGAAACCTCCGAATTGCTCCTGTTGACGCCGGATGAAATCCCCAAGTAGCGGAACCGCGAAGGAGTACTTCCCGTGACGATTCTTGTAGATCAGCCCCGAATCGGAGAGCGCCGCAAGCATTTGGTTGGCGTGGCTGCTACTAAAAGATTTATCCAGGGATGCGTTGAATTCGCTTTCTATCACCTCCTGAACGGTGAACTCGGAATCACAATTTGGAAGTGACGCGACCACCCCTAGCAGTGCCCGTTGGCGGTCGGTTGCTCTAGCCCACCGCCCTGCGAAGAAATCTGAATCCAGCTTCCGGGTTATTTCTACGACGGGGACGCTCGGTGGAGGATGCCCGGCGTCAATGGCCTGCACCCAAATATCGAATACCGCGCGGCAAACGTACTGGACGAAGTACGGGTAGCCGCGCGTGATCTTCCAGATCGTTTTGATAGAATCTGGCGTGAACTCCTTCGAGCAATCCTTCTCTTTTTTGATCGGAATCATAATAGCCTGCGTCGTATCCGGTTCGTTCAACGGACTCAGAAATACGACGTGGAACATACGTTCCGCAAACGTTCTGACCTCTACCAGTTTCGGGAACAACGTGGGCAAGCCCGCCAGCGCCAGCATAAAGCGGACACCCTTACGCTGAAGAGACTGAAAAACGTCCAAGAGCAACGACAGCGGATATTGCTCCTTGGTTGCATGATCGGCGAGGTTCTGAGCTTCATCGTAGGCAAAAATAACACCCCGTTTCCCGGTTGTTTCAACATGTGCCCACACGGTTTCCAGTACGCGCTTGAGTTTGTCCGCTACCAGCCCTGGCGTATTGTCATAGACACCCTTGAGGTACGCATAATCCAATGCGATGGGTTTCGGTTGATCGACGGCGAATCCTGCCTGCTTCGGTGGGGCCATAGCTATTACAATCGAGCTGCTCACCATAGCTAGGTCTGTCAAGATACGCGTCGCCATATTTTCTTCGCTGATGCTGGTTGATTCAGACAAGTCCGCGCCAGCCCAGAGCCATCCCTGCTGGATTGCCATAGGCTTGAACGTTTCCAACAGCACCGTTTTCCCCAGCCCCCGGAGTCCCGTAAGGATGAGGTTGCTCAGAATCGCATCCTGGTCCAGGAGCTTCTGAAATTCTTTTATCTCGTCCTCCCTACCCGCCAGATACGGAGGCATGTGACCCGCCCCTGGCTGGAACGGGTTCTTCATCTTCCTCGCGACAGTTGGCATAGCCATCTCCTAAATTTACCTCACACTGTAAATTTAGCCTACGGTTGTCGCGAAGTCAAGGGTTGATTATTGCTTTTGTTAAATTTATACAAATGTATAAATTTAGTTGACAAGCTAATCCAATGTTGATATGATTGAACCGTGAAGAGAAAAGCCCCGAGCGGTGTTGAAGCACCGACCGGGGCCGTGAATCGCACAGCCGAAGGCCATACGAGTCCTCAACTCCAGTATCCGGCTTTTGGCTGTGAAACTCAACAGGAGATTTCACATGAACTGCCCGGATTGCAATCTGAAGTGTAAGGCCCACGGGAAGGACCGGAAGGGCTATCGCCGGTTTCAATGCACCCAATGCAAGCGCACCTTTGGGGAGTCCCGCCCGAACCTTTTCGGCGGAATGTACATCAGCCCTGAAAAGGCCGCGCAAATCCTCGGGATGCTGGTAGAGGGTTGCTCCGTTTCGACGGTGGAGCGGTTAACCGGCGCGCACCATGGTACGATTTTGACGCTCCTAGCCCGCGTGGGC
>JBEKTJ010000008.1:0-67334 GCA_049516155.1 Bryobacteraceae bacterium
GCGTTGCTGCCGGGTATGTCGGGCTATGACGGCGTGATCTCCGGGCCATTCAAGGCCGATGGCGACGTGCGCGACACATCCACCTTGATCGCCAGAGCCAATCTTGCCATCACGCCCGCTACCCGCGGCATTCCCGTCTCCGGGCACCTGGGCATCGATTACAACGCGCGCGTCGGCATTGTCAATGTGGACCATTCGCGCCTGGCCCTGCCGCACACCACCGTCGAGTTATCCGGATCGCTGAATAAACAGATTCAACTTCGATTGGTCTCCCGCAACCTCGCCGATTTTCAACCCATAGCGGCGATTCCGATCACCTTTACTGGACGCGGCGCCGCCACCATCAATGCCACCCTTACCGGCAACCTGAGCGCGCCCCGCATCGACGGCCAGGTCGACGCCGATAACTTTGCCGTAAGCGGGCGCGCTTTCACGCGCTTTTCAGCCTCGTTCGATGCCTCGCCATCCGCCGCTGTCGTCAAGAACGCAGTACTCAGCCGGGGGCAGCTCCAAGCGCAGTTCTCCGCCAAAGTAGGCCTGCACAACTGGAAGCCGGAAAACTACGAGCCTGTCCAAGCCGATCTGGCCGTTCGCAATTCCGACTTGGCCGATATCCTGGCACTGGCAGGGCAAGCCGACGTTCCCGCCAGCGGTCCATTGCAGGCCGAAGCGCATGTCAGCGGGACCATTGGCTCACCCGCCGGGTCCGCGGAGGTTACCATCGGCCGGGGCACACTCGAAGGGAATCCGTTCGACAGTTTCGCCGCGCGCGCGGTTCTGAGTCCAACCGCGATCGACTTGCCCACGTTCAGCATGACAGCCGGGCCGGCGCGCCTCAATGTCACTGCCAGCTATCGACACGCCGTCAACGACCTGCAGCGCGGAGAGCTTACAGCACAAGTGGCCACCAGCCAGATACAACTCGCCCAATTCCAATCTCTGGTGAAAGAACGTCCGGGTCTGCGGGGTACGGTTAACTTGAATGGCCACGCGACCGCCGTGATCGCTCCAGAGGCCGCCGGCGCCGGCTTCCAGTTGACCGGCCTGGACGCCAATCTGGCGGCGCGCAATCTGGAAATGGAGGGCAAACCTCTTGGCGATTTTACGGCTACAGCTTCCACGGCCGGCTCCGCCATCCGCTACCACGTGGATTCCAACTTCGCCGGGTCCACTATCCGGGTTAATGGACAATCGATGCTGGCCGGGGACCACCAGACCAGCGCCACGGCTAGCGTTGCCGACCTGCCCATCGATCGGGTGCTGGCTCTGGCCGGGCTCCGTGATATACCGGTCAAGGGCGCGCTCAGCGCCAATGCCCAACTCAGCGGCACACTGCGGAATCCGGAAGGCAGCGGCGCCGTAACGATTGCCAACGGTTCCGCGTACCATGAGCCGTTCACGCGCCTCCAGGCTGCCGCCACTTATAGCGCCGTGCTTATCGATGTCACTCAACTCCGCATCGACGACGGTCCATCGAACCTGGAACTGAGCGCGCGCTTTAGCCATCCGGCCGGAGATCTTCAGGACGGGCAGTTTCAACTCCGCGCGCGGAGCAATGCGGTGCAGCTTTCCAGCCTTCATACCCTTGCCAATTCCCGGCCGGGCTTTGCCGGCGCCGTTCAGATAACGGCAGATTGCGCCGCCGTTCTGCATCGTAACGCGCCCATGACCTTTTCCTCCCTGCATGCCCAACTTACCGCCCGCAACTTGAGCATGAGCGACAGAGCCCTGGGCAGCCTCACGGCCACCGCGGAAACCAGCGGAAATGGCGTGGCATTCACCGTGAATTCAGATTTCGCAAAAGCACGGGTCAGCGGCTCCGGCCGCGTCGAGATGGCCGCCGGATATCCGATCGACGGGAAACTGAGTTTTACCGGCATCACCTGGTCCGGGCTAAGCCCGCTGCTGAACCGCCCAGCCGATCCCTTCGACGCTTCGTTAGATGGGCAAGTGACGATTTCCGGCGCCGCCGCCCACCCCGAGGCGTTGCGCGGCAGCCTGCAGCTCACAAAGCTGGAGGCGCACTCCATCCCTACCGGCACTGTCAAAACACCGCGCGTGAATTTCGAGATACATAACGCCGGCAACATTCAGGCGTCGCTGGCCAACGCAGTCGTCACGGTGCAGAATTTTCGATTGGCGGGGCCTTACACGAACCTGTCGATTAGCGGCACCGCTTCCATCGAGAGTACGAACAAACCACTCAGCCTTCGCGCCACAGGCAATATAAACCTGGAAGTGCTGGAAGCCTTCAGCGCAGATACTTTCTCTTCCGGCACGGTCGCGCTGAACGCCGCCGTCACCGGCAATACGTCCGAACCCGTAGTCCACGGCCGCCTGCAACTGCAGAATGCATCGCTGCATCTGCCGGACATGCCCGTCGGACTCTCCAATTCGAACGGCGCCGTCAACTTCAATGGCACGGAGGCCGTGATCGAAAATCTCTCGGGCCAGACCGGCGGCGGCAAAGTCACACTGGCGGGCTTTGTAAGTTACGCCGGGCCCGAGGTCCACTTCCGGATTCAGGCCAATGCCGCGCGCGTGCATGTGGACTATCCCGAAACCATCACGACCGAAGCGAATGCGCACGTCACGCTGACAGGCACTGAATCGAGGAGCCTGCTCTCCGGCAACGTCACCGTCCTGAGTGTCGCCATGCACTCGCATAGCGATATCGGATCGATTCTCACGTCCGCCGCCACTCCGCCGTCCCCTGCCGCGCCCAGTGCGGGACTGCTGGCCGGAATGCGTTTCGACGTGCGCATCCAAACTTCGCCCGCAATCCAGTTCCGCAGCGATCTGGCGCAAAACCTGCAGGCGGAGGGCGAACTCACTTTGCGCGGCAGCCCGGACAGTCCGGGCATGCTGGGAAGGCTGGCGATCGATTCGGGCGAGCTGGTTTTCTTCGGCAATAACTACATCGTGGACCAGGGCACCATCATTTTCTCCAACCCCAATCAGATCGCCCCAGTGTTGAATATCGAACTGGAGACCACGGCGCAAGGGGTGGACGTGACCATCAATGTTTCCGGCCCCATGGACAAGCTCAAACTCACTTACCATTCCGATCCACCGCTCGAATTCCAACAGCTCATTTCGCTGCTGGCCGCCGGTCAAACGCCTACTACCGACCCGGTAATCGCTTCCGAACAGCCGCCGGCTCCGCAGCAGAGCCTCGAACAGTCCGGCGCTTCCGCGCTCCTGGGGCAGGCTGCGAACCCCGTTACCGGACGCCTGCAGCGGCTGTTCGGCGTAAGCAAGTTATCCATCGCACCCCAGATCGTAGGAGCCACCAGCAACAATCCGCAGGCCACCCTCACCCTGCAGCAACAAATCGCGCACAATTTAACCTTCACCTATGTCCAGGACACCAGCCAGAGTACTCCGAGCGCAATCCGCGTCGAATGGGAGATCAATCCGCGGTATTCAGTCGTCGCCCAGCGCGATATCTTCGGTGAGTTTGCCATCGATCTGTTTTATAAGAAGCGATTCCACTGAGCGGCTGGGCTGGAAAGACGCCAGTGTTAAATAAAGCACGGAATCCAAGGGGGTGGCTTGCCCCGCGGCACCCAGCGTGCTTTAGCATAAAGACGCGGGATGGCGCGCATCGTGGCCCCTGACCAGACGCACATACTTGAGCCGGGTGGAACCGAAGTAACTACTAGTGCTGGAGGCGCGCGCCGGCACAGGAAGCCGCTACGGTCCTTCCGTTTGCGCGATATCAAGTTCCTGCTAGCCGAGAGTTTCAGCGCCTGGAACCGGCACAATGCCCCCAGGCTCGGCGCGGCACTCGCTTTCTATGCGCTATTTTCGCTCACACCGCTGTTGTTGCTGGTGGTGGGGATTGGCGGGCTGGTCTTCGGCCAGAAGGCCGCCGAGAGCCAGATCGTTTGGCAAGTCGCGGATCTGGCCGGCCCCACGGGCGCCAGCGCCATCGAGGCCATCTTACAGGGCACGCGCAATACGGCGCATAGCCTTCTCGCATCTATTGTGGGATTCGCGACTCTCTTGCTCGGCGCGTCCGCTGTGTTCGTTGAGTTACGGGACGCCTTGAACACGATCTGGGAGGTTTGCGCCGCGCAGACTAGCGGCCTTACTAGCATTGTCTATATCGTCAGGGAGAGGCTGTTCTCCTTTGGCTTAGTGCTGGCGATAGGCTTTTTGCTATTAGTATCGCTAGCCGTAAGCGCGTTACTGGCCGCGCTGGGAAAATACTCCGCGAGTTTCATCGCGCTGCCGGATACCATTCTTCTAATCGTGAATGGCCTGATTTCGTTCACCGTCATCACGGGACTATTTGCCGCTATTTACAAAGTCATACCGGAGGTGCGAATCGAGTGGCGGGATGTCTTATTCGGCGCTGCGGTCACGTCTATCCTATTCACGCTGGGCAAGCTCGGGATCGGCATGTATTTGGGCAGAGCCGGTTTCGCGTCGACTTATGGGGCGGCGGCCTCGGTAGTCGTATTCATCTTCTGGATCTACTACTCGAGCCAGGTCTTCTTCCTGGGCGCGGAGTTCACGAAGGCGTTTGCGAATCGTTATGGGTCAAGGCCCAGTCATCACCCGGAAGGCATGGTGGTCGAGGGCGCAGGTGGCTCGCAATCGCAAGGGACCGGCTCCAAGGTCATTCTGGCCTGACGATCGCTACGTTAAGCCGCAGAACGGCCTCTAGCCCTCGCTCTCGTGCCGGAGTAAGCGGCGTATGAATTTTGTAACGCCATTGAGGAGTCCGGATTGAAGCCCTCGCGCATACTTTCGAGGCTACGTCACTATAGCGCCAGAATTTCACCAGGCCGCATGCCTTCAAAATGGCGGCTAGACTCTCCCGAACATCGAACACTTCTTCCGATTGATTTCTTCGGGCGTAAGCTCTCGCCGCGTGTGGCCGGCTGCACACCGGCGGGGCGCAACCGGGCACACACTTTCCCGACACCCAGCCGCCTTAAGCCGTGGCTGCCCGTCCCGCCCCGGTAGCGCGCTGCACCGTGACCCGCACCTCCACGCGCGACCCAAGCCGGTTGAGGATCGACATCAGGCGATCGATGGTGAACCGCCCCAGGTCTGCATTGCGAATGCGCGAGAAGTCGGCCGCCGCAATGCCTGTGCGCGCATGGGCGGCCCGCCCGCTCAGACCGTCTCGGTCCAAAGCCTTGATAATATCGGCCGCGAGGATCGCCTTGAGCTGCTCGCTATCCGCGCTCTTGTGTCCCAAATCGCGCAAGACATTTCCGCTTCCACGCACCACTTCCAGCTTTTCGTCTTTCATCGCAACATCTCGTTGAGCCTTTTCAAACGGTCCTGGATTGGATCGAGTTCGTGTTTGGGGGGCATGGTCCCTTGTGTCGACGTCTTCTGAAACGCATGCACGATCCAGATTTCGTCCCCTAACCGCACCGCGTCGACCACCCTCAGCGGCGATACTCAGAGCCGCAAGACAGGGACGGCGAACGACCCGGAACACGGCCCATCTAATGGATCAAAGGCGCACTAAGGGACTTCGCGAAGTTCCCGAAGGATGCCAAGTCGATCTGGTTCATCGCCAATCTTCATGTTGTCATCTTCGACAACATCTGACAAAGCCCTGCGCAGCCATTCGCGGGGAGTAGACGGCCTGCTGGCATGTCCCTCTTAACCTGTGGATGCGCTTTCCGCGTTTACCATTTGAATCAAGGCCTGGATATAGCCGTACGCGTAGGCGAAGGCCTGCTTCCCTCCCGCGTCGCCGTCGATTACTGGCACGTGGTCCGGCATCAGCATGCCGTCGTAGCCCACTTCCTTGTATACCCGCATGGCGCGGATCATGTTCACGTCGCCATCGTCCGGAAAGGTCTCCTGAAAGTTCAGGAAGCCGCCCCTAATATTGCGGAAGTGTACGTTGAAGATCTTGCCTCGCTGGCCGAAGTACCGGATGACATCGAAGATCTCATCCGCCGGCTTGGCCAGCATCTCAGAGATGGTGCCCTGGCAGAAGTTCAAGCCATGATACGGGCTGGGCGCGATCTCGATGAAGCGCTTGAGGCCATTTACGCTGCCGAGTACGCGGTCCACGCCACGGAAGCCCTTACCCGGCGGCATACCGGGATCGTGCGGGTGGCAAGCCATCCTGACTTTGTACTCTTCTGCCACGGGGATGACGCGCGTCAGGAAATACGCGATGCGCTCCCAGGCGGTGTCCGCGGAAACCGGACCAGCCTCGGTGAGCGACGGATTCTGCGCGGCTTTCTCGTAGACGAACGTGCTGTAATGTGCGCCGCCGCGCCCGCGCGTAGGCTCCGTCCGCACTACGCCCAGGATGGTCAGATTGTATTTCAGTGCGGGGATGCCGGCGCGCGCGGCATTCCGGATCATTTGGCAGATGGTGTCGATTTCGCGGTCCCGCTCGGGGCTTTTGCCCAGCATGATGCCAGGGTTTTCCGCGCGCGCGATGTAACTGGAGCTGAGCGGGAGCGGGACCATCTCAAGGCGAACACCGAATGACTCGACACGCTCGCGCAGGCTTGTGAGCCCTTCGACGGACCAGTTTGCGTCCATACGGGGAGAAGGCAAGGTGCTGCAGATATGATTCACGCCGAGTGCGGCGAGGAGGGCGAGGGCCGGGTCGGACGAATCGTTCTGCGTGCCCAGCTTCAAGGCCGCGTTGGGCGGGCGCTTTCGCCCATCTTCCTGACCGTGTATCGCCTGTCCCGCGGTCGCGAAGGCGATGGCCGCGGCCTCCAGAAAATTGCGACGGTGCATAAAGGGGTTTCCCTTCGGTATTTCACCACAAAGCGCGAGCGTAATTCTCACCGATCCGCTCGTCTCAAGTAGCCAGCGGAGCCGCCGCCTTTGGCGTTCGCTACAATCAGCCGGTCGAACGGATTGCGCGCCAGTTCTCGGCGAGCATGGTCGAGATAGTGCGGGATGGCAAATCGCAAAACGCGCAGGCCGACATCGCCGGCCAGCAGAGCCATTAGCTTCGACGCAGTGGGCTTCAGCCGTCCGGTTTCGTGCAGAATTCGAGTTCCAAACTGGAAGCGGGGGAGGCCAGCAACGTCATGCCGATTAATGGCCTTGCGGGCCGCCGCGCAGTGTCGGCCCTCAAGCCACGTAGCTTTTGCCAACGCGGGTGGGTCCGAGCACGAACACATTTTCGTGTGTTCCGACCCAGGCCGATTCTTGCACCAGCGCAACGAATCAGGCTTTTGTCCAAGCCGCGTGCGCCGCGGTAGTCGATCTCTTCGACACAAGCGTCGGTGCGCAGTTTAGCGTTTTTCAGCCGCCGCTCGAGTGCCTGATTCTCACGCCAGTTCCACTTTTGATCGACCAGCAAACCCAATCGCTCCAGGAAGTTAAACGAGTCGCCGGATCTTGTTCCGGCGCGAATCTGCTGGGATTCGCATAGAATTCGATTTCCTTCTGAATCAGCGAGGTAGAGGGAAGTTCGCGCACCAGGAGGCAGGTAACCACTCCGCCGCGCACTGCCAGCCTGCCCTCACGCGCAAAAGGGACGATCTCCAGTAGCAGGCTGAAATGCCGTCTTACGATAACTAAAGATACCTTGCGAGCGTTGACTATTCTTGCCACCATGAAAGTTGGCGGCGCAGTATCGGTCCGGCCTTATAGGCAACAACGCTAATGTTAGTTGGGGGCAACGAAAGCAAATGTCTAAAGATAATTCAATGCCGTCTCACGAGGAGAGTTCCAACGGCACGCCTGCCAGGCGCGTCTTTGAGGGCGCCCTTATCTGGAGCGTAATCGGTTTGTCGATCGCACTGCTGCTGATCGTGCTGGCGGGCACAGTCGATGTGCTGCCGGCCTCACTGGTGGTAGTGTGCCGGTTGACGTTGACTTACCTTTGCGCGGTACTCACTCTGGTGGCAGCGGGGTACACTGCAATCGACGCTTTAAAGTCGCGCGCTCGCAATTAGTTCGTGCAGGGCGGCACTGCGCGCCGCCATCTCTTTCTGCGAGGGTGCGAAGATCGGTTCGCCTTGCGCGTCAACGTCCGCCAGTAACCGCTGCCCGTACCGGACCTCCGCCCGGTCAGTTATACGCGCTGGAGGCGTGCAGCCCGTAAGCGGCGCGTGACCGGCACCCGCGCGCCGTGCCCCTTCCAGAAGCCCCGCTGGCGTCCCGCCACTCGACGTGGCCCTGGGTGAGCACCGTGGCCTCGACCGTCGCAGGCCGCAGCCCAGGCGCAGGGCTGGCGCTTCCCGCGGCATGATGCCTGGGCAATTCCCGGCGGCAGCCACGAGCCCGTCGCCGCGACCGCCCGCGGGCGGATGGTATGCGCGCCGCGGAAGGCGCATCATGTACCCGCCATCTTTTCGACGCGCCCGCCGCGCGACGCGATACCACGCCCGAGCGACCTGCGCTGCGGAGTATCGGTGCGTCTGCTGGGAAGTCATAGAGCAAGACTACGCCCGCGTCCTCCACAGGACTGAAAAGGCAACGACCGCTTATGAGGACGTAGGCAAACCGCGATCTCCGGATCGGCCCTTCATCTCACTCAGGACTTCTCGGCGATGAATGCGAGAAAGCCGGAAGCTCTGGCTAAGACCCCATATCCGCCGCCGCGCGGATAACTACTAAGATTGATCGTGCCTGAGCCAGCGAGCGACCGGTTCCACCGTTCCTGGGCCGCTTTGCCAAAGGTAACTGCTCAGGCATGATCAACTGAATTCGTTGCTGTTCGCCGAGCCGAAGGCTTGATTGAACGCATTGGCGGCCTTGCCGTAATCGTTGTTTGGGTTAATCTCCTGGAAGATTGTTTCGGCGAGGTCGACGAACCAGGGCGCGCCCTTGAACAGAAGCGAGATTTGATCGGCATAACTGAAGCCGGCTTGATCGGCAGCAAACGAGACATTCACCGCCGCCGCGAACAGACCGCCGTTCAGGGCTGCCGCAGGCACCCACCCGAGCGGTATGTTCACCAGGGAGCCGTTGGAAAGGAACAGGCCGACGTTGCCCGAAACATACTGGGTTCCAATAAAGTCCGGGATTAATCCTAGCGCATTCCCGGCGCTGGGTTTAGTTCCCAGTTGCATGAGGTCGTTGACCAGGCCCAACTGGTTGTCAACAGCACCCGCTTGATCGGTCAGGCTGTCCTGGACGGCAGGTTCAGGATCGTACTTATTGAGTATGTTGCCGATCTGCAGATATGGCTGCGCAGTGGGTTGCCCAGGTTGCGGGGTGGGCGGATTGCCGACGAGGAAATAAGACCCGAGACCGAGGATAGCCCCCAGTGTAGCGCCCCAAGCAGCTCCGGTAACGGCGGACATCAGCATTTGCTCCGCCGTCCCCTTGCCCCCGGCATAACCGACGGCCAGACCCGTGCCGATGCCCGCGATGACTCCTTGAACGGCGCCGGTGGCCACGTAAGCAAGGAGCGGCAGCGCCTTAAGCGCAGTGCCGACCATGGCCCCCAATACGCCGCCCGCAAGCGATGAAACTCCTCCCAGAAGGGCGCCCATGAAAGCGCCGGCCCAGATGCTTCCGCCCGCCTTTTGCGCCGCTAGTTCGCCGGCTATGGCTCCGCCCAGGGCCCCGATCGAGACTCCGACCAGCAGTCCGGTACTCAGATTCGCAGTAAGGACGCCTAAGGCCACGAGCGTAGCTCCGCCCGTCCAGATCGCGCCAACGACACACGCCGCCGCCAGGATCGCGATCCCGATTATTTCAAGAATCGTCCAGAAGTTGCAGCCCGCCGGATCGGAAAGAGCGATGGGATTGCCGAGACAGTAGAGATATGGATTCCAGGCGCCGATCGTATAAATTGAGCTCACGAACGGATCGGGACTGACAAACTGCGCCACCAGCGGGTCGTACCACCGCTGCCCCTGGCAAACCAGTCCAGTGATGTCGACGCCGGAGAGAAGGACGGCCACGGTCGAAGCGCCGCCAGTCGCCGGAGATCCACTTGCGGGGCGCGCCAGCCCATAAGGCGTAAGCTGGACACGGCCGGCTAATAGACCGGACGCGTCCGTGATCAGGTCCATGTTGCCCACGACGTCCGTGTGCAGGAAAAAGAGCGCGCCGTTCACTTCCGCGGCGAGTCTTAAGGGGCCGAAGCTGAGCCATGCCACCGATTGACCGCCTTTGACGACGAAGTTATCGGTGGGCGCCAGATAGGATTGCGATCCCTGGGAGACCGTCTGTACACGCAGACCGCTGTAGGCATAGGTGTGGGCGACGATTTGGCCTCCCGGCGCGGTTACCTGGCTCAAGTGATCGGAGGAGTCGAACACCATTCCCCCAAATCTGCCGGAGCTCATACGGCCGGCGGCATCGTAGGTGACCGCGGTTCCGGCTATTGAGGCAAGCTGGTGCGTCCCGGCGACATAGGTCAATGGGCCGGCATCGGACGACGTCGCGACCGTAAATGTGTCGTCGTAACTCCAGGAGTGCGCATCCAGCGCGGTTGCGCCTTGCGTATAGTCCGCAGCCGTGAGGCGCTTCAGTCCATCGTAAGTGAAAGCGGCGCTATCGTCGCCGGATGTGGCGCTGCTTACTCCGGTAACCAGCGCTTGGGAAACCGATACGCTCACATCCCGAACGGTGGTCCCAGTCGAATCTATAACCTGGACCCTAGAGAGGGTTCCACCATTTGGCCGGTATTCGATGTTGGTCTGCGCGCCGTTGGCGTATTGAATCGCCGTGGGTCTGCCGATGATGTCGTAAGTGGCGCTCTCGACCATGCCAGACGCGCTCGCGAGCCGCCCGTCAAGTCCGAAAGAGTAGTTCACGGTTCTGCCCGGGCCGCTGGTGGTGGTGGAAGGCAAAGTGGTGCTGATGGTCCGGCCGAGGTCATCGTACGTATATTCTTCGGAGAACGATGCGCCACTGGCCGCGACCACCCTGGTGGAGTTAACGATCCGGCCGCTAGCTTCGTACTGCAGCGTGACGGCGCCCAGCTCATCGGTGATCTGCCAAACACGTCCCGCGCGGTTGGCAGTAATTCCGTCGGCCGGAACGGGGCCTCCTTCATCGTAATACGCGTAAACGATTCGCGGCGTGGCTTCCGCGTCATGAAAAATCTGGGTGACGCGGTTCGCCGCGTCCACTTCGGTACGAACCTGCTGGCCCGTGGCCAGTGTGCGGAGGCGCTCGTTCCCCAAGGCATCCAGGAGGTAGACAGTGGCGCCGGTGTCGGGGCTTTGATGACTGAACCTTCGCCCCATGAGGTCGTACACCAGCGAAACCTGAGCGCCCCCCGGGAGAGTAATCAGATTAGCTCTGCCGGATGGAGCGTATTGGTAGGTCTGTTCGACCCAGTGGTCACCCGCGAGCCGATTTACGGAGAGAAGTTGACCGGCAGCATCGAATGTCTGCTGCTCGACATCGGTTGGCGCTCCGCCGGGCCACTGCTCGCTGAAGATCTGGGTATCGCCTTCGCGCCGGGTGGAAACGATTAGACCGTCGGCCCTGGTCTTCTGAACCACGCGTCCCAGGGCATCGTAGATCAGGCTGGTCCCGCTGGTTCCGGCTGGCGCCGCCTGCCACGCCGTCCCGGTAATCTGGTAGGGAAGATACGTTTGAGTTACCATCCCGCGCCTGTTTCGGGCGACACTTTGGGTGACGACCCATTGCCCGGGGGTCAGTGATGCATTGGCCTTGCCTAAGGAGGCTCCTAAGCCATTGATAAACGATATGGAGGTGACGACCTCCGGCTGGCCGTGATTAATGCGCGCGCTTCCAGTAACAGTTGAAATTGCGCCGACCGAAAATTCGAAGGTGGCAAAAGGCAACGCAGCCGTATCGAGCGGATGTATGGTCGCCGTTACACGGCCTAGCGCATCGAAGACATCCGTGGTGGTCAGATTGTTTTGGTCGGTGACCGACTCAGTTTGCCAGACGCGGGCATTTATGGTTGCGCTCACTACGTTCCCCATGGCGTCTGTGACGGCTATGGCGCGTTGTCCGGCGGAATCGAGCTGCACGGTTTGAATGGCGCCTAGCGGCCCCTTGGTCGAGAGCAGCGGGCCGGTTGCCGTGGAGCCGCGCTGCTGGGCTCTGCGGGTCATCCACCAGTTGGTCGTGTCGCCCGTAAGCTGGTGATAGCCGTAGGCCGTGAGATCCGGAGGACTGGCTCCCCAGATTTGAGTTACGAAAGCGGCGGTGAACACCAGGTCTTCAATGCGCGTTTCCAGGCCGGCGGTCGCCTGCCCCTCCGGCAGTCCCACATAAGGATCTCCATCGTAGTAGGTTATGTTGGCGCCGATCACCGTGCCGTCGGCGGCAGTCTGGGTCACACGGGCGGGCATACGGATGTTCCGGCCGCCGGTGGCATAGGTGGTCAGCGTGATAACGTCCTGATCGGGTGTGGACATTCCCGTACGAGTAGCGGTGGTTCGCTGCTGCGTGATATCTCCTTCGTCGGTGATCGCCAGGTATTGAATCACGCGCGTCGACAGTACCGTGGCTTGCCGCTCCCAGCGTTCTTCCGTGGTGTTTGTGGTGTAGGGCAAAGCGACTTGGCCTCCGTTGCCGAGACCCGAGGGGATCACCATGGTCGCGTAGGTATTGGTTACCACCGAGTAGGGGTTCTGTTCAAGGGTCGAGCCGTCGAGTCCGCATACGGTTGTGCTGAGGACCTTTCTGCGCAAAGCTCCCAACTGAAACGCCTCGTCCGGCGTGAGCGGGCGGCTGGGATCGTTCGGATCGAGCCCGAGATGAAATACAGTCTCCGTCTTCAGCGTGGGACAGGTGGCGTCGCCTAGCTGGTAGGAATCGACGCGGCCGAATCCTAGCCATACGCGTGTACCTGGATCGTAGCGGCCATCGTGATACTGATACTGAATGGTCGCAGTGAGGCCAGTGCCGAGGTCGGTCTGGTCGGTCTGGGCGACACATTGCACGGGGAACGGATGGTAAGTGGGCCAACGGGCGCCAGAGCGCGCATCTTCGCTGGCAAAATGGGTGCTCGGAAGGTAGGTTATATGCGTGGTCTGGCCCGGACCGTTACCGATGTCGCACAGCAGATCCGGCTTGACGCCTCCGGTTAGGTCCAGGAACGTCTGCCGGATTTGACCCACGCGCACTTGGGGCAGCTCGAAGTGAATACCGGTGGTGCCCACACCAAGGAGGTCCACCAAACGGTAACTTCCGGGCGTCGCCAGCGGCGTATTATTGATCGTGATCGGCGCGGAAAGCCGGTTGGCTCCCGTGTTCAACCACACAGTTACATTTGTGTCCCCAACATATACGAGATCCGCGCAGCCATCCCCATCGACATCGAACAGGGCCAGACGAAGCGGCTCCCACTCTTGATCCAAAGCCGGAGCGGGACCAGGCGACATAGAGATTGGCGCGTCCCATCCACCGTCGGCGCGAGCCGGCCAATAGGTTACGCCGCCCCCATTTACGAAAACGATGTCCGTGTATCCGTCTCCGGTCATGTCGGCTAGGTACACGTGCGGGTCACTCAAGGAAACGGGCGGCGTGAGGCCGGCGGGGAGTACGATCGGGTAGTTCGACCAGGATTCGACGCCTTCACGCAGATACTCCAGCCACGCCCGGCCCGTATCGTACAGAACGTCGGTGATACCATCGCCGTTCAGGTCCAACAGCCGGACGTTTGGATCTCCGGGCAGCACGTTGGGCGCCTGTTGGAAAACCACTGGAAATGCAAACCCCGCGGGCGCCGTGCCGTTCGGCGTCGAAAGCGGGTAGTATCCCGCGAAGGGCTGATCGAGCACAAGCAGGTCGGCATTACCCGCTCCGGACATGTCCGCGAAAGCCACGTTGGCGGACGAGAGGCGCAGCGACGAAGGAGCTTGCGAAAGGGTGCGTGGGAATCCAAACCGGCCGCCTCCCAGGTTCGGACTCATAGTCGGCAATCCGCCGCCTAACTTCAGAATGTCAGGCAACCCGTCGCCGTTCAGATCGACCAGGTCGGTGTTGGAGTCATTTAGTGGTGAAGTGAAGCCGGTGACAGGCACGAACGCCGGAGAGCCCGCTGTGGTATAGCCGAATGTGCGATCCGGAGCAGCCAGGATGGTTCCATCCGCTGCATGCCCCTGCTCCCGGATGGTCGCAAGAAACGAGCGGCCGAGGCCGTTGTCATCGTCATACAAGAGCTGCCAGCTTCGAACCAGGCTAACTGCCTCCGTGGTGACGTGAAGCTCGATGGCATTGCACCGCTGGGTGGTCCGGATGGGGGCGCCGTAGGCGCCGTTTACCAGCAGGTCGGGCCGGGCTTCGTACAGGAACACGAGTTGATAGGTGCCCCAGGTAGCCGTATTTGGCAATAGCGACCCGCTATCGTTGAGCCAGGTGTATTTCACAACGTTGCCCGAACTGTCGCTGGAGCTATCGAGCAGCCAGGCCGCGGGAGGATTGGAGCCGATCTGCGAGCTCGGGGTGGTTCCCAGCGTGAAAAAGTTATCCCGATTGTCGGTGACGGTCCATGAGCCGTTCGCAAACTCGATGAGTTGGCCGGTGGTGTCCACGGTGGGCCGATAGCGTCCGCTACCCATGTCGACCAGGTCGCCCACGCCGCTCATGGAGTAATACCCGGGCGCCGTTGGGTCGGGAGGATCGGCGGAAGGCGAGATTTTCCGCAGTATCATCAGGGTTCCCAATGACCATCCCATGCCGAAAGGCCCGTCTCCGTTGCCGGACGAATATTGGATGGATATCTGAGGAAGGATGCCGTTCGGGCCGGCCGGCAAGGTCAGGTCCAGACCGGCGCTAAGGGTGCCTGTGTTTAGGTCCACGCTAAAGCCGGTGCCCGCACCGGAGACAGACCCGCCACCCGACGGAAGATTCAGAATTTCATCCGCGGTGCCGCTTGACTTAGACATAACTCGATTCCTCCAGTGGAAACGCCGAGCCTAGCTGCGAGGCGTGAACGAATAATTCAGCACCAGAACCATGTTGATGAGAGCGGACAGGTTAAGCACTCCGCCCGGCGCCAGGGTGGGATTCGACGCCACGGGTAGAGTGATTACCCAATTACCGAGGGCGCTGCCGCCGACCGCTCCGGCCCACGCGCTACCCGTGCCCTGCGAACTGATCGCGCCGGTGCTGTCGGTCACTCCCGTAACCGCGGCAAGGCCGGGCGGTGTGAGGGTGAGCGTGATTCCCGTGGGCGACGTGCCGGGCGTCATGGCCATAAGCAGACTCACCGCCGTAATCACGGGCGAAACCTGGTTGAGTGCGAAGTCCGAAGCGGCCAGGTTCAGTGTCAGTGTCCCCGTGTTCACAAAGGTGTAGAACAGATCGGGGTAGAGCCACGCGAGAGGGATAGCCCATTGCCTGTCGTAGAAACCGGGACGGCTGGCCAACTGAGCGAGTACGGTCTGGACCAGTTGCGGATCGAACCGGGCCTCGTAAAGGAAGGTCAGAACTACGTCGGTCAGCGTCCCGTAGTTTATGTCGTTCAATTGCTTGGGAAGGCTGAGCGTCCAGGTGCTGGCTACGCCCGCGCCCTCAAAAATGCCCAACTGATTGCCGGTGATCGAGTTCAACTGGCCATCCACACTCGGGTTATAGTCGGACAAAACCAGCGTGTCCGAATCCTGGATCCTCACCTTGCTGGGATTCGCAGGAGTTGCGATGTCAGACGGCAACCGGTAGAACGAGATGCCGCCGTTGGTGAGCGAACCCGAGATCCCTGTGGGAGGCACTATGCCCTGAATATCAACGCTCACGTTCTGGATGCGTCCCTCGTAGGTTCCGGGAAAAACGGAATCGAAGTCGTCCAGGGTGGTCTCGAAGGTCATGGTTCCGGTTGGAACGAGTTCCGTTTGGAACAGATAACCATAGTTCGTGGCCAGTGAGATCGACGTCTTGAGATACTGCTTCTTCCCTCGTTTCGCGGTAATCAGGTCATAGGTAAATTGCTGGATGTCCGCCATTAAGGCATCCGCCGCCAGCAAGCCGTCGAGAACACCCGCGTATGAAGATTTGATATAAGTGAGACTGGTGTCGTTCTCGAAGTTGTACGCCTGTTGCATGAGCCGCGCGGCGGCCAGGGCCATGTACATGTATTGGTTGTAGATGGACAGCATGTAGTTGCCCATATTGGTCCAAACCTGCGGCGTAAAGGTAGCGGCGTTGAAAACGGCCAGAGTCTGCGCCGCACCGGCTGCGGCGAGCTGGGCCGCGGCGACGCCGGCACTCGCCGCACTGACTTGGGCATTGGCAGCGGTGAGCTGGTCCTGAGCCTGAACCGCCGCCTGTTGCATCTCGGTCGTCGTTCGATTCATGGTGTCCACTTGATACTGCTGGCTCAACATATTTCCCGCGAGTGCCGTCGCCGCCGCAACAGTGGCAGTATCACCGGAAATCTGGCCCGACGTCAGCAACTGGCTAGCTAGGCTGCTCACGCCGTTGTAATCGCCGTTGTCGCCGCCGGAAACCTGCTGGGACTCCGCCTGAAGAATGATGGCCTGACTGTTTGTGGCTTGGTATTCATTGGCGTTATTCGCCGCGTCAGTGGCTCTGGTATTCGCCAACGTCAAGCCGGCCTGGTAGGCCGCCGCCTGGTCCTGCGCTTGAGCGAGTTGTTGCTGGGCTATGGTAACTTGTGCGTTCGCCTGTGAAGCCTGATTCGTCAGTTGAGTCTGGGTGAGGGTGGCTTGATCGGCCTGGCTCCAGAAGTTGATTACTTCCTGTTCCGCGCCTTGGGCAAGTTGGGCGAAGTTGATGGCAACCTGCTGTAGATAACTAAAAGGCCAGATAGGTATGGCTTGGGCGTAATTACCCCAAAAGTCGAGACCGGCGTTGATTTGGCCCAGTTTGCCATAGATTCTAAGGAGGACCGAGGCGAATGAGACGTCGTCGGGGCTGACACCGCCGATGCCGGAGGTTGCCAGAGTGCTTAGCTGAGGGATGAGAGCCGTGGCGATAGCGGCGCCCGCAGATAATCCCGTGATCGTGTAGAGTGGCGTCGAAGGGGGCGTGGTGCTCCCCACGGTAAGCACCTTGCCGTATTGAGTCGCGGCAGTGGTTGGATCTCCCTGTTGATACGCGCTGTCGCCCCATGTGCTGTACAGATTTGCTAACTGGACCCAAACATAGGGTCCCTCCACCGCGGTATTGATGTAAGTATATTGCGCCGCCTGCAAGAAATAGGTTTCAGCCGTGGCGTAGTCGCCCAACGCCTCGTAGCACTCCGCCAACGCCAGCGGAATTACATAGAAGTAGTCGTGGGGCAAGAGCGTCGCCAGTTCCCAAAGGGAGGATACATTGGTGAGCGCGTCCGGCAAAGTGGTTGCGGCGGCATGCGCGGAATATACAATTTTAGTTATTTGGGAGATGTCGGGGCTGGAACTCGCCGCCCACTCCACCGTTTGCACCGCGTATTGGCCGGCGCTGCCCGTGATCAGTCCAACCTGCTTCTGAGCGACAACCGCGATCGGGACGGTGGGCTGCGTTTCGATGGGGATCGTGGTTGTAATCGACAGGCTGGGGGCCGCGGTTACGGTTGTCTTCGCGGCCGGCCGTACCGCTCTGGCGACGGATGCGGGTTTCACGGACGCGGTCCTGACAGACTTTACGGTCTCGCCGAACCCCTTGACGATGGTTGGGTCCAGACTCTCGGCCCTCTGAACCACGGCTGTGCTTGCGGCGGTGTTACCTTGGCCGGTATAGATCGCTGCGAGACGCATGTCGGCCATGGCTTCGAAGGCAACCGGGAGATTCGCGCTGACCGGAGTCAATCCGGCTCCGTGCAGAACCGCAACTGTACTTAGCAGTGTCGGGCTGACCGCGGCGGTGGGCCGTACCGGGCTGGCCGGCGTCGGCACGGGCAAAATATTGAGCCACTGTGAGGTAGCGGAAAGCAGCGGGCTGAACAACGAGGGGTCGCGCGGCAAGACGGGCCAAAATTGCGTGCCCAATTCGGGTTCCCACTCGGGATCGAGGTTAGAATAGATCAACGACTCGGCTGCCTGATAAGAGCTGATGGCATCGTTGTATTGTCTGGCATTGAACGACGCCGCGGCCGATGCCATGAGTGACTCTATCTGCGCCAGCATCGCAGTGTCGGTATTACTGGGGTCGACCGTCCCAAGGTTGATTGCGGGCCGGTCAATATAGCTGTAGGTGGCGATAGCCTGTGTCAGCGTGGGCATTTGTCATATTCTCCTATGAATTGTTGTCTACTCCGAGATTCGAGGGAACGTCATCACGGGGCTTTGACCGGATTTCCGTTTGGCCTTTCGGCAACCAATCGCAATTCCCTGCCTCATAGTGACGGAAAAAGGCAGATCGTTTCACCGATTTGCGGATTTCCGATTACAAAGAAGCAGGCTGAGCGTCGAAGTCGAGCTTCCCCCCGGCGACCAGCAGCGCGACGGCCGTCGCAGTCACAATGCCCATCGCCGCCCCCGGTGTCTTTGTGGCAGCCGGCTCGTCCTTAGCTGAAGTCTCAAGCGCTGAAACATCGAGACCTAGCCGCAACGACCGATGCACAGGCCAAAGACGATGCAATCCGGGAAACCGATCTATGGGAGAACATGCACTTTATCATGCCACTTTGCGTCGAATTCCTTCTGTTTTGATGCGATCCCAGGCGTCGGAGGTCCCGCTGCTCGACGAAGGCGGCGCAGTGATTCAACAAGGGGGATTACCGCATCGGCCCCGGATCGTTGCCGAAGGACGGCGAATCCGTCTGGGCGAGGCCCCGGACAGCAACCGCACTGTTGAAAATCGAGGCGCAGCACTACTCTATCCCGAGTTGCAATTTCGGCCCGCGCGGGAAAGGAGATAATATGGCCGAAGCGACGTGCATGTCCACGGCGCTAGAGGAGAACTGGTGAAGGCAACTGCCGTTTTGCTATTGGCGCTGGCGCTTGGGTGTGCCGCAGCCGATTATCCGGAAGCGCAAATCTCGAACCGCGTTCTACAGGTCAAGCTGCTGTTGCCGGATGCCCACAACGGCTACTACCGCGGCACGCGGTTTGACTGGTCGGGCGCTATTTCCAGTCTTCAATTTCAAGGTCACGAATATTTCGGGAAATGGTTCGACGGCTACGACCCGAAGATTCACGACGCCATCATGGGGCCGGTGGAGGAGTTTCTCACGAACGGCATGGGCCTGGGGTACGAAGAAGCGAAACCGGGCCAGAGCTTCGTGAAAATCGGGGTCGGCGCGATTCGCAAACCCGAGGAGCCTGCCTTCCGCCAGTTCGACACCTACGACATCTCCGACAATGGGATATGGACCACTGACAAGGCCGCCGACTTCGTGAGGTTCACGCAGGAACTCTCCGATACCCTCGGGTACGCCTACATCTATAAGAAGACCGTTCGGCTGGCGCCGGGTAAGCCGGAAATGGTGCTGGAGCACAGTCTGCGGAATACCGGTAAGAAACCCATCTCGACGAGCGTTTACGAGCATGACTTTTACATGCTGGATCGCCAGCCCACAGGCCCAAGTTACATCGTGCGGTTTCCGTTCGAGATCCGTCCGCAGGCGGATCTGCACGAGATGGCGGAAGCGCGAGGCAGGGATTTTACCTACCTGAAGGAGTTGCAAGCTGGCCAGTCGGTGGCCACGGCGATGGAGGGCTTCGGCGACACGCCACGCGATTACGATATCCGGGTTGAGAACCGCAAAGCGGGAATCGGCGTGCGGCAAACGTCTGATCGGTCCATTGCCAAGTTGTATTTCTGGTCCATCCGCACTACCGTCTGTCCGGAAGCCTTCGTCGATCTAAAAGTCGAGCCGGGGCAGGAAGTGAAGTGGAGAATCAGCTATGAGTTCTATACGCTTTCGCAGTAGCCTTGTGGGGCGATTATGAGCGGACAAGAGACACACCGGCCTGGACGCAGGGATTTAGGCAAGATGGCGCTAGGGGGCGTGATGGGAGCGCTGGCCGCGACCCGGAAGGCGATGGCCACAGTGCATCCGAATGCGCCCGGTATCAAGCTGTGCGCGCAATCGGGCGCCGCCCCGACCGATGACCAGTTGCTATTTCTGAAACAGATCGGCGCCGAATACGTCAGCGTCGGCGCGCCACCGGATATGCGCACGGCCGAGGGTTTCCTGGCCATCAAGAAGCGGTACGCCGACGCGGGCATCACCGTATGGAACATCGGCAACACCAGCGTGCACAACATGCCCGAAGTGACGCTCAACCTGCCGGGGCGCGACCGGAAGATCGAGGAGTATCAACAGTACATCCGCAACCTGGGCAAGGCCGGGATCTACTATACGACCTATGCGCACATGGGCAACGGCATCTGGTCAAGTGGCCGCGCGATGGTACGCGGCGCTTCGGCGCGCGAGTTCGATCTGGCGAGTCCCAATAAGAGCGGAGTGTGGGATGGAAAAACGTGGACGGAGCCGCTGTCGCATGGGCGCGAGTTCACCAAGGAAGAGATCTGGGAGAACTTCACCTACTTCATCAAGCAAGTGGCGCCAGTGGCCGAGGAGAACAGTGTGCGCATCGGCATCCACCCGGACGATCCGCCGGTGCCGGTGCTGGCGGGCGTGCCCCGTTGCATCTTCGGCAACTTCGAGGGCTACAGGCGCGCGCTAGAGATCGCCAGCAGCCCGAACGTGGGGATCTGCCTGTGCTGCGGGACGTGGCTGGAGGGTGGCAAGGTGCTGACGGAGAAAGACCCGGAGGAGATGATCCGCTATTTCGGCGCCAGGAAGATCTGGAAGATTCATTTCCGCAACGTGAGCGCGCCGCTGCCGCACTTCGTTGAAACCTTTATGGATGACGGCTATTACGACATGTACAAGATCATGCGGGCGCTGCACGATGTGAGCTTCGACGGCATAGTGATCCTGGACCACTCCCCAGCCATGGCGGGGGGTAACTACTCGCAAACTGCCTACGGGTTTGCCTACATGCGTGCGCTGTTAAATCGCGCTGGCGCTTAAAGGAACCATCGCCGATGGGAAAGACCACCCGATTTCACACCCGGCTGTGGTTCAGAACCATCGGCGACGCCAAGCGATGCCGGGAAGACGAAGCCCACCGACTGGGTAATCAAGCGTTCCCGGTAGGCGCACGATAGCTTCTTTCGCGGCATCTCGACTGCGCGACAGCCAGCGCGGTCTACCTCAAGCCAGATCTGCTCACAGGCGATCCTTCCGGCTGAATGCCATCGCCGCTGTGCGACGACGGCCCTGATAATACTCTCCGGCAATTTTTCATGACCGTCCCTCGCTGAGCCGGATCAGCTCCTTGATGCCTTCAAGCGCAAGCGTGCAGAGATTGCAGCCGGCAAGTACTGCCTGTTCGCCATTCACGAGCGCTTCCGCCACGTATCCATCACTCGTGCCCGGGCTGCGGGCTGCACCGGTCCGACGCCGCGGCTCTCGCGATGGGCCGCGGCGAACGGCGGGATGGCCGGTCGGAAGATATCTTGGGACCTTCAGGCGGTCACATCGCCGAGACGACGACAGCCGCAGCTTCCTTAAGAGAACAGCGAGCCGTTGACATCTTCTGCAATCGTATATATATTGATCGGTACTGCTGCATGAAAAAGCCGCCCGACGCCGATGTCTTTCTGCCCCTCAAGCCGCACTGGTTCCATGTCCTCCTCTCCCTGGCCGACGACGACCAGCACGGCTACGGCATCATGCAGGAAGTCCTCCTCCGCACCGATGGTAAAGTCCACCTATGGCCCGCGACCCTCTACGGCACCCTGAAGCACCTTCTGGAAGACGAACTCATCGAAGAGTCCGGCGCCCGGCCAGCGCCTGACCAGGATGACGCCCGACGCCGCTATTACCGGCTCACCAAGCTCGGCCGCCGCGTCCTGAACGCCGAATGCCAACGGCTGGAGAAGCTCGTTTCGGTCATTCGCAGCAAGCGCGGCGTCAAACCGCTGCCGGCGGAGTCCTGATGCTCGAAGCACGCTCGCTCACCAAGTATTACGAACATACCGCCGCCGTCCGCGACGTCAGTTTCACCATCCGCCCGGGCGAAATCCTCGGCTACCTGGGTCCCAACGGCGCCGGGAAGAGCACCACGGTTAAGATGCTCACTGGCCTCATTGACCCCTCCGAGGGCCAAATCTTCTACCAGGGCCACAGCGTCCACGACGACTTCTCGGCGTTCCAGCGGCGCATCGGCTACGTGCCCGAGGAGGCGCATCTCTACCCGCACCTCACCGGCCGCGAGTATCTGCAGCTCTGCGGACGCCTGCGCGGCATGCCGCGCCGCGTGCTGGAACCCAAAATGGACGAATTCCTGAGCGCTTTCAGCCTGTGGAACGACCGTCACGCGCCGCTCTCTTCGTACTCCAAGGGCATGCGCCAGAAAATCCTGCTCTCCGCCGCCCTGTTGCACGATCCCGATATCCTGATTCTCGACGAGCCTTTCTCCGGCCTCGACGTGACCTCCGCCCTGATGCTGCGCACGCTGCTGCGTTCGCTCGCCGGCCGGGGCAAGATCGTGCTCTACAGCTCGCATGTGCTCGAAGTGGTGGAAAAAGTCTGCTCCCAGGTTCTGATCCTGCGAAAGGGTGAAGTGGTCGCGTACGACTCCATCGAGCGCCTCCGCGAGCTGATGCAACAGCCTTCGCTCGAAGGCGTCTTCGCACAATTGGCGCAAGTGGACGATGGCGAAGAAGTGGCCAATCGCATCGTGGGCGCCATGAACTCCGCGCCCTCGGCGAGCCTTCCGGCGCCGCCCGTGGCTGCGGGTCTGCGCGCCTATCGCGGCTTGGCCAACGCCTTCCCGCAGGAGTTTCAGAACGCCTATGGCCCCGAACTGCTCGAGACCGGCGAGGACGCCATCGAGCCCATCTGGCGCCGCTACGGCACGTTCGGACTGGCCCGGCTGCTGTTCAATCTCGCAGCGCATTTACCCATCGAGTACGCCGCCGAGTGCGTCAAGGACGTCCGTTACGCCTTTCGAGGCCTGATCGGTTCGCCCGGATTCACCGCAGTGGCGCTCGTCTCGCTGGCGCTCGGCATCTGCATCGTGACCTGTGCGTTCAGCGAAATGAACGGCATGGCGCTGCGCGACATTCCCGCGGTCGAGGCCCCGCGGCAGTTAGTCGCTCTGCAAGTGCCCGTGTCTTTCCCGGATTACCGGCGCTATCGCATCCGCGACGACCTGTTTTCCTCCACCCTGGGCTACCTCGCCGCGGTGCCGTTCGCGGTCACGCTGGGCGAGCACGCCGCGCGCGAATGGGGCCAGCTCGTCACGCCGTCCTACTTCGCCACGCTTGGCGTGCATCCGGCGATCGGCCGCTTCCCGGAGGACCAACAGTCCGGCGGAACGGTCCCGGTGGTGGTGAGCGATCGCTTCTGGAAAGAGCGGCTGGCTTCCGATCCCGCTGCCATCGGCCGCACGTTGCGGGTGAATGGTCACCCAGCCACCATCGTCGCCGTGGGCCCGAAGGAATTCCTGGGCGCATCGCCGGTGCTGTTCGCGGCCGATCTCTGGTTGCCGCTTTCAGTCGGCGGCCAAATCGCCCCGGAGCTTGCCGGCAACACGCTGGAGCGCCGCGACCGCGCCATCTTTCGCATGGAGGGCCGCTTAAAGGCAGGCGTCACGGTGGGCGCCGCGGAAGCCGCTCTCGACGCCACCGCCCGGCAGATTGAACGCGACTCGGGCGACCCCGATCGCGACAAACCGGGCCGCCGCGTAACCCTCGTGGATGGCGGCAAGCTCATCCCGCTCCGCCGGCAGGATTTGCCCTTCTTCACGTCGTTTTTCATCCTCATGTCGGCCCTGGTGATGCTCATCGCTTGCGCCAACGTGGCCAATATGATGCTCGCGCGGGCGGCGGGACGGCGCAAGGAGATTGCCGTGCGTCTCGCGCTGGGCGCCAGCCGAGCCCGCATCGTACGCCAACTCCTGACCGAGAGCATGATGGTAGCGCTGGGCGCGGCCGTGCCCGGAATCCTGCTCTCGATCTGGTTGGTCCACATGATGGCGAACGTGAAAATGCCGCTGCTCATTCCCGTCACATTCGATTTCCACCCGGACTGGCGCGTGCTGCTCGGCGCCGTCGCGTTCAGCGGTTTTACGGCCCTTGTCTTCGGCCTCGTGCCAGCCTGGCAGGCGGCCAAAGTCGACCTCGCTTCCGGCATTCGCCCCGCGCGCCGCTGGAGAGTGCGCAATGCACTGATGGTCGCGCAATTCGCCGGCTCGCTTACCTTGCTGGTGATCCTGGGGCTGCTGTCGGTGGGGATTCAGACCACTTTGGGAATTCAGCAGGGCTTCCATCCGCGCAACCTCTACCTGGTCTCGCTTGACCCGGTGCGCGATGGCTACACTCCTGGCCAGACGGCGGCATTCTTCGACAAACTTCTCGATCGCGTCCAGGGTCTCCGTTCGATCGGTGCGGCCTGCCTCACGGAAACGGTGCCGGTCTCGATCGGCAGCCCGCGGATGAGTGTTTCGGTACCCGGCCAGGGCGCACGCGAACTGCTCTCCGCGAACCGACACGTCGTCGGCAAAGATTATTTCGACGCCACCGGGATTCCGATTTTCCAGGGCCACGGCTTCCGCCGTGAGGACGAAGTCAACCAGACGCCCTCGGTGATCGTCAGCCAGGAATTGGTGCGCGAGTTTGACCGGGGAAGCGCTTTGTTGGGCCAGCAGATCGAGATCGGCAGCGACCGGATCGCCGTCGACGGAGTTCTGCCGGGCAGCTTCGATTATCGCCACGGCGTTGCCGGAAGCCGCGGGCGGATGTTCGTAGTAGTGGGCGTGGCCGGCGATGTGGCCGAAGACCTGATTGCCCAAAAGCCGCATCCGGTAGTCTACTTTCCGCTCCGGCGCGCGGATTACGCCACGCCACCCGCGCAAGGCATCACGCTCATCGTGCGCACCCAGCCTGGTTCGGACGGCATCGACGCGGTGCGCCGCGAAGTCGCCGCCCTCGGGGCCGGCATCAAGCCTTTCCACATGCGCTCCATGGACGACCAGATCGATCAGTTCATGGCGCCGCTGCGATCGGCGTCGTGGACCTATCGCGCGGTCGGCATCTTCGGGTTGCTCCTTTCCGCGGTCGGGCTTGCGGGCATGACGGCATATTCGGTGGCGCAGCGAACCCGCGAAATCGCTATCCGTGTGGCGCTGGGCGCACGGCGCGGCAACGTGCTCGGGCTAGTGATGCGCGAGGGACTGCTGCTGGTCGCGGTGGGAACCGCCTTGGGGATGGCCGGGGCGTGGACCGGATCGCGGGCACTCGCTTTCATGAACGCGAGCGTCGGTAAAGTAACTGCGGGCAACGCGGCGGACCCGCTGGTGCCGTTCGGCGCACCCATCCTGCTGGCCTGCCTGGCGCTCGCGGCGTGTTATGTGCCGGCGCTCCAGTCGATGCGAATCGACCCGATGGTGGCGCTACGCGAGGAGTAAGCGGCATGCGGGATTGGCTCTCCGAAACCCACTCGCCCACCCTCGAACTCCTGCGCCATTTCCTCCGCCGCTTCTTCGATAGCGATCTCGTCACCTCGCCGGGGCAGACAGCCGCGGCGCTGATCGCGTCGAGCTCCATGTTTCTCATCTGGTTTCCCTTCTTTACCGGGCCACTCAAAGACAAGTACGCCTACCTCTCCGCCCTGGCCATGCCAGGTCCGTACCGGCAGGCCCTCTGCGCCGACGAACTCTGGCTCATCGTCATGATGATGTCGGCCATCGGACTGTTGAGCGCCATCGAATGGCAGTCGCTCTTCCCGGGGCCCGGTGACTACCGCGCGATCGGCTGGCTGCCGGTGCGGGCCCGCCAGCTCTTCGGGGCGAAATTGCTCGCCCTGCTGACGGTCGCAACTGCTGCCGTGGTAGTGCTCAGTCTTCTGCCCTGCCTCGGATTTCCGGCGCTGTCGGGAGGGCGCTGGGCGTTCGAAGCATCGCTCGGAGGGCGGGTGGCCGCCACTGGCGCAGCGTTGGTTGCGGCCTGCTATTTCACCCTCTTCGCGTTCGTGGCCGCCCAGGGAATCCTGCTTAATCTCCTGCGGCCGGCCCGCTTTGCGGGAATTGCCGGTACCGTTCAGGGACTGCTGGCGGGTGGCTCACTGGCGCTGCTCGTCCTGAGTTTCTCCATCGGGCCGCCCTTTGCCAACGCGGTGCTCCGTCCGAATCTCGCTAGGTGGCTGCCGCCGGTCTGGTTCCTGGGGCTTTGCCAGGCGCTGTCCGGCGATCCCGCGCCCGAGATGCACACGCTCGCCCGCGAAGCGCTCTGGGGATTGGCGGCCGCGGTGATCCTGGTGCTCGCCGCCTACACCGTGAGTTACCGGCGGCATCGCGCGCTGACCCTGGAAGGATTGAGCACCGTAAGGACAGAGCGGCCCTGGCGCGGCGTCATCCTCGACTGGCTGCTCCGCGACCCGCGCCAGCAGGCAGTCGTCGTTTTCCTGGCGAAAGGATTTGCCGGCAACGGTCCTCATCGCATGATCCTGATGGGTTACGGCGGCTTTGGGCTGGCGGTCCTGCTGAGCGGGATGGTCGGCATGTTGAATCTGGTAGACCCGGCCCGGTTGGTCGCGGCGCGTTTCGTATACGCGCACGTTACGTTGGTCATGTTCCTCCTGGCCGGGCTGCGCCATCTCTTTTCGGTCCCGGTAGAGCTTCGCGCCAATTGGCAGTTCCGCATCACCGAAGGCGAAGGACGCCTGCCATGGCTGCTCGCTGTCGACCGCTTCGTACTCTTTTTGGGCGTGCTGGCGCTGCTCGCAGTCCCGTTCCCGCTGGAAGTCCGGCTGCTCGGCTGGCGCGCGGTGAGCGAATCGGTGCTATTCGCATTGTTCGGCCTATGTTGTTACGAAGCGACCTTCGCATCATGGGAAAAACTCCCCTTCACATGTTCCTACCTGCCGGGAAAACAACCCATGTGGATGGTGGCGCTGCGATTGTTCGGCCTGCTCGCCCTGGTACTGCCGCTGGTCAACGCCATCCTCCTCGCCTGTCTATACAACCCGATCCTCTTCATGGCTGTGGCGATCGTGCTGCTGGCGGGCTTCTGGCGGAGCCGCGGCACACGGCGGCAAGCTTGGCGGGAAATCCGCCTGCAGTACGACGAATCGCCCGATCCGGCGATCCACGGCCTGAATCTGATGCGATGAGCCGCTCCCCCGGCACCGAAACTGGGCGACAATGGGGCTTAGCCCACTGCGCTCCACGGCATTCTCCGCCGGAGCAAGCACGCCTTCGGCGGCGGTTCCTGAGACGAACACAGGCCGGTTCTGCGCGAGTTGCCGGCGATCATGCTTGCGGCTCAGGCGCGGCGGCTTTTGCCGAGGTGCAAAGCTGATTCCGACCTGGCGGCTCGGGTGAAGGAGATCCGTGCGGAACTGGATCCAGACGCGACGCCCGAGCGGCTCGCGGAGCGCATCAGGCAAACCGCCGAAGACCGTGGGCGTCGCCGCCTGACGGCTCGCGTCCGACGCGTCACGGGGGCCGTAGCCTGATGCGCGTGTTGGACGGCGAGCGGAGTGACAGCGGGATCGAGTTCATGGTGCCCCCGTGCCCTCAACCGCCGAAGAAGAGGTGCCTGTGAAAGCCATCTCTCAGCGCATGTCCGGCTTGAGGATCAAAATTTGCGTCTGTCGGCGGGAACCCGCGGGCCTACTTCCGCATCGTGCTGGTCCGACTGGACCGCAAGCCGGGATTGGGGGGCGCCATGTGCAGCCGGACGCTCTGGGACGGCACTGTGGGTGCTCGGCACGAGCAGCGACGCCGCGAACTGGCCGAAGCTGAACTCGACGCGTGGGTAGAGGCCTTTTCCACACGTCACCAATTGTCCGATGGCTTCCTTGCCCTCCTTCAGCTACACGAATCAAACAGCGCCCAAGACCGCGGGAAGGATATTGGACGACCGGGGACGCAGCCGGTCCGCTGAGGGCTCTATTTCCGCGGCCAGGAATCGGATTTCCAATACTACGCGAAAGCTGTCCGCACTTCCGGCGAGGCTCAGACGTCTGGAAAATCTGGTGGTGCTTGAGTCCCCCGTCGACATGGCGCCCGAGACACTCACCAGATTGAACGCGTGCCCATGATCGCCATGCTGGAACCGGAGCTGGAAACGGAGATGGAGCAGATTCGTAACGGCGAAGTCGGCTTCTTAAGTAGCGGAACATTTCTGCCGCACTCCCCGAAGTGCGCGCACCCGCTGAACGGTTCATAGCTTGTGGCGAATCGGGTCACACGGCGGGGGATCCCCCCATCTGCCTGCAAACAGGCCTGAACTGCTGGATCCTCTGCACCCATAAGGCGTGCGAGCATGGTATCCCGGGAAAGGACGGCGGCGTATCGTCATCCAGCCGCGCAGTTGGGGCTTCTTTTCAACACACCTACGGATCCGTCTTTCGATCTTCAGCGTGGCGCAGGAATTTGGCTTCGCTGTTTTTGTAACTACCAGTAACTAAATTACTTATTGGCTTAGTACGGTCCAAAATGAAAAACGGCCACCAAAATATTCGCTGCCAAAACCATTGAGAGGACGCACATCTACGCGGTCCACGAACGGGCGACCCGGCTGAAACGAATCCGCGCTCAGAATCACTATGCGGTATGAAGACCGCACGTGCGGATATCCAACAAAAGGAAACCGTGACTTATGACCATTTAGCGACCTACTGCAGCACTTCACGAATCCAGGCCCCCCAATTCCGGCGCGCTACGCCGGCGGATTCTTGTATCAAGTCGAGGATCTCGGGACGTTCGGCACTTTTAACGATACATCCTCTGTGGTGCCCTCGGACATCAATGACGACGGAACTGTCGTGGGCGGTTTGTTTTACCCCAATGGAGTACTTGCTTTTTCATTCACGAGCGCGGCGGGCATCGTCAATCTCGGCGGCGCTCCCAACGCGGGCGCAAACAGTATCGCGACAGGAATCAATGCCGCGGGTCAGATGGCTTTTATGGCCGATCGGAGTGGCGGCGGCGGCGCCTATGCGCCCGCGCGATATAGCGCGCCGCCGCCAAATGTGAGCCAACTGCCGTACTTGTCTACGGCTGGCTACACTGCGGTTCCGCCAGCGAGTTACTATACGGGTGGGATCAACGGCTGCGGGCAAATCGTCGGTTTGGCGGGCGCCTCCGATACTCAACAGCTTCCGTTTTTCAACGACGGCCTGACGACGGTGAGCCTCGGGAGTCTGGGCGGCACTTGGGGAGGCGCGGGCGCGATCAACGATCGCGGCGACATTGTGGGCTACTCCGCAACGGCCACCACGCCGCCGGGGAATCAATGGAACCTAGGGCATGCATTTCTCTACACCAACGCGGCTAAGATGCAGGATCTGAATGCCCTCGCTAAGAATCCTTCCTGGGAACTGCTAATGGCATCCGATATCAATGCATACGGCGAGATTGTCGGGTATGGAACGTTTACATCCAGCCAAGGCCAGGCGCTCAGCGCATTCCTCTACAAGAACGGCGTCGTTCGGAATCTGGGCACGTTTCCGAACGGGGGCATCAGTTGGGCCAGGGGCATCAACAATCGTGGCGACATCGTCGGGGAAGCTTATTTGAACGCTTCGGGAGTCGGCAACTACGAAGCGTGCATTTTTGTCGAGAGATTCGGCGCAGTGAACCTGAACAGTCTTATAGATCCGTCGCTCGGATGGAACCTTCGAGTCGCCGTGGCCATCAACGACGCAGGCCAGATCACCGGATATGGGACTCGCTCCGGCGCTGTCGGCGGACGTGGATTCCTGTTGACCCCGGCATGGTAATCCGGGCGATTCGGGCGCTACACCGCGTCCGACACGCTCGCCAGATTGAACTCCGTCGCCACAATCGCCGGCACAATCGAACTTCCCGCCTCCGCTCCCTGGGCGCGGACCGGCCGCGTCAGTTTTGTCGTATTCTGCAACACGCGCACGGGACTCTCGTTCCACCGGTAGTTAGTCACCGGATCGGTCACTTTGCCGTTCTCCACCAGAAACACGCCGTCCCGAGTCAGTCCGGTGACTTGCAGCGTTTGCGGCTGCAACACCCGTATGTACCAGAAACGCGTGATGAGCAGGCCTTTGTCAGTCGATTTAATCAAGTCGTCCAGGTTGTAGTCCTGTCCGTCGAGAACCAGGTTATCGGTCCCCGGTGTGGGATCTTTGGCGGCCTTGCTCGCCCAATAGCGGTCGTAGTAAAAGTTCTTCACCACGCCCTTGTCGATCCATGCCATGCGGTCGTTGGGAAGCAGCGACGGTCCCCACGGGGTAGCCGCCAGCTTAGTGTTGAAAGGGTCGCTGCGCAAAGTGATGAAATCCGGAAACAACTTCTCGCCCAAATGCGTGCCGCCGCCCTGCTTGCTCAGGAACGATTGCCCTTGCTCGGCGTCGCGCGCACCGAAACTCCCGCCCAGATAGCCTACCAGGTCGCTCACCGCGGCCGGCTCCAGGATCACCGTGTACTTGCCGGGGTCGAGTTTCTTACGGGCGCCCGCGCCGCGCAGGCACTTCTCCGCCGAAACCCGCCCAGCCGCCTCGCCATCGACATCCTTCAACGAAACCGATGTTTGCGACGCCCATCCGGAACTGGCGCCGCCCGGCGTGCGCATAGTATTGGTGAGGCTCGAGTCGGTGTAAGTGTGATATCCGAACAGTCCGGCTTTGTTCCCCACCGCCACGGCGGTCGCCGAGCGCTGGATAAAACCCGCCGCCGTCAACTGGCTTTGCCGCGCGCTGTCCAGCACCGCCTTCACGTGCGGTATCATCACGTCGCCGCGCGCCGAGCCGGTGAAGGAATCGAAGTTCCTCAGCACCGGATATTTCTGCGGGCCCAGCGCGGGCATGTCTTCCGGATCCGCTTTGGAAATGCGCGCCAGCGCTTCGGCCTGCTCCACGCCGCGCTTCAGGGACTCGTCGGTCAGCTCGTTTACCACGGCGTTTCCGTGACGTTTATCGTCGGTTACGCTGCTGATCGAAAGACTTTGCGTCACCCGGTAACCCGACGTGGTGATGCCGTTGTTCGCAAAGCGGATGAACACGTCTTCCGTGGAATACAGGTCTATCTGGCAACCGGGCAGCTTCGCGTAACCGATGGCTTGGTCGATGAGATTCTTGGCTTCCTGTTGGCTGAGCATGATGGTTCTCCAGTTAGTCGGTCAACAACACATTCACCTGCCGGAAACGCGACGGCGAGCAACCATGACTGATGGCGTTGATCTGCTCCGGCTCGCCTTTGCCGTCGAAGAAGGAGCCGAACTGCTGCCAGTAACTGGCGCCCGCAATGCCGTCGCAGGCGCGCCAGAAGTCGGCCGTCTTGGATTGGTAAGCTACGCGCGAGAGCATGCCGCGTTTCTTACCGCCCTTGATCTCCCAGAAGGCATCGCCGCCGAACTGAAAGTTGTACCGCTGCTGATCGATGGAGTAACTGCCCTCGCCCTCGATCAGGATGCCGTCGTCCACGCCAGCAATCAGATCGTTCGGAGTGACTTCGCGCGGACCGGGCGCTAGCCACACATTCGGCATCCGCTGGAAGGGCACGCTGGACCACGAATCGGCGTAACAACAGCCGCGCGACTCCGTTTCGCCGACCAGGTGAGCCTGGTCTCGAATCGTCTGATAGTGTTTGAAAACGCCCTTCTCGATAATGGGGAACTTGGTTGTCAGCACGCCGTCGTCGTCGTACTTCACAGTGGCCAGTCCGCCCTCGTTGGTTCGGTCGCCGAAGATGTCGATCAGCTCGCTGCCCACCTGGAATTTGCCCATCTTATCGGGAGTCAGGAAGCTGGTGCCGGCGAAGTTGGCTTCATAGCCCAGGGCGCGGTCCAGCTCCGTCGAGTGACCGATGGATTCGTGAATGGTCAGGTACAAATGGCTGGGCAGCAGCACCAGGTCCTTCTTGCCCGGCGTAACCGGCGGCGCCGCCAGGTGCTCCAGCACTTCCTCGCGGATGCGCGGCGCGTTCTCGCCGACGTTGGCCTTGGCCACCGCCTCCCATCCGGCGGTCACCGGCGGCGTCTGGTAACTGCGCGTGCGCGAAATGTTCTTTTGGGTATCCACCGCGGTGGCTTGCAGCGCGGGCCAGACCTGCACGACAAATTGCTGGATGGACGACCCTTCACTCGATGCAAAGTATTTGTCTTCGGCGCGTAGCGCCAGAAAGCCGAAAGCCGCGAAGACCTTGGGATCTTTCTTGATAATGGATGTGGCATTGTGCATCAGCTCCAGCTTTTCGTCGACCGCGACGGTGAAGGGATCTTTCTCGAACGATGAGGTCCAGCGTTCGGTGTACGCCTTGGTGGGAGCGAGTTGCACGGGGCTGGCCTGCAGCGCCGAGTTGGCTTTCGCCACCACCACCGCCTCGCGCGCGATGCGTGCAATCTCCGCGGCGTTCACCAGCGGCGAGGCGGCAAATCCCCACTGGCCGTTGGCGATGACGCGAACGCCGAAGCCGAAGTTCTGCTGATCGGTGATGAACGGAACTTCGTCGGTTTTCTTGGTGTCGCGGGTAGGCGAAAGCCGGTAACCCGAGAACTGCTGGCGGTAGCGGGCAATGCGGATATCACAGTAGGTGGCCCCTTGCTTGCGCGCCTCGGCGAGGGCCACCTCGGCCAGCTTTTCGAGCGCGGG
Source organism: Bryobacteraceae bacterium (assembly GCA_049516155.1). Taxonomy (GTDB): domain Bacteria; phylum Acidobacteriota; class Terriglobia; order Bryobacterales; family Bryobacteraceae; genus Bog-159. The sequence goes on from JBEKTJ010000008.1 coordinate 32,429, forward strand.
GTCCGGCTTGGTCGCGGAAGCATCCGGCGCGCCGAACAACCTGTTCGCGAATAGAACCGAGCTGCCGCTGGCAGTCGCCAGAAACGCGCGACGCGTAAGGAAAGGCGCCGTCAACCTGGTTTCCATCGTTGTTTTCGTCATTGGAACAAGTGTACCTCCCTCCAGCTATCCCGTTTATTGGGGTGCCCCCCTTGCGCCCGGCGTTCCTTTCCGGGATAATTAACAACACTGATGTTATCGCTTACCTAGAAACCAGGAGTTCGGGGTTGAAACGGGCCTTGATTTCCGCCATTACTGTGTGTGCCGAGCGGCGCTTTCAGAAGAAGGCGCGTAAATTCTTGCATGGCCTCTCCACCGACGAATTGCAGTATATCGCGGAGTTTCTGGGCGCCTGCGTTCTGGAATCGTTAGGACGCTCCGCGGCCACCCGTCGTGAGTTGGCCGATGGAATTGCGCAGTTCGAACAATTCCGCCCCGCGCGCGCGGAGAACCCCAGCGACCAGCAACACAAGATGATTCTGCTGCTCGAGTATTTGTGTCGCAGCCGGACCTACTCCGCGGTCCTTAGTTCCCGAATCCAGATGTTACGATAGCGCACGGGTTGTCCGTGGTCCTGCAACATCAACGGCAGTTTTGGGGGCGTCGCCTTGTATGGCGGGCGTTTCATATAATCCGTGGGTCCCGTCGGCATGGCGTGGTCCTGCGCTAATACGCCATTGAAGAGCAGGGTGACGGTGGCCGGCTCCAGCAGCTTTGAATCGGGGGAGAACCGCGGACCGTGAAAGACGATGTCATACGTTTGCCACTCGCCCGGCGGACGGGCGGGGTTCACCAGCGGCGGATACTGGCAATAGATGGCGCCGGCCTGGCCGTCCGCGTAAGTCGTGTTCCGGTTGGACTCCAACACCTGAATTTCGTACAGAGAATGCAGGTACACACCGCTGTTGCCGGGCTCCTGATCTTTGCCGTGGGCCGGGTTGGGCGTAGCCCATTCGACGTGCAGTTGGCAATCTCCGAAGGGCTGCTTGGTGACGATGTCGCCCGTGCCGGGGACATCCTCGAAGTAGCCGTCGCCGACTTTCCAGGCGATGGGCTTTCCGTTACGCTGCTGCCAGGCGGATAGGTCTTTTCCGTTGAAGAGCTGCACGGCATCGGAAGGCGCAGTGCCGGCGTGTTCCTGCGTGCTGGGTTCGCCAGGTGTGACTACTGGGGGTAGCGGACGGCTGCGGTCGCCGGTTTTCCACTTGATCGCGGGAACGGATGCGGCGAAAGCCGTCAGGGCTATGGGCAGGAAATATCGGATTCGCATTTCGACCCGATTTTAGCATCCCTTCAGCAGTGCAGGCCTCGAGGTCCGCCCAACCTGCGTCTATTTAACGACTTGCTTATGCCTTCCTTATGGCCGGGATGCGATGCTTACGGAAGTCCCCGTTTGACTGCCGTCCGACTAAAAGATAGGTCTAGGGAAGCCGAAAGATGAATACGGCCCAAAACGGGGGCGGCGCACGCAATGATAATATGGTGGAGAGGCCTGTGGGGTGCTCGCCTTAGAGGATCCCAGTCTTCCGTGTCGGCAGATGGTAACCTTCCTCCCGGTCAAAGACACCCAAACAATTTTGCGATGGAGGTGACATGCAGCGCCTTTTCCGGCGGCTGTCGAAGGGATTGCTGTTTGCGGGCTGTTTCGCCGAGGCCGTTTTCGGGCAGCAGGCCGCTCAGAAAACGATGACATGGCAACAGGCGCGGGAGGAATTCGAAAAATCGAATCCCACCTTGCGGGCGGCCCGGCTGGGGATCGACGAATCGCGGGATGAAGAGATCACGGCCTATTTGCGCCCCAATCCGGATTTCACCGTGAGCCTGGACCAGATCAATCCTTTCACCGATAACCCCGTCAACAAATACAGCCCGTTTTCGGAGGCGTTGCCATACTTCTCGTCCAGCTATTTGCACGAGCGGCGGCACAAGCGGGAGTTGCGGCTGGAGAGCGCGCAAAAGGGAACTGCCATCGCGCAATCGCAACTGGCGGACCAGGAACGGACCCTGCTGTTTACGTTGCGCGGCGCGTTCGTACAGGCCTTGCAAGCCAAAGCCGTGCGCGACTTAGCGAAGGACAATCTGGCCTATTTCGACCACGAACTGGGAATCAGCCGGGACCGCTATAAAGCGGGAGATATCGCACGCGTGGACCTGGACCGCCAGGAGTTGCTGCGGGTGACTTACGAATCCGATCTGCAGACCGCCGAAGTGAACCTGCGGACCGCCAAGATCCAACTGCTGCAGTTGCTGAACGACAGGACTCCGCTCGAACAGTTCGACGTGCAGGGTCCCTTTGATTTTGCGGAGCAAGTTCCGGCGCAGGACGAGTTGCACCGCATTGCCATGGAGACCCGGCCGGATTTGAAGGCCGCCGTGCAATCGGTCGACAAAGCGGAGACCGATTACAAGCTGGCGATGGCCAACGGGTCGACCGATCCCACGTTCGGCGTGGATTTTGGGCGCAATCCGCCCATACCGGTGTACATGGGCGTCAGCGTCAATATTCCGTTGCGCATCTTCGACAAGAACCAGGGGGAGAAGGCGCGCACGCAGGTAGACATTACGCGCAACGAGAGGCTGCGGGACGCGGCCGAGGCGCAGGTTTTCAGCGACGTGGATTCCGCCTATGCAACCCTGCTCAGTACAGTGACTCTATTGCGGCCGTACAAGGCGAAATACCTGGAGACCGCCGGCAGGGTACGCGATACGATCGCCTTTTCTTACCAGCACGGGCAGGCGGCATTAGTCGACTATCTGGACGCCCAGAGAGATTATAGGGCAGTGCAAGTGAGTTATCTGAACCTGGTGGGTTCTTACTTAGCCGCCGCGAGTCAGTTGAATCTCGCGGTGGGCCGCGAGGTTATGCAATGAAACGGCGTGAACTTACCGTTGCATGGGTGCGGCAGGCGGGTCCGCCTGCCGGCATTCTGGTTTTTGTGACCCTGGCCTTGGCTCTAGCGCTGGCTGGCTGCAGCGCGCAAGGCAAAGGCGATCCGAAAGCGGAGGCGCCGCCGCCGGCCCAGGTGGAACATGTCCAGACCGCGGGGCTGTTCAAGGTCGACGACCCCGCCAAGTTTCCGCTGGCCACTGCGGGCGAGATCGACGTGGCGCCCGAGTTGAATGTAACTGGCGTTGTTAGCCCCGATGTCTCGCGGACCATTCCGGTGATTACGCTGGCATCCGGCCGCGTGATCGAGGTGGACGCGCGGTTGGGCGACACCGTCGCCAAGGGCCAGCTATTGATGAAAGTGCAGAGCGCGGATATCGCGGGGGCCTACTCGGATTATGAGCAGGCCCTGGCCGATGAAACCCTGGCTAAGGCGCAACTGGACCGCTCCAAGATTCTGTTCGATAAGGGCGCTATCGCGCAGAAAGATCTGGAAGTCGCCCAAGACGCCGAGACCAAAGCTGAAGTCACGGTGAAGACCACGCTCGACCACTTGCGCGTGCTGGGGGCGGATCCGGATCACCCATCGGCCATCGTGGAAGTACGCGCGCCGGTCGCGGGCGTCATCACCGATCAACAAGTGACCAACGCCGCCGGTGTGCAGGGCCTGGCTTCTCCGAATCCATTCACGATTTCGGATCTTTCGCATATCTGGATTCTTTGCGATGTTTATGAGAACGACCTGTCGCAAGTACACCTCGGCGAATACGCGGACGTCAAGCTGAACGCTTTTCCGAACCAAGTTTTCAAGGGGCATATCGGCAACATCAGCCCGGTTTTGGATGCCAATCTCCGTACGGCCAAAGTCCGTCTGGAAATGCCGAATCCGGGATCGATGCGGCTGGGTATGTTTGTTACCTCGACGTTCCACGGCTTGAAAAAAGAGACGCATGCCACAGTCCCGGCGCCCGCGGTTTTGCATCTGCACGACCGGGACTGGGTCTACGTGCCGGCGGATGGCGGTCAGTTCCGGCGCGTGGAAGTACAAGGCGGAAAGATGCTGCCCGGCAACCTGCAGGAGGTATCCGGCGCTATCCGGCCGGGCCAAAAAGTAGTCTCAAACGCGCTCGTCTTGCAAGCCACCGCAGAACAGTAATACAGTGGGACGGTCATGACGAAAGAAGAAGTCGGCGCGCGCATCGAGGAAATTGGCATCATTCCCGCCATCCGCCTGGCTACCGCCGCGGATGCGCGGTTCGCCGCGGAGGCGATGTATCGCGCCGGTCTGCCCATCGCCGAAATCACCATGACGGTTCCCGGAGCGCTGGAATTGATCCCCGCGCTGTTGCATGATTTTCCGGACATGATAGTAGGCGCAGGAACGGTGCTGGACACCGACACGGCGCGGCGCGCCATAGAAGCGGGCGCACGATTCATTACCAGCACCGGCATGGATATAGGGGTTGTGGGGCTGGCCGTCGAACAAGGCATCCTGGTGTTGCCGGGCGCGCTCACTCCCACCGAGATCATAGGCGCGTGGAAGGCGGGCGCCGATTTCGTGAAGGTGTTTCCATGCGCACCACTGGGCGGAGACAGCTATATCAGGGCGCTGAAGACGGCGTTGCCGCAGATTCGCCTGATAGCGGGAGGCGGCGTTCAGCAACACACCGCCGGTCATTATATTACCGCCGGCGCGAGCGCCATAGGCGTGGGCAAAGAGTTGATCACCAATGAAGCGATCCGCCTGCGCAAGGCGGAATGGATTCTGGAACTGGCGCACCGGTTCATGGGCCTTGTGCAGAACGCGCGAACGCATACCGCGTCGGCCAATGTGGTGAGGTTCAAATAGCGGAAGAAAAAGCACGCGATAACTAAATGATTCGACGTCTTGTTGATTTCTCGCTGAATAACCGGCTGCTGGTGGTGGCTCTTGCCATTCTGCTGTTTGCCTGGGGCGTCATTTCATTCAAGAATCTTCCCATTGAAGCTTATCCGGATGTAGCCAACAACTACGTGCAGGTCATCACGCAATGGCCGGGCCGAGCCGCCGAAGAGGTGGAGCAGCAGGTGACCATCCCGATTGAAATCGTGATGAACGGACTGCCGCACCTGGAGCACCTGCGGTCCACCTCGCTGTTCGGGCTCTCCAGCGTGATGCTGATCTTCGACGACGCCTCGGATAACGATTGGAACCGGCAGAAAGCGCTGGAACGGTTGTCGGAAGTCACCTTGCCCGACAACCTGCAGCCGCAGCTCGGGACGGATTATAGCCCCGTAGGCCAGATTTACTGGTACTCGCTGACCAGCACCAATCCCGAGTATGACCTGATGGAGTTGAAAGCGCTCGAAGACTGGGTCCTGGAGAAACAGTTCAAGTCGGTCCCCAACGTCGTGGATGTTTCGAGCTTCGGCGGCATCACCAAGGAATACCAGGTAGCCATCGACCCCAACAAGCTGGTGGAATACGCTCTGAGCATCGGCGACGTGGAGCAGCAACTGACCAACAACAATGTCAATGCCGGGGGCAGTTTCATCCAGCAGGGACTGCAACAGATCAACGTTCGCTCTATTGGGCTGTTCGATAACGTTCAGGATATCGGGAAGACCGTCGTCAAGACTCAACAAGGCACGCCCATTCACATTCGAGATATCGCGACTGTCATGCAAGGGCCCAAGATCCGGCTGGGACGCATCGGCAAGGCCCTGCACCGCAAGGATGGCAAGATCGTCGAAGACGACGATGTTGTGGAAGGCATCGTACTGCTGCGAAAAGGCGCCGAATCCGATGCCACGCTGGAAGCCATCCACGAAAAGGTGAAGGAGCTGAACGAACACATTCTGCCTAAGGGCGTGCAAGTGGTTCCGTTCCTCGACCGAAGCGACCTGGTGCACTTCACCACCCACACCGTTCTGCATAACCTGACCGAAGGCATCATCCTGGTGGCCATTATTCTGTTCATGTTCCTGGGGAACGCCCGGGGCGCGCTGATCGTAGCTATCACCATTCCGTTTTCTCTGTTGTTCGCCTCGATCTGTCTGGACCTGAGGCACATTCCCGCCAATCTGCTCTCCCTCGGCGCGTTGGATTTCGGCATGGTGGTGGATGGCGCGGTCGTGATGGTGGAGAACATCGTCCGGCATTTGGGACACCAGGGCGGCCCGCCGCGATCCGTTGTGGAGCGCATTCGCGAAGCGGCGCACGAAGTGCAGCGGCCGGTGTTTTACGCGATCGGGATTATCATCACGGCTTATCTGCCGATCTTCACGCTGCAAAGTGTGGAAGGGCGTTTGTTCAAGCCGATGGCCTGGACCGTAGCCTTCGCACTGCTGGGCGCGCTGATCTTCTCGATGGTTCTGGCCCCGGTACTAGCCAGCCTGGCGTTCGGCCAGAAGACGCGCGAGTGGCGCAATCCGGTGCTGGCTTGGTTGATCGGGCGCTATCGTGCCACGCTGCGGCTGGCCATTCGGGCGCGCTGGGTCACGGTAGGCGTAGCTTTGGCTTGCATGGCAGTGGCGGGCTGGCTGGCCTCCAGCGGGATCATCGGTTCGGAGTTCCTGCCGCACCTGGATGAGGGCGCCATCTGGGCGCGCGGCACGCTGGCCCCCAGCACCGGCCCGGATGAGGGCAACCGCCTGATGACGCAGGCGCGCATCATTCTGGCCTCCTTCCCGGAAGTGACGCAGGTGGTTTCGCAAGTCGGCCGTCCCGACGATGGCACCGACACCACGGGCTTCTTCAATACCGAATACTTCGTCGATCTGAAACCCAAGGATCAATGGCGGCCGGTATTCAAGGAAACCAAGGTCGAGTTGATCGGCGCCATGGACCGCGAGTTGGAGAAAATCCCCGGCGTGCTATGGAACTTCTCGCAGCCCATCGCGGACAACATGGAAGAGGCGGTAAGCGGCGTGAAGGGTGAACTGGCCATCAAGATTTACGGCGGAGACCTGGAGAAGCTCGAACAGACCGGCGACCAGATCGTCAACGTGATGCGGAACATCCGCGGTATCGAGGATTTGGGCCTGTTTCGAGTGATCGGCCAGCCTAATCTCGATTTCACCGTCGACCGCGACCAGGCCGCCCGGTATGGGCTGAACGTATCCGACGTGCAGGACGCCATCCAGACCGCGGTAGGTGGCAACGCGGTAAGCCAGATTCTTCAGGGCGAGCAGCGCTTTGATCTAGTGCCCAGATATTCGGTTCCCTATCGCGACACCAAGGAGGCCATCGCCAATATTCGCCTGCTGGCGCCCACCGGCGAGCGCGTCTCCCTGGCGCAGCTTTGCAAGATGCAAGTAAAGGACGGCGCCTCGGAGATTTATCGCGAAGCTAACTCCCGCTATGTGGCGATCAAGTATAGCGTGCGCGGCCGCGACCTTGGCAGCACCGTGCAGGAGGCCATCCGGGATGTGGGGCGGCAGGTGAAGCTGCCGGAAGGCTATACCATCAGTTGGGCGGGCGAGTACGCCAGCCAGCAGCGCTCGCAGAAACGGCTGATGATCGTACTTCCCATCACCATCCTGGTGATCTTCATCATTCTGTATACGATGTTCCACTCGTTCAAGTGGGCCACGCTGATGTTGGCGAACATCGCCATGGCGCCACTGGGCGGACTGCTGGCGCTGCTGATCACCGGCACGCACTTCAGCGTGTCGTCCGGCGTCGGCTTCCTGGCGCTTTTCGGCGTTTGCGTGCAGACGGGCGTGATCATGCTGGAGTACATCAACCAACTTCGCGCGCGTGGCCATTCCGTGATGGATGCCGCGGTGGAGGGTGCGGTGCTGAGACTCCGGCCCATCATGATGACCACCCTGGTGGCCACGCTGGGATTGCTGCCGGCGGCCATGTCGCGCGCGATTGGATCGGATTCCCAGCGGCCCTTCGCCATTGTGATCGTGGGCGGCCTGATGGTGGCCATGCTGATGAACATCTTCCTGCTGCCGACGTTGTACGTCTGGGTGGCCGGGGATCAGGATGTGCTGCCCACGCCGGAAGCGGAGTTTGAGGAGTCGGTTTAGATAAAATCAGACATTAATATCTCTTTTGTGCCCCGGCTGGAGTATAATCGGAAACGGGAGGATGTGTATGCGACCCCCGGATATTCCCGAAATCCTGATCGCCCTGGGTTTGATCGCCACGCTGGCTTGGGGTATTTACAATTGGAAACACCGTGAGCGCACGCAGCGATAGCGTTGCCGGATGCGTTGCTTGAGAGTAGGGTGGTGTACTTGTGAAGGACCCCGACGTGCTCGGCGGAACCCCAGTCTTCCGCGGACACCCTAAATGGCGGTCTGGTGGGGCTACAGCTCAATACCGGCATCGCGGGCAATCCGATTTGCGAGGCCAGGTTTGAGGTCTCGATTTCCATGAACGGGAACGGAGATGATCTTGCGCTCGCCCTGTTTCGAATAGATTCGATGACTGCCTTTGATGCGCTGAAGAACCCAACCCCTGGCCTCGATCATGCGGCACATCTCCGGGCCGCCAATCGGTCTCACACGGCCACGTCGAGAATCTGAATGTTGGCCTCCGGGCGCGCACCCTGCTCCTTCATCACTTCCAGTACCCCGGCGATTGCCTCGCGAATGTTGGCCATCAGTTCGTCAATGGATTCTCCTTGCGAGTAACAGCCGGGAAGAGCGGGCACCTCAGCCCAGAACCCGCCTCCGGCGTCCTCATGGATTACAACAGCATAGTTTTCCACCCCTTGATTTTCGCATAGCTGAACCGGCTGTAATAATCCATGGCCCCTTCTCACCCCCTCACTCCTCCGCCCGCTTGCGTCGCTTCCGCAACTCATCCACCGGCACCGCCAGAATGATCACCCCGCTGATAATCGCCTCCCGCCCGCGAGGGTATGATGAAGAAGTGAATCTGACAATAGATCTGGACCGCGAGGAAGACGCTCGCTGGATCGCCGAAGCCCTGGATATTCCGGGTGTGATGTGCTACGGCGAGACCCGCAACGAGGCCATCAGTAACGTGGAACGCGCAAAGGCAGTGGAGAGCAACGGCTGGCGGATCGCGCTCGGATCATCCTGATGTCCCACGAAGGCGTTCCTGTCAGGGAAATTGCCGGGAGATTGCACACGCGACTCGCGCGGGTTTCCAAATGGCGGCAGCGCTTCGTCAGGGACCGGTTGAATGCTCTGTCTGACAGTGCCCGGACCGGTAAGCCCCGCCAATATGACCGGGAGACAGACCGGCGCGTTCTGACGCTGCTCGACCAGGACCCGCGCCGCGGCTATGCGCAGTGGAATGGCCGCCTGTTGGCTGAGGCTCTGGGGACGTTAGTCCGGATCACACGTGGCGCGTTCTGCGAAAGTACAAAATTCAGTTACAGCGGCGGCGGAGTTGGTGCATCAGCACCGATCCCGAGTTCGGACCCAAAGCAGCCGATGTCGTGGGGATCTATCTGGATCCTCCGGAACATGCGCTGGTGTTGTCGGTCGACGAGAAACCACATATTCAGGCGCTGGAACGGGCGCAGGGCTTTTCTCCGGCTACCGGGTGGCAAAGCCGTGAACGGCTTCAGCCATTGCTATAAGCGACACGGTACGGCGACCCTTTTTGCCGCTCTGAATATCGTGACCGGGCAAGTGAAGACCGGCCATTACCCGCGGCCCCGTCGCCGCGAGTTTCTGGACTTTATGAATGGAATCATCGCGGACAACCCGAAGCGTGAGATTCATGTGGTGCTGGATAACCTGAATACGCACAAACCCAAACGGGACCGCTGGCTGCAATCGCATCCAAACGTCCACCTCCATTTCATCCCCACCTACAGTTCCTGGCTCAATCAGGTGGAGTGCTGGTTCAGTATTATGAGCCGAGCGGCCCTCCGCGGCGCCAGTTTCACGTCGCCCCGCCAACTCCGGGACGCCATTGACGCTTTCGTCGAGGTTTACAACCCCAAAGCCGCGCCCTTCGAATGGACCAAGGCCGTAGTCCACCAGTCCAAGCCCAAGACTATTTACTCTGATTTATGCAAGTAAGCACGGGTAAGATCGAGTAAGAGCCTATGCCCGGCCTTCTCCAGCAATTCGGCCAGATCGACATATACCTTTTCGACCAACTTCTGCGAGGCCGTATCAGGCCGGGCATGCGCGTGCTCGACGCAGGTTGCGGTTCGGGCCGAAATTTGGTCTACTTTCTCAACGAGGGGTATGACGTCTTCGGGGTGGACACGAACCCTGAAGCAATTGAGTGCACGCGCCGCCTCGCCGCATCCCTCGCACCTGCTGTTCCTGCGCACAACTTTCGCCTGGAGGCCGTCGAAGAAATGACGTTTCCGGACGCATTCGCCGACGTCGTGCTGAGTAGCGCCGTGCTCCACTTTGCAAGCAGTGACGATCATTTCGAAAGAATCCTGCGTGGCGCCTGGCGCGTGTTGAAACCGAAAGGCGCGCTATTCTGCCGGCTGGCATCTTCGATCGGTATGGAAAATCAAGTCCGGCGCGTCACTGGGCGCCGCTTCCGGTTACCGGACGGTTCGGAGCGGTATCTGGTGGACGAGGCGCTTTTGCTACGTCTCACGGCGGATCTGGGTGGGCATTTGGACGACCCGCTGAAGACCACAGTCGTGCACAATCAGCGTTGCATGACCACGTGGGTTATACGGAAGGAGGAGACACGCCCGTAAAGGGACAAAACAGACAAAGCCGGACACCAAGACTCTTGGCGCCCGCACGACCCGGATGTACACTACGGCTTAGACCGGTTTGGCGGATGTCTCGTTCCCGCCCGAAGATAAGTCTAGAACGATATGTTCGGCCTGAAAACACAGTCGGCCACGATGCTGGGATCCCTGGCAGGCGTGGCGCTGTGCGCCATGATGGGCGCGGCTCAAAGCGGGACATCCACGAGCCATTCGCCGCCGACACCCGCCGAAATCGCGATAGAGCCGCAATCCACGACCATCTTTACTTCGGTGACTCCGCAGTATAACTTCGCCTACGGCCCGAGCACCAGCCAGCCCTTGCTACCCAGTGACGGATTCTGGAGCGACTACATGCCGCTTGAGGTAAACGCAAGCACTCCCGGATGGACGACCGGCGAGTACGGCCTGCAGGGCATCCCCCAAGCGTTCTACAACGAACCCTATTACCGCGGCCAAAGCAATTATGCCGGCGGCTGCTTATGGAACGAGGATTACGACTCGCCACCGTACTGGTTTTACAACTCCGGCGGCGAGTACCAGTTGCTCAGTGGGCCGATGCTGGTTGCGGGTGGAGCGTCCATCGGTACCTCATACCTAACCGCTGCGGCGCCGGTAGCCGGTTCGGGTGTCCCCGTGTATGGTTTTGGGGCGATGGCTAAGTGGGACTCGGATGTCTATACATCGCCGCCCGAATTCATCGAGACGATGAACTTCACCACCAACGCCTGTAACGGCGCTACGGAGTACGGCTTCGCTCATTATCCCTATTACAACCCGGTTGTAAATCAATTTTACTTCGATACGAACAGCAACTGTCCGGCGCCATCCGGCGAGGCAGGCAGCGAAGCCTGTTATATGGGCACGACGACCGCCAGCGCGGCTGCCCAGCAATGTCAGGGCGCCGTAAACTTGCCCCCCTTGGCGGACAATTCTCAAGGCAATTACTGGTACCTCTGGTACATCTATGTTAGTTTCGACACGGCGAACGAACATTATCTGTTGAACGCCGGGCTGCAAGACCCGTACACGCATGCCTCGGCGTGGAGTTGCGCGTACGACGTGACGGCGAACACATTCTCAAATTGCCCGAATACCGGGACAGTCGCTTATGCTTGTCCGAGCGGATCGCCGTTCTACGCGTATCCCGTAGGGACGAAGCTTTACCCCGGCCAGGGTGTCGTGACGGTAGGCGTCGAAAACACAAGCAATGTTCCGCCTGCCGGAGGAGCGAACCCTATCATGCAGATGAAGGCGCTATATATCCTGGAAACCGCGCCGTAACTATTGCCTACTGCACTTGTACCGTGGCGGTGAGCGCGATGTTGGCCGACGAATCGCCGATCATGAGGCTGACAGGTTCAGCCTCTACATGGAAGTCCTGGCGTTTTGCATCCCAGTATGCCAGCCGCGCGGCCGGAAGAGCGATCGCAACCGTCTTTGTCTCATTAGGCTGCACGGTCACGCGCTGAAATCCAGCGAGTTGCTCGCGCGGCCGCGCGACTTTCGAGCCCAAGTGACGCACATAGATCTGGACGACTTCGTCGCCTATGCGCCTGCCGGTGTTCGTCACGTCGACGCTGATGTTCGCCGTGCCGTCTTTGGCGACTTGCGGGGAACTCATCTTGAGATTGGAGAACTTGAACGTGGTGTAGCTGAGGCCGAATCCAAATGGGTAAAGGGGTTCGCCCTTGAAGTACATATAGGTGCGGCCGTCGCGGATATTGTAGTCCATCATAGCCGGCAACTGATCGACGGATTTGGGCCAGGTTACGACGAGGTGGCCTCCCGGCGTGTAATCGCCGAAGAGAACCTGTGCCAGCGCAGTCCCTTCATCCTGGGAAGCGTGCGTCATATGCAGGATGGCGGGAATGTTGGCCTGGGTCCAGTTGATGGCGAACGGGAAACTGGAAACCAGAATGACGACCGTCTTCGGGTTGGCGGTGTAGACCTGCTTGATGAGCTGTTCCTGATATAAGTCGATAGTTTCGCGGTCGCGGCCTTCGCGTCCGTCGCTGGGCACGCTGCACGGCAGCGTAACGCCGCCGCCATCCGGGCCGCTATACCAGTCATGCCCCATGTCGGGGCCGCAAGTGGGGTCGTTGCCGACCACTACAATGGCGGCATCGGATTTGCGTGCCGCGTTAACCGCGGCGTTGCCACGCTCCTCGGCAGCGTAGTTGACGGTGACGTTTGGACCCAGTTCCTCCTTGATGCCTTGTAAGGGCGTGATGGCATAAGGCGGCGTGCCGCCATACCAGTCCCAGTGGACGGAGTCGGCGAGCGGGCCAATCACGGCAATGGATTTGAGAGACTTCTTGTCGAGAGGGAGAAGGTTCTTGTCGTTCTTGAGGAGTACGACGGATTCCAGGGCGATCCGACGGGAAACGCCGCGATCCTTATCGGTGTTCCAAGGCTCGGGCGAGTCTTTAATCTTGGAGTAGGGGACCATATCCGGCGGATCGAGCAGTCCGAGCTTGACGGCGATCCGGAACTTGAGGCGCAGGGCCGTGTCGACGTCTTCCACGGTGAGTGAGCCGTCTTTGATTGCGGCTCTGGCTTCATCGGCATATCTATCGAGGAACTGATTGATGCCGGCTTTCACGCATGCGGCGACGGCGGCTTCCTGGTTGGGGTAGAGATGGCGCGGATCGACGAGAAGCTTAACGGCTCCGCCGTCGCTGGAAATGACGTCGACGCCCCACTTGTCGCGTACGATACTGCGCAGGATAGGATTGACGGCCATGGTAGTGCCGTTCCACGCGTTATACGAGGCCATGACCGCTTTAGCTCCGCCCTCGAGGAAGCCCATTCGGAAAGGAACGGAGTAATACTCCCAGAACAGGCGATCGTCGAAATTGGAAGACGAACTATTGCGTTGGTCTTCATTGCTGTTGGCCAGGAAGTGCTTGAGTAGCGCGGCAGCCTGCCAGTATTTCGGGTCGTCTCCCTGCAGACCCTTGATGAAGGCGACGGCCATGGTTCCATTGAAGAACGGATCTTCGCCATACACCTCTTCGCTGCGGCCCCAACGCGGGTCGCGCGCCAGGTCGGACTGCGGTCCCCAGAGCATAAGGATCTGGCGGTTATACTTCGCCGTTTGAGTGATGAAGCGGGCTTCGTAACCCTGCACGGCGGCGGCTTGGCGCACCAGATCGGGGTCCCACGTTTCACCCATGCCGGGAGGCTGCGGAAATTGCGTGGTGGTGATGGGTTGGAGGGCGCCGCGTGTCTCGCGCTGCACGACGCCGTGAATTCCCTCCGCGCTGCCGATGTTGGGAACGCCGAGCCGCGGGATGCCGGTGCGCGTGCCCAGGCAGTTGACCTTTTCGTCCGTGGTCATGAGCGAGAGCAAATTTTCGATGCGCGTTTCCGCGGGAAGGTTCGGATCATAAAAGGGGTATCGGGGCTGTTGCGCAATGGCGGGGGCGAGCAAGACAGCGGAAAGACAGGGCAGGTATGCAAGGTGGCTTTTCATGGGTTTAAGGATGCAAACATCCTAATCTTATCAAATGAATGAGGCGGCGTTTACAAACATTTGCAGTCCGGGGAGGCAGGGTAGCGTCCAATGAACTGGAGGTAGAAAGATGTTGAAAAAGGTTGGACTTGCAACTCTGGCGCTGGCGGGGTTGATGGCGTTCACCGGCCCGAAGGCCGAAGCGGCTGTAAGGTTCGGAATCGGGGTTGGGGTGCCGGCTTATAGTTACCCTTACGCGACTCCATACGTGTACCCTTACGGTTATCCGGCTTATGGGCCTTACGCTTATGGTTACCCCTATGCCGGTCCTTCGATCGGGCTTGGTTTCGGTGTCGGCGGGTGGGGTTATGGCGGCTATGGCCGCGGCGGCTTCGGCTATCGCGGTGGCGGGGCGTATCGCGGCGGTGGCCGTGTCAGCGGTGGTGGCCATGTTAGTGGTGGAGGCGGTTTCCATGGTGGCGGCGGGCACGGCGGTGGCCGACGGTAACTGATGCCGCGCTGTGCCAGACTCCGCCACAGGCACGCTGCGGGCGCTCCCAATGCGCCCGCAGCAGCGCCGCGCGGAAGCTATGCATTTCAGCGGGAAATTTGCGAGAAAGCCAGTAGCCAAAAATGTCATTAAATGTCATTTCTTTACGGTCTAAGCCAATAAGATGCTTATTTACTTGCAGTTGCAAAAGTGACGAAGCCAATTCCAGATCGTGGGCTGGGACTCGAAGGTGGCCCACTGCCGCTCGCGCTATACTGGTAGAGCCGTGACAACCGAAGAACGCTTCGAACGCATCGAACATGTGACTGCGGGCTTGGCGGAGGAACGCCGCAAAGACCGCGAGGAATTCCGCAGCTTGTGGCGCGACACGCAACGCCACATCGACGAAGTCGCCGTGAACCTGAGCAAACTGACCGTGCAGGTCGCGGAGATGGACGACCGCCTTAGCGCCCGGATAGAAGCCATGGCCGAAGAGTCCCGCGCAGAGGACCGGCGCTCGCGCGAGCGCGACCAGCGACTGGGCGAGCGCATCGAGTCGCTGGTGTCGGCCATGGGTGAGTTCGTCGCCAGCCAGACCCGTAAACAGCCCTGAGATTCTCCCGCGAGGGGGTGCCGCGCAGGGCATGCCTTCTTGATCCCCGGAGCTGCCAAGCTGTCATGATTCTCCCAAGTCATGCCACGCCGCAGCCTTTGTTTCCTCCGCTACAAGAGTAGCATTGAGGTGTGCGGCGGCGGGATGCCGGCAACCTCGGAATAGGCTGCAGATCGATGAAAATCGGAGAGATGGGAATATTCCGCTGCCGCGTGAACCGTCGTCGTCTTATCTTCCGCCGCTCGTCAGGTGCGCAAGCGATGTATCAGGGCGATGTCGTCGAGAACGGCGATGTCCATCTTGCGAAGCGTAGTCGTTGGCTGGGGAGCCGAGCTTACGGCGGGCGTCCACTTCGGAGCAATATTTCGCAGCTCTGCGGTTTGTTCCAGCCGCCGGCGATCAGAAAGCGGCGGGGGCTCGATAACGCGGATGCCGATGGCTTCATCCTCCAGCACGCGGCGTCCCAGCAGGTCCGCCCTAATTGGCGGCAGCACTTCATTTATAGTGGTAGGCGGCTGCCTAGATGGGAATGCCAGAGCTGCTCGCACGCCAAGCCGCGCCGCGGATCCGCTGGTACGTATGCGGGCTGCTGTTCTTCGCCACCACAATCAACTATGTCGACCGGCAGGTGCTCGGGCTGCTCAAGCCGGTGCTCGAAAAGGAACTCGGCTGGCGGGAGGCGGACTACGGCTGGATCGTCTTCACGTTCCAATTGGCCTACGCGCTGATGATGCCGTTCGCCGGCCGCCTGATCGACTGGGCCGGCACGCGCCTGGGCTATGCGGTTTTCGTGACGCTATGGAGCGTGGCGGCCATGGGGCACGCGCTGGCGCGCAGTGCGATGGGGTTCGGAGTGGCGCGCTTCGCGCTGGGGCTGAGCGAGTCCGCGAACTTTCCGGCGGCCATCCGCACGGTGGCGGATTGGTTCCCGCAACGTGAGCGCGCTCTAGCTACAGGTATCTTCAATAGCGGCGCGAATATCGGCGCGATTCTGGCTCCGCTGGCGGTGCCGTATCTGGCATTGCACTACGGCTGGCGCTCTGCGTTCATCGTGACGGGCGCCGCCGGCCTCGCCTGGGTGGTGGTCTGGTGGTGGTCCTTGCGCGGGCCGCGGATGCAGGCGCCGCCGCCATCGCCCGACGAGGAACTGGCGCGACCATCGCTGGGCAGTCTGCTGACCAGCCGCGCGGCTTGGGCGTTCATATCGGGCAAGTTCTTCACCGATCCGGCCTGGTGGTTCTACCTGTTCTGGCTCCCCGGATTCTTCAATCGCGTGTATGGGCTGGACCTGGCGCATTTGGGATTGCCGATCATCGTGGTGTATCAGGCCTCGACCGTTGGATCGATCGGCGGCGGCTGGATTCCGTCCTTGTTATTAAAGCGCGGCTGGGCGCCCAATCGCGCGCGGGCGGCGGCTATGTTGATTTGCGCGGTGGCGGTGACGCCGGTGATGTTCGTCGGTACGGGGCGCATTACGGTGTGGGCCGCGGTAGCGCTGGTGGGTCTGGCCACGGCCGCACATCAGGGATGGTCGGCGAATTTGTACACGCTGGCTTCGGATTTGTTTCCGCGCGGGGCGGTGGGGTCGGTGGTGGGGCTGGGGGGTTTTGGGGGCGCCGTGGGCGGGATGCTGGTTGCGCCCATGGTGGGATATTGGCTGGATTGGTCGCACCGCGCTTATGGGCCGTTGTTTGTGATTGCGGGATCGATTTATTTGGTGGCGTTTGGAGTGATTCACTGGCTGCTTAGACCTGCGAAGGCGGCCGGCTGAAAGCCGGCTGCGGGCACGATTGCCCGCCCTCCAACTCCAGGTAGTCCTTGGCGTTGCGGTAGCAGATGTTTCTTATCATGGGTCCTGCCAAGTCATCGCTATTTGGAATCAGGCCGTTCTCCATGTCTCCGCCGACTAAGTTGCACAGCACGCGGCGAAAGTACTCATGCCGCGGATAAGACATGAACGAGCGCGAGTCGGTGATCATGCCGATGAAGCGCGAGAGCAGGCCGGTATTGGAGAGCGCATTCAGTTGCCATTCCATGCCTTCCTTCTGATCCAGATACCACCAGCCGCTGCCGAATTGTATTTTGCCAGCGATCTTGCCGTCCTGAAAGTTGCCCGTCATGGCGGCGAAGGCATAGTCGTCGATGGGATTGACGTTATAGATAATGGTCTTCGGCAAGGCGCCCTCCATCTCCAAGCGGTCGAGATATTTACCGAGGGCGGCTACTTGCGGCCAGTCGCCGATGGAGTCGAAGCCGGTATCCGGTCCCACCTGTTGGAGGCGGCGGGTATTGGCGCTGCGATACGCGCCCAAGTGCAGTTGCTTGGTCCAACCTTTTTCGGCGTCCAGATGGCCGAAGAACAGCATCATGTATGACGCGAACTGTGCGTGCTCCGCCGGCCCGGCAGCCTGACCGTTGCGCGCTCGATCGAATATCGTGGCAGCCGCCGGCTCGGTGCAGAACTCGGCGTAGCACTGATTCAATCCGTGGTCGGAAAGGCGGGCGCCGAGGACGTGAAAGTCGTCGTGACGCCGCCGCAACGCATCGGTGAAGTCCTGGAAGCAGCCGATATCCATGTTGCCGGCGGCGGCCAGCCGCTGGACCCAGGGGTTGAACATTTCGGGCAAGTGGACGTTCAAAGCCTTGTCGGGCCGAAATGCCGGAAAGACGCGGGTGGCCAGGCTGGAGGCGCGAATCGTCCGATGGTAGGAGAGATCGTCGGCGGGATCGTCGGTGGTACACAGGTGCGTGACATGAAATCGGTCCAGGATGCCATGCGCGCGCAGTTCCGGCGTGGCCAGCAGGGCATTGGCACGGTCCCAGATGCGCTGGGCAGTCTGCTCATCGAGCAATTCGTCGATGCCGAAATAGCGCAGCAACTCGAGGTGCGTCCAGTGATACAGCGGATTGCGCAGGGTGTGGGGGACGGTGGCGGCCCACGCCAGGAATTTCTCGTAGGGAGCGGCATCGCCGGTGCAATACCGCTCGGCGATGGCATTGGCACGCATGGCGCGCCACTTGTAGTGATCGCCTTCCAGCCAGATCTCGGAAAGGTCCCGGAACTGGCGGTTTTCGGCGATGTCCTTTGGCGAGAGGTGGCAATGATAGTCGAGGATCGGCTCACTCTCGGCGAAGGTGCGATAGAGGCGTCTCGCGGTTGGATTGCTAAGCAGGAAATCTTCGGTGATGAACGGCATCCCAGCCAACAGCATACTGCATGGCTGGCGAGTTTGTGTCATCATCCTTAGGATGAAGCTGATTACCAGTGTTTTGCTGTTGGCGGCCACGACGCTCGCCAATGCCCTGGCCAACGACCTCGAGACGCTGGTGAAGACCGATACGGGCTGGGTTTCCGGCAGCGGGACCGCAGTGCGCGTTTACAAAGGCATTCCGTATGCCGCCAGTACGGCGGGCCCGATGCGCTGGAGGCCGCCGCAGCCAGCAAAGCCGTGGAAAGGGATTCTAGTGGCGAAGAGCTTTCCCGCCAACTGTCCGCAGGCGCCCCTCCTACCCGGTCCGCAAAGCGAAGATTGCTTGGGCCTGAATATTTGGACGCCGGCCCACTCCGCAACCGCCAAGCTGCCCGTCATGGTGTGGATTTACGGCGGCGGCTTTCAGATCGGCGCCACTTCGCAGAGCGCGTACGACGGGGAGGCGCTGGCGGCGCAAGGTGTGGTTCTGGTGAGCATCAATTACCGTCTGGGGATGTTCGGATTTCTGGCGCACCCCGCGCTGAATCAAGAATCGCCGCAGGGTGTTTCCGGCAATTATGCGCTGCTGGATATGGTGGCCGCGCTCGAATGGGTGAAGCGGAACATCGGCGCGTTCGGTGGCGATGCGAACAATGTGACCATCTTCGGCGAATCGGCGGGCGGCACCGCGGTCTGCCTGTTGATGGTCGTGCCGCAGGCCGAAGGGCTGTTCCAAAAAGCGATTTCGGAGAGCGCGGCGTGGATGTTCGGCCCCGTCAGCCACTTGACGAAGTCATGGTATGGGCGCGTTCCCATGACGCAGTTCGGCGAGAAGCTGGGCACGGATCTGGCGGCGTTGCGCGCGAAGACTCCGGCCGAGCTGATGAAGACCCTTCCGCCGCCCATGACGCGCAACGATGCCGCCGATCGCGGCGAGGCTTACATGCCGGTGGTGGACGGATGGGTGATCCCGGACGATCCGGCGCGGCTGTTTGCGTCGGGTAAGTTCCATCACGTGGCATTACTTGCAGGCACCAATGCAGATGAAGGAACGCTGCTGGGCGGTCCGCCGGTGCGGAGCATGGCGCAGTATCGCAAGTGGGCCGCGGACAAGGTGGGGCCGCTGGCGGAGCGATTACTGACTCTGTATCCGGCATCGAGCGATGCGGAGGCGCATGCCGCGGCGGCGGCGGCGACGGGCGATCTGGTCTTCCTGTACGGGACGCGTTCCGTGCTGCGGGGGGCGGCGAAGGCGAATCCGGACGCGTTCCAGTATCAGTTCACCCGCGTGAACGGCATTGGGCGCCAGATTCACTGGGGCGCATTTCACGCTTCCGAAATCCCTTACATTTGGCAGACTCTGCCCGATTCGGTTTACGGCACGCAGGCGTCGTTCATCGGCGACTTCTCGGTGAATCCGGACACTTACAACGAACAAGACAGGCGGCTGTCGCAAGCTATGAGCGCCGCATGGGTGGCGTTCGCCAAGACCGGCAGTCCGAACGGGGCGGGACTGGTAAGCTGGCCGGCTTTCGACGGCAAAGAGAGTTACATGGAGTTTGGGGACGGGATCGGTGTCAAGGAATCGCTGCGGAAAGCGCAGATCGATTTCATGAGCGAGTATAGCGAGGGGTTGCGTTAGAAAGGACAGCACTGGCGGGATGGTTGCATGAATGGACTTCCCCGCATGGTCTGCGGCAATCGGGCAACCTGCGCTGGTCACATCCACGGTCGCCGAGATCACCGGCACACCGGCGCGAAAGTTGATCGAGTAGGCGGCCGATTCCGCCGGGGACTTTCGGGCGGCGAAATGAAGGCCTCGATTGGAGGGCCGGAGCCGGCTGAAAGCCGGCTGCGGGCAGGATTGCCCGCCCTCCCTAGATTCCCAACAGGTTGGCGTTCAGCTTCACATACTCATGCTGCTGGGCCCACAGGTTCAGCGGGATTGTGGCTAGCTCGTCGACCACCGGCACGGCATTCCCGTCCTTTGTAAGATCGATAGTCTTGATGTAATAGCGGCAAGTATCGCAAGCTTCGACGCGCACATGTTGGAGCTCGTCGGCAGTGTAGACGGCCAGCTTCTCCACATCCTGTTCGCCGCACGCCGGACACACGATTCGCCCGATGTTCCATTCCGTTGCGCAAAGAGCGCAGATCAGCGAGCGCTTGCCGCCGTCACCTTCAGGGCGCAGGACTCCGGCCAGCGGGCGCGCGGAGCAGAAAGGACACGTGCCGAAGGTTTCGCGGGGCGGCATTGGTTCGCTTTGATCGGCCAAGCGCTCAGCATAGGGTTGCAAGAATATGTATAACAGCAGTTCCGTGGCGCGACCGGGCAGTGGTTGGAACTGCGGGGCGGTGCTCCAGAATGAGTTTAACGCGTCCAGCCAGGCTGCCGGTTCGGACTTAGTCAAATCGCGGGCGCATTGCGCCATGGGCTCGGGCGCTGCATTAGCGATCAGCCCTAGGAAAGCGGGAAACTTGGGCAGCAGCAGATGCAGGTCCGGGGTCACGCCCGCCATGCCCGCATAAAGATCTTTTTGGAATCGTGCAACCTGGCTATAAAATCGCAACACTTCGGCCGCAAATGGGTGCTCGACCGCTAAGTCATCCGCGCGCCGGATGCGTTGGTCCCACTTGGACCCAATCATTTCTGTGTCGGCGCGTGTCGCGTCACCTGTTCATACCACAGGCGGTGATGCGTCTTCGCCCATTCGGGTGTGACCTCGCCGCGAATGATGGAAGTAAATCCGCCGCGCACCATGGCCGTCCCCATGTAAACGTGGATGATGAATCCGCCGATGGTGATCAGCGCGGCTCCCACGTGGACCGCCACGGCCACGTAACGCAGCCAGCGGAGACTCCACGGGATGGACTCCACAAACCATAATCCGATGCCCGAAAACAGAAGCAGGATCACGCCGTAGAAGATCAGCCAGAAATACAGTTTCTGTCCGTAATTGAAGCGGCCGATGGGCGGAAGCTTCTCGTCTTCGTTGCGGATATAGAATTGGATCGACTTCGACCAGGCGCGGTCGGCATTGGTCGTCTGCATATCGCGCCGCCAGATCTTGTGCATCCAGAAAACGGACGCCGTGAAGGCCAAACCGAGCCAGGGATGCCAGAAGCGGGCTGTCGCTCCGCCGCCCACCAGCACAGCCAGCCAAAACATGTAGGGCGACCAGAAGGCGAGTCCCGTAACCAGGCAATAAATGTAAGTCAGCCCGGCGATCCAGTGATTGACTCGTTCGCTCAGGGTATAGCGAAGAATGGCGGTAGTCATGGCCGGCCGTCTCCGTTTTTATCCGTTTCGACCTGCTTGGGGCCGAAGCGCAGATAGTGCAATGTCACACCGATGACGCCGCCGAGCATGGCCAGATTGCCGATCCACTTGAGGGGACCCTTCCAGAACTTGACAACCCAGGGAATGCGGGGATTGGCGGGCAGACCGCCATAGGCTTCCGGGTTAGTCACATCGTGCAGCACATAGATGACTCCCGTGCCGCCGACGCCGGGCGGATCGTAAACGCCGGCCTTGTCAAACCCGTAATGTTCGCGAAGCTGGCGCGCGCGGGTCTCGGCCAGGTCCTTCATGTCTTCCTTGGTTCCGAAGTGCAGGCAGCCGGTGGGGCAGGATTTAATGCAAGCCGGCTCCAGACCCTCAGTAACGCGATCGGAACACAGCGTACACTTGAACATCTTCTTGGTGTGCTGGTTGAATTTGGGAATATTGAATGGGCATCCGCTGACGCAATAGCCGCAACCGATGCAGTGATCCTGCTGGAAGTCGACGATGCCGTTAGTGTATTGGACGATGGCGCCGTCTGCCGGGCAGGCGGCCAGGCAGCCGGGCTCGGCGCAATGCATGCACTGGTCCTTGCGCATGAGCAACATCAGTGTACCGTCGTCGCGCTCGTGCTCGTTGAACTTAATCAAGTTCCAATAGTTCCAAGCCGTTTCCGGCATGGTCTGATAACTGTTTTGAAAGACAGTTTCGCGGAAGCTATATCCGTTCCATTCCAGGCAAGCCACCTCGCAGGCTTTGCAGCCGATGCAGGTGGTGGTGTCGACCAGCTTGCAGACCTGCTCCTCGCGCTCGACTCCCGCGCCGGGAGGGGTCCCGGCGTGCCCCGATATTCTGCGAATTTCCAATGTGGCCTGGCTCATGTTATACCTTTTCCACCTTGACCAGAAAGCCTTTGAATTCCGGGGTAAACGCGTTGGGGTCAACCACGGTGGGCGAGAGCCGGTTGGCGAGCGTGCGCGCGTTCTTGTCCTCGTCTTCCTGGATGCCACGGAAGCCCTGGTGGATGGGCAGTCCGATCTGATAGACCTTCTTGCCGTCAATGTTCATGGGCTTGATGCGCTTGGTGACGAAGGCTTTGGCGATGTAGTAACTGCGCGCACTGGTAATCTTGATCAGTTCGCCGCCACGAATGCCTAAGTCGTTGGCAAGTTCGACAGGCATCTCAATGAAAGGCTCCGGGATAAGCTGCACGTTGACCGGATTGTTCTTGGTCCAGTAATGGTAGTGTTCGGTGAGCCTGTAAGTGGTGCAGATGACATTGTAGCCCTCGCCGGTGGTGCCATACTTATCGGCCGGCGTAGTCAGCTTCTTGACCACCGGATTATTCGATTGCGCCGGGTGTAGGGCATTTTGCACGGGACTTTCGAAAGGTTCGTAATGCTCGGGGAAGGGTCCGTCGGCGAAGGCCGCGAGCGGCGCGAAGATGCGGCCGATACCTTCCGGGGTCATGATGAACGGCCCCATATGATCTTTGGGAGGTGAGTCGGGTTTGAAGTCGGGCACATCCACGCCGGTCCAAAGTTGGGTCTTCTCGTTCCACCAGATCTGCTTGCGCGTGGGATCCCAGGGCTGTCCCGCCGGATCGCACGACGCGCGGTTGTATAGAACGCGGCGATTCGCCGGCCAGGACCACGCCCAGTTGGGAAAGACACCCAGGCCGGAAGGATCTTCGGTGCCGCGGCGGGCCATCTGGGAGCCGGCCTCGGTCCACGATCCGGAATAGAGCCAGTTGCCGCAAGATGTTGTGCCATCGTCGCGCAGCCAGGCAAACCCCGGCAGTTGCTGGCCAGCCTTGATCACTTGCTGCGTTTTGGGATCGGTGACATCGGCGAGCGCCTTGCCATTGATCTCTTTGGCTACTTCGCCCAGGGAAGGATGTAGCGGGTCGGTGTAGTTCCAGGCCAGGTGCGTGATAGGATCGGGAAACTTTCCGCTGTCCTTCTTGTATAGCTCGCGCACTTTCAGGAAGATTTGCGCGACGATGTCCTGATCGAGGCGGGCTTCGCCGGGCGGCGGGACGGCGATGTTCTTCCACTGCAGCCAGCGCGCCGAGTTAGTCATGGACCCGTCTTTTTCGGCAAAGCCGGCGCAGGGCAGGCGGTAGACGGTCGTCATGATGTCCTTCATCGCCGCTTGCGTGATGCCGGGCGATTTCCAGAATTCGCTGGTTTCGTCCGGATAGATTTCGCCCACCACCAGCCAGTCGGCCTTCTTTAGGGCCTCGATATTCTTTTGCGAATCGGGGCCGATGGCCACGCCGTTCATGCCGAAAGCGAACAATCCCTTCACGGAGCCGCGGTACATTTGGTCCCAAAGCTGGGTCCACGAGTAGTTGCGATCGATCTTCGGCATGTAGTCGAAGGCGAAATCGTTATCCTTAGTAGCCGCGTCGCCGTACATGGCCTTCAGCAGGGAGACTGCGAAGCGCGGTGTATTGGACCAGTAGTTAAAGGATTCCCAACCGGCCGGCTTGGAAGTCGTGGGAGTGATGCGCTCCAGGTAGGCCTTCAGGTTCGAATCGGCGGGCGTGGGCACCTTCAGATAGCCGGGCCAGATATCGAACACGCCCCCCATGTCGGTGGCGCCCTGGATGTTGGAATGGCCGCGCAGCGCGTTCACTCCGCCGCCGGCGCGTCCCACGTTGCCGAGCAGCAATTGCAGCATAGCCGCGGTGCGGATAATCTGGGTGCCGAACGTGTGCTGCGTCCAACCCACGGCGTACATGATGGTGGCGACTTTCTTCGTGTCGCCATCTTTGCGGATGGAGGTGAATAGGTCTGCGGCTTTCAGAAACTGGTCTTTGGGGATGCCGGTGATGCGCTCGACCATCTCCGGCGTGTAGCGCGAATACTGGGTCTTCAATAACTGGAAGACGCTCCGCGGATGCTGCAATGTCAGGTCGGAATTTACCGTTGGGGGCAGCCCTGCAACTGCGGCGTGCGACGCCGCGCCACTCGCGGCTTCGTAATTCCAGGTCGATTTATCGTAGGTCTGGGTGGCCGCATCGAAACCCGAGTACAATCCATCTTCGGGCAGTTTGAAGCCTTCTTTCACGATGAACGCGGCGTTGGTGTAATTGGTGAGATAGTCGTGCGCGATGCGGTCGTTTTCGATGGCGTAGCGGATCACGCCGCCCAAGAACGCGATATCCGCGCCGGCGCGAATCTGCACGAACAGATCCGCGGTGGCGGCCGTGCGCGTGAAGCGGGGATCGACCACAATCATCTTGGCGTTGCGGTTGCGCTTGGCTTCAATCGCCCATTTGAAACCGCAAGGATGATTCTCGGCGGGATTGCCGCCCATGATCAACATGAGGTCGGTATTCTTGATATCGACCCAACCGTTGGTCATCGCACCGCGTCCGAATGTGGGCCCCAAACTGGAGACCGTGGGTCCGTGTCAAACACGGGCCTGGTTTTCCAGGTAGCAGACCCCCAGGCTGCGCATCGTCTTCCCGACCAGATAGTTGAATTCGTTGGTGTCGGTACAGCCGCCGATGAAGCCGATGCCTTCGCAACGGTTCACGGTGCGCCCCTGCGCGTCCTTTTCGACGAACGTTGCGTCCCGGGTCTTCTTCACCCAACGGCCGATTTCGTCGATGGCCTGATCCCAGGCGATGTCTTCCCAATGGTCCGAGCCGGGGCGGCGGACCTGCGGCTTCAGCAGCCGCCGCGGGTTGAGGATATCCTGCTGCAGAGAAGCGCCCTTGGGGCAGAGCGTGCCGCGATTGATGGGGTGGTCCGGGTCGCCCTCGACATGGATGACCTGCGGCGTGACGTTCTTGGCCTTATCGCCAATGGTGTAGATGATGACGCCGCAGCTCACGGAGCAATAGGGGCAGGTGGAGCGGGTCTCGGTGGCGCGCGCGATTTTGAGCCGGCTGAGTTGCGCGTAAGCGGGCTGCAGGTCGAATCCAAGCCAGGAAACCGCGGCGCCGCCCAGCGCCGCGACTTTCAGAAAGTCCCTACGGGTGCCATCCATAGTTCCTCCTTTTGGGGCCACAACCGTTCGCCATTATAGCCCACTTCGCGACATTCGGTCATGGATATTTTTGCGCCATCCGCCTCATGACCGCGCGGCACTCGGACGCAATGTCGGCTTTATCGAAAACCCTTATCGAAGGGAAGGCGTATGCTCAACAGGCCGGTGCCTGAATCCCTCTCGAATTCCGAAATCCGAACGGAATTCTGCCGGAGCAGGTCATCGATGATGCGGAGGGGGAAATCGCATTCCTCAAGGTGGATTACCTTCGGTGGCCATCCCAGCCGTCGGCTGAGCCCTGCAAAATCGGCGTCCGTTGTGACGATTGTGTAGCCCTTTCTTCTAGCCCAGCCCCAAATCACCTCATCGGATGCCTGCTTCAGGTCGACGTCGCGCACGTGGATCATGCCTGAAAACAGCGCTGACAGTCGTTGGATGAGACGTGGAGAGAGGTTTTCGTCCAGTGGCAGGCTCACCCTGCCAACGCTTTGCGGCCAGTCTCGGCGGCGAACTGGTATACGGCTGGGAAGTCGTCCTTCTCGAGGTCGGGATGTTCATCGAGAATCTGTTCCTCGGTCATTCGAGCGCCTAGCCATCCGAGGATGTCCCACACCGTGATTCGCAATCCTCGAACGCACGGCTTGCCGCCGCGCTTGCCGGGCTCGATTGTGATTCGGGCGACCGCTGCCGACATATTCTGCCTGGAACCAGTATGACACGGCTTGTTCGATCAAGGAGTAGCGATGGAGGTCGAATCCAAGGCGGAAAACTGTGTCACTTGACCTGGAAGCTTTGGTTCACCGGTGTCGCGGCGGTCCAATTGGCGTTGCCAGCCTGCGTTGCCTCGATGGTGCAGACGCCTGTCGCAACCAGCGTCACAGTCGAGCCGGATATCGTGCAGACGGCCGTGGTAGTCGAAGCGAAGCTAACCGCAAGGCCCGACGATGCGGTCGCGCCGACTCTGAATGGCGATGCGCCGAGAGTGCGGCTCGGGAGCGCCCCAAAGGTAATGGTCTGGCTGCCTTGCGCGATCTGGAAGCTCTGGTTCACCGGCGCCGCGGCGGCCCAGTTGGCGTTGCCGGCCTGCGCCGCTTTGATGGTGCAGGCGCCCACGGAGGACAGTGTCACAGTCGCGCCTGAAACCGTGCACACGGCTGGAGTTGTCGATCCAAAGCTCACCGCCAGGCCCGAGGAAGCGGTCGCGTTGACCGTAAACGGCGCCGTACCGAAGGTCTGATTTGGAAGCGCCCCGAAAGTGATGGTCTGGGCGCCCTGTGCGATCTGGAAGCTCTGGTTCACCGGTGTCGCGGCGGCCCAGTTGGCGTTGCCGGGCTCCGTCGCCTGGATGGTGCAGGTACCGGCCGCCGCCAGCGTCACAGTCGCGCCCGATACCGTGCATGTAGTTGCGGTAGTCGACGCGAAGCTCACCGGAAGGCCTGACGACGCGGTCGCGCTCACGGAGAAGGACCCACTGCCGAATGCCCGGTTCGGAAGCGCAGCGAAGTCGATGGTCTGGTTCCCAAGCGTGATCTGGAAGCCCTGGTTCACTGGCTTCGCGGCGGCCCAATCGGTGTTGCCGGCCTGCCCCGCTTTGATCGTGCAAGTGCCTACGGCCAACAGCTTCACCGTGGCGCCAGATACGGTGCATACCGCCGGAGTGGCTGATCCGAAACTCACTGCCAGGCCTGAAGACGCGGTCGCGCTGAGCGAAAACGGCCCGCTGCCGAATGCCCGATTCGAGAGGGCCGCAAAGGTGATGGTCTGGCTTCCTTGCACGATCTGGAAGCTTTGGTTCACGGCCGCCGCGGCGGCCCAATTGGCGTTGCCGGCCTGCGTCGCCTGGATCGTGCAAGTGCCCACGGCGGCCAGCGTCACAGTCGCGCCCGACACGCTGCAGACGGTCGTAGTAGTCGAGGCGAAGCTCACGGCAAGGCCCGAGGACGCGGTCGCACCGACGGCGAACGGCGCGGCCCCGAAGGACCGGTTCGAGAGCGCCCCGAAGGTGATGGTCTGGCCTCCTTGCGCGATCTGGAAGCTCTGGTTCACCGGCGGCGCCGCGGCGTAAATGGTGTTGCCCGCCTGCGTCGCTTGGATGGTACAGGCGCCAGCGGAGACCAAGGTCACCACGTTGCCGCTAACCGTGCAAACGGCCGGGGTAGTCGATGCGAAGCTCACGACAAGTCCCGACGACGCCGTCGCGGTGACGGCGAATGGCGCTGTACCGTAAATCTGGTTCGGGATGCTCCCGAAGGCGATGGTTTGCGCCGCCTGGTTCACCGTCTCGCTCAACACCGCGGACGTGCCCGCCAAAAATGCGGCATTGCCGCTGTATGCGCCGGTGATGGGATGCGCGCCCACGGCCAGCGATGTGGCCGTATATCCGGCCACGCCGCCGCTCAAAGCTACCGTCCCGCTGGGCAGCGCCGCGCCGTTATCGGAAAACGTCAGCGTTCCTGCCGGCACTCCGAAGTACGGCGCCACCGGGGCCACCGACCCCGTCAACGTAACCGGTTGCCCCACCGTGGCGGGATTCGGCGTTGCGCTCAGCGCCACGCTCGTGGCCGCTTGCCCACCCAGCAGTACGACTGCCGTGCTCCCGGAGCCACCGGTGGCCACCACGTCAGCCAGGCTATCGCCGTTGAAATCCGCCAGAGCCAGGGATACCGGACCGCTTCCCGTGCCAAATGCGACTGCCGTTTGCAGCGTACCGTCGCCATTGCCCAGCAGTACGCTGACGCCCCCACTACCGGTAGCGGCAACCACGACATCCGGCTGTCCGTCGCCGTTCACATCTTCCACCGCGACCGACTGCGGGTTAGCTCCCGCCGCGCAGTTCACTGCCGACTGGAAAGTCCCGTCCCCGTTGCCCAGCAGCACGCTCACGCTATTGGCCGCATTGTTGGAAACTACCAGATCCGGATGGCCGTCGCCGTTCAAGTCGCCCACCGCAACCGCTTGCGGAGTAGCTCCAGCCGCGTAGTTCACCGCCGGCTGGAGGGTGCCGTCTCCGTTGCCCAGTAGCACGCTTACCGTCCCATCCGCCGCATTGACTACCACCAGATCCGCTTTACCATTGCCGATAAAATCCCCTGCCGCCAGCGCCGCCGGTCCCGATCCAGCCGCATAATTCACCGCCGCCTGGAAGGCGCCATCGCCGTTGCCCAGCAGAATGCTCACGCCGTTTGCGTTGGCCACTGCCAAGTCGGGAACTCCGTCGCCATTGAAATCGGCTACGGCCAGTCCGCTGGGGTTGCTTCCGGCCGGGTAAAGCACCGCCGTCCGGAAGGTGCCGTCGCCGTTGCCCAGTAGAATGGCCACGCCGCCGGCACACACCGCGGCCAAATCCGAAATGCCGTCGCCGTTGAAATCGGCAGCGGCCAAGGATATCGCGCCCGCGGCGCCGGCGGAGTTGACCGGCGCCTGGAAGGTTCCGTCACCGTTGCCAAGCCAGACGCCGATGCCGCTGTTGGCCACCGCGAAATCCGCTTTGCCATCGCCGTTGAAATCGGAAACCGCGACGGCTGTGCCCGCGCCATTCGCCAAGTAGGGAGTGGCGGGCAGAAAGGTGCTACTCGGGAGTGCGGCAACCGTGACCGCTGTGGAGGCGGATGCGCTGCCAACGTAGGTCGGATTGCCACTGTACTGGGCGCGCAGCGTGTGGGCGGCGGCGCTCAGCAGGCTGGTCGTCAGGCTAGCGGAGCCGCCTGCAACGGTTGCCGAGCCCAGCACGGCGACGCCGTCATAAAAGCTCACCTTGCCCGCGCCGGGCGCCGGAGAAATCTGCGCCGTCAAAGTCACGGGTTGACCGAACAACGCCGGATTTGGCGTAACAGCTAACGCCGTAGAGGTCGGCTCCGGGGCGATGGTAAAGCTCTGGCTCACCGGAGGCGCCGCGGCATATGTGGCATTGCCGGGCTGATTCGCAGTGATGGTGCAGGACCCCGCCCCGGTCAACGTCACGGTGTTGCCGGTCACCGTGCATTGTCCCGCAGCCGTGTAGCAGACCGCCAAGCCGGAAGAGGCTGTGGCAGTGACGGGGAACGGCGCGCTACCGTAGGTTTGGTTCG
Organism: Bryobacteraceae bacterium; assembly: GCA_049516155.1. GTDB lineage: Bacteria > Acidobacteriota > Terriglobia > Bryobacterales > Bryobacteraceae > Bog-159. The sequence continues at coordinate 62,116 of JBEKTJ010000008.1, forward strand.
AAATACTTCCGAAAACGAGAGTCTGCGCCAGTTGATTCACCGTCTCGTTCAGCGCGGCAGACGTGCTCGCCAGAAACGCCGCGTTGCCGCTGTAGGCGCTGGTTATCGAATGCGTGCCCACTGCCAGGGATGTGGCTGTATAGCTGCCCGCGCCGCCACTGACACCGACTGTCCCGCCGGACAGTGCCGCGCCGTTATCGAAGAAGGTCAGCGTTCCGGCCGGCACGCCGAAGACGGGTGTCGCGAGAGTGATCGACCCGGTGAACGTGAGGGACTCCCCGGCCGTAGCAGGATTCGGCGACGCACTCAACGTCAAACTGGTGGCCGCCAGCCCGCCCAGTAGCACTTCCGCCGTATTCCCGGACCCGCCCGTGGCCACCACGTCGGCCCGGCTATCGCCGTTGAAATCCGCCAGTACCAGCGATACCGTCCCACTTCCCGCGCCAAATGCGACTGCGGTCTGCAGGGTCCCGTCGCCATTGCCCAGCAGCACATCGATATTGCCGCCCGCGTCGGCTGCCACCACATCGGCGAAGCCATCCCCATTGACATCCGCCACGGCTATCGACTGCGGGTTGGCTCCCGCCGGATAGCTCACCGCCGGCTGGAACGTGCCGTCCCCATTGCCCAGCAGCACGCTCACACTATTCGCCGCGTTGTTGGCGACGACCAAGTCCGGCCGGCCGTCGCCGTTCAGATCGCCGATCGCAACCGCCTGCGGATTAGCCCCCACCGGGTAGGTCACTGCCGCCTGGAAAGTGCCATCCCCATTGCCGAGTAGCACGCTCACCGTCCCATCCACTGCGTTGACCACCGCCAGGTCCGCCTTGCCATTGCCGATAAAATCGCCCGCCGCCACCGCCGCCGGACCCGATCCGGCCGTGTAATTCACCGCCGCCTGGAAGGTGCCGTCGCCGTTCCCCAGCAGCACACTCACGCCGCCCGCGTTGGCCACCGCCAAATCCGGAACGCCGTCGCTATTGAAATCGGCTACAGCCACCCCACTCGGTCCGCTCCCGGCCGCGTACTTCACCGCTGCCTGGAAGGTACCATCGCCGTTCCCTAACAGAACGGCCACGCCATCGGCACATATTACAGCAAGGTCCAGCCGGCCGTCGCCATTGAAATCGGCTGTGGCCAGTGCGATGGGGTTCACTCCGGCCGTGTTTACCGGCGCTTGGAAAGTTCCGTCGCCGTTCCCCAGCCAGACGCTCAGGCCACTGTCGGCGACCACAAAATCCGGCTTACCGTCGCCGTTAAAATCGCCCACCGCCACCGACACGCCCGCGCCATTCGCCAGATAGGAAGTGGCTGGCAGCAAGGCGCCGCTGGGGATCGCGTTGACCGCGACAGTCGTCGTCGCCGACGCGCTGCCGATGTAGGATGAGTTGCCGCGATACAGGGCGTGCAGCGTGTGCGCGGCGGCACTTTGCAGGCTGGTGGTCAGGCTCGCGGAACCGCCCGAAACGGCTGCCGAGCCGAGCACGGCGACGCCATCGTAGAATGCCACCGTCCCTGAGCCGGGCGGCGGCGAAATCTGCGCCATCAAAGTCACCGGCTGCCCCAACTTCGCCGGATTGGGAGTAATGCTCAGCGTGGTAGCTGTCGCCTCCGCGGCGATCGCGATGCCGCAGTTGCCGTTGCCAGTGCCCGCCGGCGTGCCGGTGGAGTCCGCTGCCTGGGCGGTGAAAGTGAAACTCCCGGCAGCCGCGGGCGTCCCGTTGATGGCGCCGCTAGCTGCAGCCAAGGTGAGCCCGGGCGGCAACGATCCCGCGGTAATCGAAAATGTGAAAGGCGGTATTCCACCCGATGCGGTCAGCGCGGAAAAGTATGGCGCGCCCACCAGACCCGCGTTGGCCGCGCAAGCCATCGTTACAGGGGCCGGTGCAATGGCGATGCCGCAAGTGCTGGTGGCCGTGCCGGCGGGGGTGCCGGTCGAGTCCGCCACTTCGACCGTATAAGAAAAGCTTCCAGGCGCCGTGGGCGTGCCAGCGATGATGCCAGTGGAGCTATTCAGGGTCAGCCCCGGCGGCAGGGTCCCTGCGGCGATCGAGAAGGTGTAAGGCGGCACGCCCCCTCCGGCAGACAGCGCGGAAGAGTATGGCACGCCCACTTGGCCGGCGTTGGCCGAGCAAGCCAGCGTCACCGGGGGCGGCGCCGGCAGAGAGAACGCATAGAACGTGTTGCTGGCAGTGCCCAGCGGGGCGCCTGCGGGAAAGTTATGGTACCCGGTGCCCCAATACAACGTGCCGTTCACCACAGCCGGCGCGGCGTTCACCGAACCGGGGGCCTGGAAGGACCACAATGTCGTGCCGGTGGCGGCATCGAATGCGTACATCGCACCCGACATGGAAGCGGCGTATACCACGCCATTCGCCACTGTGACGGGACCCAGCGCCATGGAGTGGTTGCTGGGATGAACAGTGCTATAGCCGGGATCCGCGACTTGCCACAGGATCGCTCCAGTGGCAGGGTTCAGTGCGGCCCAGGAACCTCCATTCCATGAGACACCGGAAGGTTTCAGCGTATAGGTTTTTTGGCCCGCGTTGCTGATCGCGACGTAGATGCGTTGGTTATCCGATGCCGTGCCCCACTCAATTCCGCCGACCAGCCCGCTCGGTCCAACCGAAGTCGACCATTGCACGGCTCCGCTAGTCGGGGAGAGCGCCCAATAGGTACCGCTTTTTTGGCCCGCCCCGACCCACTGAGTGGCAGTCCCGTTAATCGTCGTCGTAAACAGGTTTGCGCCGGCGCCGAAATCCAGATCCTGTCCGGCGGGATCGGGGCAAGCTGCCGAATCCTCGGTGCAGGCCGTGATGTACGCGTCGTCCGCTGAGCAACGGGTGCCCCACTTTACGTTTCCAGTGGTAAGATCCAGCGCCACAATCGAATCTTCATAATTATTCGAAGCCTGGCACGCCAGAATCGCCCGTGAGTTTGCACCGGCGGCCAGCTCACATGTCTGGACGGACTGCGGCACCAGATAATTATTGCCGGTGGTCACATAAATCTGGCTGCGCGCGATATCGATGACGGGCGTGCTGGACCAAACCGGACCGCCGCTGTACCCGGTGGGCACGAAATACGTTTGCCAAAGGATTTGTCCATTCGTCAGCGAAACCGCGGCGAGGCTTCCGCGAAACGTGGGGTTGGTCAGCTTTTCTTCGGTGGAGGACACCCCTACGTAAGCGATCCCATTATAAATAATGGGCGAGGCAGTCTCGAGAGAATTCAGGTCGGGATCGAGCGCCGTCATCCAGAACAGGCTGCCGTCGCTGGCGTTCAATGCCAATAGATACGAGCCGTATGGACCCGGAGCCCCCAGCGATGAGCTGGCCCCGATGATTACCAGGGAGCCGTAAAGCGTTGGCGTGGTGCGCGACATCATCGCCGAACTGAGGCCATAATCCGTCAATTTGTGCGTCCAGACGGTAGCTCCAGTGGCCGCGTTCAGCTTGTATAGGTTTCCGGACCAATCGGGAAAGTAGACGTAACCGCCGGTAGCATCGACGGAGGGAGTCGCGGAAACGTCGTTTTGGGTGGTGAACTGCCACTTTAGAGTGAGGCCGCTCACGTTTTGATTGTTTAGTGTGGTTTCTGCGGAAGCCCAACGGCTGTTATTCAGATCGTTACCGGCGAAGGGCCAGCCATTCGGCGCTTGCGCAAAGGCGGGCACGGCGAGCCACAAAATAGCTCCCACCCCGGCCCGCGCCGCACACCGAAAGTTGAACATATCGTCGTGACCTCATTGGTTGTCGCCTGATTTGTTGTTGCCGGGTGTTTTAACCTATCTAGATTAGCACGGCGAGTCGCGGCTTGCGACCATTTTTCGAACCTATTTAGTAAGGTACTAGGACTAGCTGCCGCACGATCCTAACCGATCGTTCCACCGTCTGGTACTATTGCTTGGCGAGCGAATCCTGGCGGGCTTTGATGTAGCGATCGGTGTTTGGGGAGTTCCTTATTCCACTGCGGCGCCTCGACGCTATCCGCCACCCATAAGACGGCCAGGGCCACGGTCAGGTCCACTTTGGCAAGGTTATCGTAATCGAGCTTGGGCCATTCGTCGCCGGGTTTGTGGTAATCCGGAAACTCGTAGCCCACCGAGAGGGTGTGCGCGGGAACGCTAGGTGTCGTCCAGCGCCTGGTTGTCGCTCTGGGCGAAGTACCGCACGTTGAGCTGCTCGTTCTTCACCATTTGCAGGCCGGTGGCTTGGCCAGATTTGCGCAGAGTGCCGCTCAGAGTGGAGAAGTCGTAGCCGGTAGTGCGCTATTTGTGTGTACCCGGCCCGCAGGCCAGTCACAGACCGAGAAAATTTAATTTTAGCTACGGCGTCAACCACTTGCCGCGAATGTAAAACAAACTGCCAGTGCCCGCCATTATATGCTGTGGATAGGATGGGGAGAAGCAAAAATGGCTGGCTGGCAGTTTCATGCGGATTGATAGGCGACTCCGCGTGTATTGAAAAGTTCTACTACATGCTGAATGTGAGCGGCCATGCCCACATTCATGAACTGGTGCTCTACGATCTCCTTACTGCCCTCTTTGGTCTTCGGAGTGAATCCGAGTTCCAGAAAAGCAGTCCTGCTCTGGACTCCCCAAATTTCGCCTTTCACGTCGAAAAGTGGGCCGCCGCTTTGACCCATCAGGCCAGGAGTCGAGGTCTCTATGAATTTGACCTTGCGCCCCGCCGTGACATCATCCAGTACCATTATGCGAGTATGTATCCCGTCGTTCGGGAACAGCGGGGGAGGGGTGAAGTTTTGCAAGGCGAACCTCTGACTATTCTCGTCAAATGTGGCGGTTATCGTAACGAAAGGAAAGCCAAGACGGCAAAGAGATCCAGCCGGAGGAGGGTCTAAAGAAGGGTTTTTGAAGACGGGGAACCGCGAGATTCCTGAAAGGTCTACATTTCGCAGTCTGGCAATTGCAACATCGGCTATCGGATCGACCTGGAAGTCCTCGGCAATGGCATTATCACAGCCCCACCAAAACGATTGGTTGGTGATCCACTTTGGGTTGTAGACCAACCGGCTATTGCGCTTTTTTCGCTCTCCCTTGGAGAGCGCGAGATCTGCGGCAATTGCGGCGCGATCTGCATCGTATTTCTGCCTCTCTGCAAAATGTTGTTGTGCCAGGGGTAGATCGTTGAGCACATGGGCGGCGGTCAGTATCCAGCCGTCGCTGTTCACAACAATAAAGGTTGCTAATCCAGACC
>JBEKTJ010000009.1:0-66910 GCA_049516155.1 Bryobacteraceae bacterium
GCCTGCGATCGGGCAGCGGATCGTGGTGGCGGAGGCGGTGGCCAGCGGGTTGACGGTGGCGGAGTTTGCGCCGAATTCAGCGGCGCACGAAGAGTTCAAGGAGTTGGCTAAGGCGGTGGACAGGATCTTGAAGAAGTAGCTGGCGGATTTATGATAAACTTATCATTGGTGCGCGGCCACTTCGTTCCTGGTTGCGAGTATAAGCTTTTTCTCATACACTGATGAACGAGCGGCAATTCTTGGATTACATCGACGGTGCTACGAACCCGATCCAGGAATGGCTGAAGGACAAACGCCAGGTTCCGGTAAAGGCGCGAGCCAAGATTCAACGCATTCTACTGCAGTTGGCCGGAACCGCTCTTTGGACGCGCCCGTTGGCAAGCAACCTGGAGGGATACCCCGGAATCGTGGAGATTCGGATCCGTTGGACGAATATACAATACAGACTACTCGGGTACAGGGGGCCTGGAGTGCGGCAATTCACTTTACTCTTTCCTGCGCTGGAGAAGGACGATCGGTTCGTGCCGCAGAATGCCCCGCAGATCGCCCAAAACCGAATGGCCGTTGTCGAGTCGGATAGGAGTCGGACACATGAACACTACTTTGGTTAGACGAGAGCTACTCAGCAGCATGAAAGCCGATCCGGAGTATCGCCACGCCTGGAACCTCGAAAATGTCTACACGGGAATTTGCTTTCAAATTCGCGCCCTGCGCGAGCAGCGGGGATTGTCCCAATCAGCCTTGGGCAAAGAAGCCAAGATGGCCCAAGAGCGGATTTCGATCCTCGAAGATCCGAATGCCGATACCAGGCCGACCCTGAATACGCTACTGCGGCTCGCCGATTCTCTTGATGTTGGCCTTGATGTCCGATTTGTTCCTTACGGAACGGTAATTAATCGTTCCATCAAAACCGATATGAAGGAACTGGGAGTTCTCAGCTTCGCGGACGAACTTCCCGCACTAGAACGAGAAATAACATCAGAGCCTGAACTCGGAGCGGCGAAGAGGCGCACGCGGCGCAAGTTCCGAGCCATTGGCCATCCAACGCCAACCATCCGCCGCGCTGGGCTTAGCCATAAACGACGTTCACTCCAGAGCGAGGCGCGCCGAAAACCACTGAGCAGAGACTACGCTGGCGCGGCACCCGCTGCTAATGGTGTTGCTGGATCAGTGTGGGCGCCGGGCAAAGTGGTTTCGTTTCAGCGTGGCACCAATGTAATAAGTCACGGCCTTGCAGCTCTCCACGGCAATGGCAATACCGTCATCCCGAATGAACAACATGAAAGACAAAAAAAGAAATCCTGAAGCCCCACCGTCAACTGACGTTGACCTTCGCAATTCGATTCTTGAGGAGCCGGAAGAGGGTCTGCTTACCGCATACTCAAACGTCGTCAATCTAGACTGGACGTTGTACGACATCAGGCTGCGCTTTGCCGAGTTGATGCAGGTTCCCAACGATGAATCTCCAACGTGGATCAATCAGCACAGCGTACTATTGGAGCGAGTTGCGGTTCGTCTCCCATGGCATCAAGCCAAAGCCCTCCGCGACATGCTCGATGGCGTCATTCGCAACTATGAAGCAGTCAACGGAGAACTGAAACCACTAAAATTAGCGGCGGCTCCGGACATGCCCACACCTGAGGCCTAAAAATCTAATGATATTTCGGGCCGCGTACACCCAAATTATTCTCCCACCTAAGCCCCCAACTTCCCGAATCGCTCTCGGCGGGCTGACATGGCAGGGGCGGCAGCTAGTGGGGGTCGGCTAGAAGCCGAACTCGTGCTTGACCACCTGATAGAGGCCGTAGAGCGAGAGGCCGAAGAAAACCAGCCCAAAGATGATGAATTCGATTTGGAAGATGCGATACCTAATTCCGGCACGCCAGCACATTGGAGGCTTTTGTGCCAGCTTGTCTTCGGGTTGACGGCGGCACACGGTGCCTCCCTTTCGGTGCCAAGCGGATTACCGGGCTTGGAAATCTCGGGGGGGCATTCACAAACGTAGCTTCGACAAGCCAATTTCTATCCCGTTACTGCGCTCCCGGCGGCGAGATGGTCGCGGGGCGAAATCGGCAAGGTGGGTGGCGACGGCGGCATTGCCGACTTTTTCACCAAGCCACAGCAGCGGAACGATGAGCATGGCCACGCGGAGGCCGCGCCACTCGATTACATCAAGGAAGTAATCGAAGTCGAAAATGGGATGCTGGCTGGGAATTAGATTGGCGGCGTTGGGGCACACAATCTCCTGTTCCGCACGGCTCACCCCGCCAGGCGATACCCCATACCATGCACCGTCAGAATCCACTGCGGCTGCCGGGAATCTTCCTCCAGCTTCTGCCGCAGCCATGCGATATGCACATCCACCGTCCGGCTGGCCGCTCGCGCGATACCGTGGTCCCCCGGTGTTCCGTCAGGTAGCGCAGCAATTGAAACTCTTTGGCCGATAGCGTGACTGGCTTGCCGTTCCGCGTCACCTCGGTACGCCGCAAATCCAGGCGAATGGCGCCGAACTGATACACTTCGCCGGCAGCCCCCAGCACCGGAGCTCGGCGCAATAGCGCCTCCACGCGCGCCACCAGTTCCATCATCTCGAACGGCTTGGTCAGGTAATCGTCCGCCCCGAGTTTCAGCCCCGTTACCTTATCCATTGTTTGCCCACGCGCCGTCAGCATCAGGATAGGCGTGGAAACCCCCCGCTGCCGCAAATCGCGGCATACATCCATGCCATTCTTGCGCGGCAGCATGATATCCAGGACGATCAGATCGAAGGCTCCGCGCAAGGCCATATCCAGGCCAGCCTGGCCGTCCGTCGCCGATTCCACGCGATGCCCGTCGTTGCGCAACCGGTCGCCCAGCGTCATCACCAGGCCGGGCTCGTCTTCCACCAAAAGGATGCGGCGCTCCATGCCTTAGCCACCCTAAGCCGTGTGCGGCAACGCTTCCACGGCGACCGCCACCCCGGCCGGCAATTCCAGCGTGAACGTGCAGCCTTGCCCGGGCTCGCTCGATACCTCCAACCTCCCGCCCATGCCTTCGGCGATATCGCGCGCCAGGCTCAGCCCCAGGCCGGCGCCGTGGATCTGCGCCGCTTGAGCGGATTTGCCCCGATAGAAGGGCTCGAAAATGTGCGGCAGGTCCGCCGCATCGATTCCCTCTCCGCGATCCTCCACGCCGATTCGCACGCGCGACCCGCCATCCGCCCTGCCGGCGCTGACGCGCACCCAGCGCTTTTCGCCCCCGTATTTCAACGCGTTCAAGATCAAGTTCTCCAGACAGTGGGTCAAAGCCGCGGCGTCCGCCTGCACGGGAGGCAGATCCGGCTCGATTTCCCGCTCCAAGGTAAAGCCTTCCGCCTCCGGCAGCGTCGCGATGTTTGCCAGTACGCGCGCCACGGCGTCAGGAACGGGCACGGGGACCAGGTCGTAGCTCGCCGCCCGCGATTGTCCCGCGGCGAAGCGTAGGATCTGTTCGATCATGCCGGCCAGCCGCCGGCCTTCGTTGCGGATCAATGAGCCGTATTCCTTCACCTGGTCCTTGCCGCCGACGAAACCCTCCGCCAGATTATCGGCCGCCGAACAGATCACCGCCACTGGCGTGCGCAACTCGTGCGAAACCCCCGCCACGAACTCCATCTGCAGATGCGCCAGCCGCCGCGCACGCTGCGTAGACAGGATGATCAGCGCCATGCTGACAGCCAGCACCAACAGGACGCCAAAACTGAGCAGGAGGTTGCGGCGGCGATCGGCGGCCACCACGGATTCGAGGGAGCCTCCCTTATGCCGCGCCAACAACTGCCAAGGCGCCTCGGCCGCCGACGGCAGAATCAACGCTCCGCGCGAACGCCCCAAAATCGGCGAACCGCGCGGGCGCGCAAATCCGCCGCCTCCCCCGTGTGCGGTTCTTCTGCGCGTGACGGAGAAATCCCGCGGCGGCGCACCCTCGACGGCGCGGTTTTCAGCGGGCGTGGCAGGCACCAGCGCGGCGCGCGCGTCCGGCGGATTCAGCGATGCCGCCGTCAGTTGCGGATCGGAACGATAGACGACGTTATTCTCCGGCGCGCCGCTTACGACAACAACGTTGTAAATGAACCCCTCCGGCCCGGCGAAATAGCGTTGCGCCAACTCCCCGAGCAACCGGTCCAGCGCGGTGCGATTCAACTCCACGATGGCAAACCCCAGAATGTCCGGTGGGGCGGGCGGTCTCGCCTGCCGTGTGCCCATCGCGGCCGGCGCGCCACCCGCGGGCCGCCGCCGCGGTCCGGAGAGATTGAAGATGGGCCGCACCAGCGCCGGGATGCGCTCTTCCAGAGTCCACGCAAAGGATCTCAATTCCGGAGGACTGCCCTCCGCGCCGGCCTGCTGGGATTCCTCTTCCGTCCGTTCCACCCGCGCCCGCAAACCGGCCAGCGAGGCGGGCCAGTCCACCGGCTCAAACTGGCCATCCGCCGGGCGAAGCTGCAACAGCCGTGGCGGCGTGCCAGGTGAGGGCGGGCCTGCCTGCCAGACGAAAACATTGGCCACCAGATCCGGGCGCGCGGCAGTGCGCGTCCACGCCTGGTAGCGCTCCGCATAGCTCGACCAAAAGTCGTCCGGGTCGGCCGCCGGGTCGCTGTGAAATGCAATCGAAACCTGGGTCAGCTCCCGATAAAACTCCTGCCGGAATTGAGTGACGGAAGTGTTCAGGCTGGCTTCGATGCGGGTGCGCTCGGCCCGGCTGATCTCCAGGCTCCAGCGGTATTGCAGCACGGCCAGCAGCACCAGCACGGCCGCCAATACCGCGACCAGAGCGATTCCCAAGGACGCCCGCTTGCCGGGAGAGGCCATACTCGCAGGATAAATGTTCGCGGGCCAGGTTGGCAACGTTGGCTGCCGCAAGGCCTAATTGTCAATCGGCCAAAATCCTCATTTCGCCGAATAAATAAGATCCTTATTGTGCACCGGAAGCAGCGTCCCAATCGCGGCGCCGATCAACGCGCCCACGCCCTCCGAGCACCCCCCACCTCCCCGCGGGAGAAGCAAGGGCCAATTTCGTTGTGCTTGCACCCGCCCGCCGCCGCCCCGATGGCAAATCCCGCTCCAAATCCAAGAGCCGCGCCAAGGGCCGCTTCTTGCCTCGTCTCCGCGGCCTTCCCTCTGGCCTGCCCGGAGGAGCCCGTCCCGAATCATCCGCCTCGAATAGTTCTCCAACGACTGTCCCATAAAGTCGAAGTCGTCGTCGGTAATCCGCAAGGCCGATCGTCAATCGGCCAAAATCCTCATTTCGACGAATAAATCAGGTCCTTATTATGCACGGGAAGCAGGGCCCCAATCGCGGCGCCGATCAACGCGCCCACACCTCCGAGCACCCCGCCCACTTCCCCGCGGGAGAAACAAGGGCCAATTTCGTTGTGCTTGCACCCACCCGCCGCCGCCCCGACGGCGAATCCCCCTCCGAATCCAAGAGCCGCGCCAAGGGCCGCTTTCTTGCCTCGTCCCCAGCCGCCTCTGAGATAACGCTCTATTCTGAGCACGTCCTCTTTGCGCGCGGTCACCGTCCCGGCAGTCACCTCTTCCGGCGTCCATCGCTGAAATACGCCGTCAACCGGTCCGTTCCCCGTTTTTAACAAGAGGCGAATCCTATCGCCCGGCTGCAATTGTGCCGCGGACTGCCAGTCGTGCCGATTCTGCCCGTCAGCCGTTGCCGCGAGCCCACATAACATCGCAAGTGTTAAGAATGAACGCAATGCCGCATCCCCCATCCGATTCTACTTCGCCAGGCAGGCGCGGAATCGAAAATTTATAGTGACCCAATTGGCGGACCTCCATATCACCAATAACCCATCCAATATGGTATGCTGTCCTGGTGGTTCCCCAGCCTCAACTGGATGCATCCTCTTCACTTCCGATCTATAGGCAGTTGTACGCGCACTTTACCAGCCTCATCCAGTCCGGCCAACTGGCAAAAGGAGAGCGCCTCCCGGCTACGCGCGAATTGGCTGGTTCACTTGGACTGAACCGCACTACCGTCGCCGCCGCCTACGAACTCCTGGAGGCCGAAGGCTTCATCAACGGTCAAGTGGGACGCGGCAGCTTCGTTAGCGTGCCCACTTCTGCAACACCCAACCGTCCGCTCGATTGGACCCACATGCTTGAGCGCTCCACCGCCAGCCCCCAACCCCCAGCCCCCAGCGCCCTTTCGCGGCAAGGCGTCAGCTTCGCGACTTCCCGCCCCTCCGAGCAGCTATTCCCGCTGGATGCCCTTCGCGCAAGCTGCCAAGAGGTCATGGCCGGCCCCGATTTCGCGCACATCCTGCAACTGGGATCTCCCAGCGGATACGAGCCGCTCCGCCGCTATCTTCTGGACGCCGCCCGTGCCGAAAACTTGGCCGCCCCCGACGACGATCTCATCGTCACTAACGGCTGCCAGCAATCGCTCGATCTGCTCGGACGCGTGCTGCTCCGCCCCGGCGATAAGGTCGTCGTCGAAGAGCCCGTCTACCCCGGACTTAAGAGCCTCTTCCTGGAAGCCGGTGCGCAGCTCATCGGCGTTCCCGTCGGCGCGGATGGCATCGACGTCGAACAGCTCCAAGCCGCCCTCGATCGCGAGCGGCCGCGCCTGATCGTGATCACCTCCAATTTTCAGAATCCGACCGGCGCGACACTTCCCATCGCCGCCCGCGCCGCCCTGCTGCGCGCCGCCCAAGCCGCACGTGTGCCGCTCGTCGAAAACGATGCCTACGGCGACCTGCGCTATAGCGGGGAAGACCTGCCGCCCATCAAGCAATCCGCCGACGCCGGTCACGTCATTCTGTTGCGCAGCTTTTCGAAGATCACCTTCCCCGGCCTGCGCGTGGGTTGGGTGCTCGGCCCGCGCGCCCTGATCGCCCGTCTGGCTCGATCCAAGCAGCTCGCCGACCTGCATACCGATCAGCTTTCCCAGGCCGTGCTGCTACGCTTCGCCGAATCCGGACGGATGGCCGCGCATCGCGCGCGCATGCTGCAAGCCGGCGCCGAGCGTCTGGCCGCGGTCCTGGCCGCCTGCGAACGCTTCCTGCCCGCCGGGACGCGCTTCACCCGTCCGCGCGGCGGCATGAATTTATGGGTTCGCCTGCCGGAGCCGCTGGATGCCGGCGAACTGCTGGCCCGCGCGCACCGCGAGAACGTTTCGTACCTGCCTGGCAAATATTTCGCGGTCTCGCGCTTCGATCCCGGCTCCTTGCGTCTAAGCTTCGCCGGTCTGGCGCCGGACGAAATCCGCAAAGGACTGGCCGTGTTGGGAGAGATTTTCAAGAGTGAGCTGGAAAGGACGCGGTCGAATGCCGCGCTCGAACCGGCCCCCGCAATGGTGTAGGACAGGCCTCCTGGCCTGTCCAATGGGTTTTTGAAAGGAGTAAATATGTTCCTCGACGAAACGTTTCGCGTCAAAGTCGGTTTAGCCGAAATGCTCAAAGGCGGCGTCATCATGGATGTCACCAACGCCGAGCAAGCCCTCATTGCCGAAAAAGCCGGCGCCGCCGCTGTCATGGCCTTGGAGCGCGTGCCCGCCGATATCCGCCGCGAAGGCGGAGTCGCGCGCATGGCGCCCATCAACAAAATCCGCGAGATCATGCAAACCGTCAGCATCCCGGTGATGGCCAAAGCGCGTATCGGACACTTCATGGAGGCGCGCATCCTGGAAGCCCTGGGCGTCGACTACATCGACGAGAGCGAAGTGCTGACGCCAGCCGATGAAGTACACCACATCGCCAAGCGCGATTTCAAAGTGCCGTTCGTGTGCGGCGCGCGCAACCTTGGCGAAGCTTTGCGCCGGATTGCGGAAGGCGCCGCCATGATCCGCACCAAAGGTGAGGCCGGCTCCGGCAACATCGTCGAGGCCGTGCGCCACATGCGTACCATTCAGAAAGAGATGAGACAGCTTACCGTGCTCGGCGCGGAAGAACTGGTAAATGCCTCCAAGGAATTGCAGGCTCCGCTGGAACTCGTGGAATGGGTGGCGCAGCATGGCAAACTGCCGGTGCCGAACTTCTCCGCGGGCGGCATCGCCACGCCAGCCGACGCCGCGCTGGTCATGCAGTTGGGCGCGGAGGCCACCTTCGTCGGATCCGGCATCTTCAAATCCTCCGACCCCGACGCGCGCGCCCGCGCCATCGTGCGTGCCACCACTTATTACAAGGATCCCGTGAAGCTGCTGGAAGCCAGCGAAGAGCTGGGCATGGCCATGGCGGGCCTGGAAATCTCCAAAATCCCGGAAGGCGAGCTTCTGCAAACCCGAGGCTGGTAAGTACGACAGGCTTCCCAGCCGTCGCGCTTCCGTGTTGCCCATATGAAACGAATAGGCATCCTCGCCCTCCAGGGCGACTTCGAAGCCCACGCGGGCGCCCTCGCGCGCCTGGGCGCCGATCCCGTCTTCGTGCGCACCGCCGCCGACCTCGACACCGTCGATGCCCTCATCGTCCCCGGCGGTGAAAGCACTACCATGCTCAAACTGCTGCACGCCGAAAACCTGCTCGCCCCGCTGACCGCTTTCGGCCGCCGCCGCCCCATCTTCGGCACGTGCGCCGGCGCGATCCTCCTGGCCGCCGGCGTCTCCAATCCCGATCAGGAGGCCCTCGGGCTGCTGGACATCGACGTGGAGCGCAACGCCTACGGCCGCCAGATCGATAGCCGTGTGGCCCACTTCACTCCCGAAGCCGAATTCGCCGCCCGCACGCATCCCGGCGAAATGGAAGCGGTGTTCATCCGCGCCCCCGTAATCCGCCGCGTCGGACCGCAGGCGCGCGTCCTTGCCCGCTACCGCGGCGACCCCGTACTGGTCGAGCAAGGCAAGCACTTGGCCGCCACATTCCACCCGGAGTTAACTGCCGATTCCCGCGTGCACGAACTCTTTCTCTCGAAACTGTGACCCCCTCTTCCAAAACGCGTGTTCTGTTTATCTGCATCGGCAACTCCTGCCGCAGCCAGATGGCCGAAGGCTTCGCGCGTACCTATGGCAGTGACGTGATGATACCCGCCAGCGCCGGCCTGGCGCCCGCCTACATGGTGGCGCCGGACACCGTCCGCGCCATGGACGAAAAGAATATCGATCTCCGTGACCAGTTTCCCAAGAGCATCAAACAACTTGGCCGCGCTCAGTTCGACCTGTTCATCAACATGAGCGGCTACGACCTGCCTTCCGAGATCGAAACGCCCGTGCGTGTCTGGGACGTCCCCGATCCGATCGCCGAAGATTACGACACTCACTGCAAGATCCGCGACGAAATCGAAGGCCGCGTCATGGGCCTGATCCTGGAACTGCGCCGCGGATAAAGCGGTGTACTGTAACTTTTGGCCTGGGCGCAGGGCTGCCATGCAGCAACCCTTTAGCGCTGATGTCCTCGTCAACATCGGGCCAATGCACTCCCTGCCCAGTCCCGATCAGACGAAAGTTTGTGCGTTGCGCGGGAGTGGCTTCGGACAGACGCCAGGACCAAGCCAGTGGGACGCTGATAACCCGCCCGTCGGCCAGATCGGCGATGATCTCGTCTTTGGTGACACGCACCCTTAAGATGCTCGGATCGCTATTCGCCACAGTGTTCATTCCGCGCTTCCGGCTAAAGCCAGATTTTGCAGATCCTGTGCTCGCGCTCCACGTGAATGTGAGGCGGCTCGGTGCAGTCGAAGCTCGTGAAGAAGAGACGATAGGCGCTGGCATGATGTCGTGTTGACGCGCCCAGTTGGACGTGTGTTGGCATCGTCGCGCTGCAGCCGAGATAGGACACCCCACAAGATCAGGGCTGGGAAGGGATCGCGCTAAGCGACGCCGTAACGCTGCCCACCGCGCCGGTGGATGTGTCGCGCACGACCACGCGTAACTCACTGGTTTGAGCGTTGCTGGGGAGCACCCGGTGGTACATCAGGCCTTCCTTTTGCACGCGATCGTAATTCTGTTGTTTCAGTTCCATGGATATGGTGTCGTCCACACCGAAAGTCTGCGCGCCGTGGGCATCCTTTTCGACGAACAGAAGGTCCAGCTTCCCTGCCCATCGGTCGCCTTGGGGATCGAGTTGAATCGATTTCGGGTCGACCCGCAATGTCACATCGAAGCCCGCGCTGGTCTGGTGCACACTGGCGCGCAGCCCAATGCCGTTGGCGTCCATGGGGCTTAAGACCGCATCGCGCAACGCCTGCCGCCGTAACCCTTCGTCTTGCGGCGGAGTACTCTGGTCCACATAGCCTTTGCGGTATCGCAAGTCCACGCGCGGAAAGTCCACCAGCTTTACCTTCAGGTTGTGAAACGAGTTATCGAACTTATCGTTCTGCGGGTAAAAGCCGAGCGTGTAAGTGACCGCGGAATCCTCGACGGCGGTGCGGATAGCGCCCGCGATATCGTTTGTGTTGGTAAACGCGCGCCCTCCGGTGCGGCTCGCCAGTTCCTCCATGGTGGACTGGTTGACATAGACGCGGGAGGAAACGCGCGGCGAGGCGGAAGCTACGAGCCCGCGCGCATCCACGGGATAGATAGCCAGATTCGCGTCGTTGAGGGCGCGTATGGCCTTGGCGGCGTCGGCGGTCCAAGTCTGCTGCTGGCGCGGAAAACTGCTGGGGCTCATGCCTGTAGGCCCGCTGCGTCCGCCACCCGACCGGCCGCCACCGCCCCCGCCGCCACCTCCAAAACCGGGAAATCCGACCTGCAAGGGAAAGGCGCTCGAAACCCAGATCAGGTTCTTGCGGCCGGGCAGGGGCGCCAGATTTTGGGCAATATACTCGATGGCATGCAAGGTCTGCAGAATCCGATCGTTCAGAAAGAACGCCCTCTCATAGCTGTCCCCGCCGCTCCCCAGCCACCCGCCCAAGGGATCGATTAAGGCGCTTCCCCCGGTCACATCGGGCGCGATGTCCCCCTGATACTTGGCCAATTTCGCAACCAGGTCGGAGGAATCGGTGGTGTAGTCGTGCAGCACCCGCAGGCCGCGGGAATCCAGGGTGTAGATGGCGATGCGGTCCTCCGGCTGGATCTGCTTCAGAAACTGCACCACCTGCTTCCGCGCAATGGTCTGGTCGGAGAAACGGGTATTCACGCCATCCAGCAGAATGGCTGTAACCGCAGCGGGGGTTCCCGACCGTTGTTCGAGCTGGTTGGTGAAAGTGCCCACAGGCAGCGGCGCGGCCGCCGACGGCAGAATGGCCCGGGTTTCCTCGGAAAATTGACGGATCTCCTGCCGCTTGCCATTGTCGAAGACCTGAAAGTCCTCTTTCTTCAGGCCCGGGACGGACGCGCCGTTTTTGGTCGCAATCACGTTGATTTGCACCAGGCGAGTGGTGGTGCGGATGATCGGTTCGGGCATCTGCGCGAGTAACATCCCCGCAGCTAGGGCGGACGCCATTATCGGGATTCGCATTTGGCCCCTTTCACTGCTAACAACGGCTCCGGGTGGATACCGGTTACAGATATATTGGCTGGAAGCCTGTGTTATCCTCTTCCGAGGAGGAACCACTGTATGCGTCACCACCCCCTGATTGCTCTCTTCGCTTTGCTGCTTGGTTTGCTGCCGATGGCCGCCAGCGCGCAGGCGCTGGACGAGAGCAAGCTTGTCAGGCTACCCGGCAATACGCATATCGCGGCGCGTCCGGAATTCGACCGCGGCGCCGTGCCGGACGATTTCTTCATGGGACACATCCAACTGCAGCTCCAACGCAGTCCCGAGCGGGAGAAGGCGCTCGATCAGCGCATCGATCAGATGCACGACCCGAATTCACCGAAGTTTCACCAATGGCTTACAGCGGAGGAATTTGGCAGGGAGTTTGGCCCCGCGCCGCAGGATATCGACACCGTGGCCGATTGGCTGCGCGCACACGGATTCCGGATCGGCACGCTTTACAAGAGCGGGATGCTGATCGACTTTGCCGGTACGGCCGGACAAGTACGCGACGCTTTTCATACCGAGATCCACCGCTATGATGTAGACGGGGAGCAGTACACCGCCAATGCCAGCGATCCGGAGATTCCAGCCGCGCTGGAGCGCATCGTACTGGGGCCGGCGTCCTTGTACAGTTTCCGGCGGCATGCCCACGTCCGGCGAAGCCACCTCACCGAGACGGTCAACGGCGAAACGCTGTACTACGTGACGCCTTCGGACTTCGCCAAGATCTACAATGTCACTCCGCTGTGGAGCGCCGGCGTGACGGGCGCCGGCCAGACGGTGGCGGTGCTGGAGGATTCCGATATGCATATGAGCGACTGGCAAACGTTCGTCTCCAGCTTTGGCCTGGCATCTTATGGCGGAACCTTCACTACGATCCATCCGAATTGCAGCGATCCGGGCACCAACGGCGATGAGTTTGAGGTTGCGGTGGACGCCGAGGGAGTCAGCACATTCGCACCGGGCGCGGCGGTGCAGGTGGCGGCCTGCCCGTCCACTAGAACTACGGACGGCGACATCACCGCTGCCGCGAACCTGTTGGAACTGGCCAACCCGCCGGATGTATTCAGCGATAGTTATGGCGGGTGCGAGGAGCAAACCACCAAGGCTTACGAAGCCCTGATCAATAGCACCTGGCAACAGGCCGTGGCCGAGGGCGTGTCCGTATTCGTGGCGGCGGGAGACGAGGGCGCCGACGAATGCGGTTATGGCCGGCGCTACGCGACTACGGGAATCAGCGTCGACGGCACAGCTTCGACCCCTTATGATGTGGCCGTGGGCGGCACCGATTTCTCCGACGTGCCGAGCGGTACGGCGAGCGCCTATTGGAGCGCCACGAACAGCGCCACGGGAGGTTCCGCGTTGTCTTACATTCCGGAGATCCCATGGAATGGCGCCTGCGCCAGCAACATACTCGCGGGATACCTTGGTTATGCGAGCGGACTGGCGTTCTGCAACACTTCGGTGGGTGAAGGATCGGCTTATCAGCAGGTTTCCGACGCGGGCAGCGGCGGTCCCAGCAGTGTGTACGCAAAGCCATCCTGGCAGACAGGCGTGGTGGGCATACACAACGACGGCAGGCGCGATATTCCGGATGTTTCGCTATTCGCCTCGGCCGGAGTTTACAACCAATCCATACTCAGTTGCATGTCGGACGCGAGCGAAGGAGGCGTGCCCTGCGACTACAAGAACCTGAAAGATACGTTTCTGAACAGCGGCGGCGGCACTTCATGCAGTGCGCCGTCATTCGCCGGCATCCAGGCGCTGATCGATCAGAAGGTGGGCGCCCGGCAAGGCAATCCTAATCCAGTGCTGTACCAACTTGCCGCTGGAGAGTACGGCAGCAGCGGAAGTCCGAATCGCGGCAATCTTGGAAGTTGCAATGCGAGCAATGGCAATACGATCGGCAGCACGTGCATCTTCAACGACGTTACCGCCGGAGACAACGACATTCCCTGCGAGGTGGGCACGCCGGATTGCTACAGCGCGGCGGGCGACGCATATGGCGTGCTTTCGACTTCCACAACGGAGGAGAGTATTGCGTATGGCGCCACGCACGGCTGGGATTTCGCGACTGGCCTGGGCAGTGTGAACGTGACCAACCTGGTGAATGCCTGGCCTGTACCGTCCGTTTCCCGCCACTAATCGGGAGCTGTTGCAGTTATAACCCGGGGCTGGTCGCCTTGGCGTCTTCGCGCAACGCGGCGATGCGGTTTTGGAGGGTCCGCAGGCTGATCCCCAACATGTCGGCGGCGACTTTGCGATTGCCGCGCACATGGTCGAGCGTGAGTTTAATGTAAGCTTCCTCGATTTTCGTGAGCGGCTGACCAGGCTGGAGTATTATAGGACCTTCATAGCCGGTTGACGGCCGCGCATAAGGGGCCGGACTTACGCCCAGCGTCGGGGAAGGCAAGTGCGACAGCCCGACTACACCGGTCCCCGCCAGGATGCTGGCCCGCTCCAGAACGTTGCGCAGTTCGCGCACATTACCGGGCCAATCGTACCGATCGAGAAGCGCTAGCACTTCGGTATCGACTCCGGTCACGCGCGTGCCGTGTTTCTTGTTGAAGTTCTGCAGCATGGCGTCGGCGATCGGCGGGATGTCCTCCTTATGTTCACGCAACGGGGGAACTACGATCTGAAACACGCTCAACCGGTAGTACAGCTCTTCGCGCAAGTGCGTGCCGAGTTCCCGGCTGGTGGCGGCGATGATGCGCGCGTCCACCTCGATTTCGTGTTTGCCGCCCAGTCGCCGCACGCGCAAATCCTCGAGCACGCGCAGCAGTTTCGGCTGGGTAGACGAAGGCATCTCGCCGATTTCGTCGAGAAACAGGGTGCCCCCGTGAGCCTGCTCGAAACAGCCCGCCGAACGCTCCATGGCCCCCGTAAAGGCGCCCTTTTCGTGGCCGAACAACTCGCTCTCCACCAGGGCTTCGGGCAATGCGGCGGAATTGATGGCGACGAAAGGCCCATCGCCGCGCGGGCTGCACTTGTGGATCTCGCGTGCCACCAACTCTTTCCCGGTGCCGCTTTCTCCGGAGATCAGGACGGGGGCGGAAGTAGGCGCAACCTGCCGAATTAGGGCAAAGATCCGCTGCATCGCCGGGGACGCACCTACCAAGCTTCCCATTACCCCGCGAATGCTCAGATCGCGCTTCAGCTCATCGGTTTTCTGCAGGCTTCTCTTGTAGTGAATGGCGCGCTCCAAGAGGATCTTGAAGGCGCGCGGTTCCACGGGCTTCTCAAGATACCAGAATGCCTTGAGATCATGGACGGCCGAAAGCGCCTTTTCCATGCTGCCGAACGCGGTCAGCGCGATGGCCGGAGTGAGGTCGCCGCGTTCCTTCAGCCGCCGGAGCAACTCAAAACCGTCCATGCGCGGCATGACCAGATCCGCCACGACCACGTCGGCGTTGAAGGCAGTGAGCCGGTCCAGCGCGTCCTGCCCGTCGCCCGCAACCTGTGTTTCAAAGTCACGATCGGAGAGCATGGCGGCCAATGCGGTTCGCTGGCGCTCGTCGTCGTCAACGATAAAGATCCGGCCCGGAACCGCTGGGGATCGTGACATCTCATACCATTCTACCAAACCACCTCCGGACTGGACTCGAGATTCGGGTAGAAGAGTACAAAACGCGTCGCAGTTGTCGGTTACAGGCGCCCGGGTCGGGACCCGAGGGCATGTGCCAACGCCAAGCCGAGCACAAAAGTTTAGCCACCGTCCATCAGCCTAGAGCGAGACGGTGATCGCCAGTCTCACGCCCGGATAACTGCGGTTGCAGAGATAGTACCCGTCGGCGTAGTCGATGTAAACATCATCGGCGGCGTACCAATTTTCCGCCCACGATCCCGGGAAGGGATCCACGAGCAGAAACCAAAAACCGCCATACGAGAAGCGCGGATATCCCATGTAGATGACGGGCTGCCCGTGCATGCGGAACCAGTGTTCACTCCCGAAATGGAGATTGTAGCTGGCCTGCGGAATGAAGTAACCGCCATAGCCGCCGCGCTGCGCCCAGGTGCGATGATCGCGGTCCCAATTCTGATCGCGATCCTGCTGCCAGGAACCGTGCGCCTGCCACCCGCCGCCCTGCTGCCATCCCCGCTGATTTTGCCAAGCGACTGCCTGCACGTGCGTAGCGTGCCCTGGCGTATCCTGCCTTTGCGGCGTTTGGCGAGCCTGCTGAGTCTGTACGGCCTTCGGCTGCGTGGGCGACGGCTTGCGAGCCTGTTGGGCGCGCTCTTGTTTGGCTTGTTGCGGTTTGGCCTGTTGGGCGCGCTCTTGTTTGGGTTGTTGCGGCTTGGCCTGTTGGGCGCGCTCTTGTCTGGGTTGTTGCGGCTTGGCCTGTTGGGCGCGCTCCTGTTTGGGTTGTTGTGGCTTGGCCTGTTGCGCGCGCTCTTGTCTGGGTTGTTGCGGCTGGGCCTGTTGGGCGCGCTCCTGCTTGGGCTGCTGCGGCTTCGCCTGTTGCGCGTGCTCTTGTTTGGGTGCTTGGGGCTTCGCCTGTTGGGCGCGCTCCTGTTTGGGTGCTTGGGGCTTCGCCGGTTGGGCGTGCTCCTGCTTGGGCTGCGCCCGCTGCTGCTGTGCGGCTGGCCGCACACTTTGCTGGGGCTTGGTCTCCTGCTTTGCGGGCTGGCCCTGCTTTTCGCCCGGCTCGTGCTGCTGCGCATATGCAGGCACAATCGTCCCGATGAGCAGCATCAGGGCAGAGGTGCTTGCAGTTCGAAGGAATTGCATCGTAATCGTCTCCATTTAAGTCGGTGCAACCTGTGCACGCAGACCGCCAGTCCACTAATGCCGGTAGGCTGTCTCTATTTCTCCGTTTCATGAACGATGTATTCGGCTTCGTATGGGGGAGGCGCCTCGGCGCGATTCGTAACAGCCGCAGGCATCCTGTCCGTGGGCCTATCCGTGGCGCCATAGTCGGCGGCAGCCTCCGCGGCCGAGGAGATGTCCCGGGCGCCAGTGTCTTTTAGAGTTTTCCGGGCGCGGTCACACCACTCCGGACTGTCGCAATGCACGGATAGAAGAATACCGCCGCGCCTGACTCTGCCCGCGTATCGCTTGGCGACGTAATCGGTCATCCGAAGGCCCGCCAACAATCCCGCGATCCACCCCACAGCCGAGCCTGCGCCGGCGCCCGCCAAGGCGGCCAGCAGCGGTCCGGCCGCGACAAGCGGCTGCAACCCCGCGCTGGGCAACGTCTGATTGGAAACGAGCCACGCCAACACCGCGCCAACCACCGCACCGATCGCCGCTCCTATCCCGGCTCCGGCCGGCGCCTTGGTGTGCCTCTCGTGCGCGAAGTCCTTGGACCCCCAATTGTCGGACGACAGAACCGAGATGTCCGCCGTCCGATACCCGAATTTATGCAGGACGTCGATGACACTGGAGACAGTTGTCCGATCCTCATAGATCCCAATTACCGATGTGTTCTTAGCCATGTAAGTGTTCCTCCTCTTGGAAGCGCCGCTTGTGGCCAATGCACGGGCGGGGCCAAACGTCGGGATCCCCGCCGCCATGCGGATATCGGGACAGCGCCGGCAAATGCAGATTTTGCCGTTTCCCGGTGCAGCTTTCGGCGGAACGCGGAAGCCGCCTGGGCCGGAACGGCGAACACGACAGTATACTTTGGGCGATCGAATGTGCAGGTCCGTCCTGGACACTCCCGCAATCCGCGAATGGACCTCGGGATGCTTTGCTCCTCAATGTGCGATCAGCCAGCGGATGTCTTGCAGGCAGGTTGCCCGACAATGCGAAGAGCCGGTCGCACAAAGAAAGGCATTCACAAGTGAATATCTTAAGAGCGGTAACAACAATGTTTTGTCTGGCCTTGATGGGCGCGGTATTCTCACCGGGCGCAAATGCGGGACAGTGGGATCAGAAAACCGTGCTGACGTTCAGCGGGCCAGTAGAGATCCCCGGCGTCCACCTCAAAGGCTGGGGAGTCTTGCCGGCTGGCACGTATGTCTTCAAACTCCTGGACTCGCAGTCCGACCGTCACATCGTCCAGATCTTCAACGCAGATGAGACACAGGTGCTGGCCACAATCCTGGCCATCCCGAACTATCGTCTCAAGGCGACCGGCAAGACCGTAGTCACTTTCCGGGAGCGTCCGGCCGGTGAGCCGGAGGCATTGCGCGCATGGTTTTATCCAGGTGAAAATTTTGGGCAGGAATTCGTTTATCCGAAAACGAGAGCGGTAGAACTGGCTAAAACTGCCGACGCCCCGGTTCTATTCACGCCGGCCGAGGTCCCCGCGGAAGTCGAGGCGCCTATCAAGTCGGCGGACGAGGCCGTGGTCGTGCAACTGAAGCAAGCACCCGTGCTGGCGGTTCAACCCACTGGAGAAGAGGTGGAACTGGCCCAAGTAGTCGCCCCGGCGCCGGCGGACGCACTGGCGCCGGAGCCGACGCTCCCGGCGACAGCGAGCACGCTGCCGCTGATCGCGTTGCTCGGATTGCTGGCTTTGGCCGGAGCCGCGACTCTCCGCACGATGCGCAGGCGCATCCAGTGAACGGCGCCACCCACGCGGCGGGCCCTTCACCGCCGCTGCGAACAGCGCTACCATTGACTTTGGAATATGAGCGGCGGCCTGCTATGGCCGCCCCACTGGGAATCAGCTTGAAACACGCTTCAGTCGTTCCCGCCGCCAGAATTCTGGTCATTGAAGACAACGCCTCGGATGTCTTCCTCTTGGATCGTGCGCTGAGGAAACAGGATTTCCGCTTTGAACTGGTGCACCTGCCAGGCGGCGTAGAAGCCCTGGCTTTCATCCGCCGCGAGGGGATCTGTGCGGACGCGGCGATTCCACACCTGATCCTGGTGGATCTGAATCTGTCCAAGTACACCGGCGAGGACATCTTGCGCGAGATCCGGGGCGCCCGGCACTTGAGCGGCATTCCCGTGTGCGTTTGGAGTTCGTCGCGGTCCCGGCGGGACGAGGCTTTGCTCAGGGGCCTGGGAGTTTCCCAATTCATCGCCAAGCCTTCCGGCCTGGATTCCTTCATGGCAATCGGCAAAATCATCAAAGACCTGCTGGCCGGCGCCAGAACCGGCTGACGGCGGCTCGAAGGCGGTCGACGGTTGTGGCACGGCACGTGCTCGCTTGGTGGCGTTCCAACTGACGACACCCGCCCGCTGCGGCGAGAAAGGTAATGCCAGGTGTTAGCAAAGAAGGAGGGTAGCGGCCGGCGACGCGGCCCGGGGAAAGCATTAGTAGCGGCGGCAAGCAGTGTATCCGCGGTGGCGATCGAGCGGCCAGCCATGGGAAGCGCCGAAAAATGTTGGACCCGCGTGGTTGGAGTCGGAGCCTCCGCCGGTGGCCTGGAGGCCTTCACAGAACTGCTCCGCAATCTGCCGGACGACACGGGCATGGCGTTCGTGTTGATTCAGCACCTCGATCCGAGCCACCGGAGCCATCTCACGGAGTTGCTTTCCAAGGCAACCGCAATGTCGGTCGCGGAAGTGAAAGGGGCGACCCGTGCCGAGGCCAATCGTGTTTACGTGATTCCGCCGCGATGCAATCTGAGTATTTCCGGTGGGGTGCTGGATATCTCGCCCCGTCCCAACAGTGGCCGTAACATGCCGATCGACTCTTTCTTCCAGGGTCTGGCGGCAGACCGCGGCAGTCAGGCGCTGGGCGTGGTTCTATCGGGAACCGCTTCGGACGGAACGCTGGGACTCCAAGCGATCGGGGCGGCGGGCGGAACCACCTTCGCGCAAGAGGTGCGCACCGCAAAGTTTGAAGGCATGCCCGGAAGCGCGATAGCCTCCGGGGTGGTGGATTTTGTGCTGCCGCCGGCCGGCATCGCGCGTCAGTTGGCGGCCATCGCGCGAAATGCACGCGCCCCGGTGGAGTTGCAGAAGGCGATTGGGCCTGGAGATGCCGGCCTGGCCCGGATCCTGCGGCAGGTGCGGACCTCCACGGGAATGGACTTCACGCACTACAAGCAGAGCACTCTGCAGCGGCGTATCAAGCGGCGCATGGCCCTACGCGGAGTCGCCACGCCGGAGAATTACCTCCAGTATCTTGAGCAGAACCCCGAGGAAATACAGGCGCTGTGCGAGAGCTGCTTTATCACCGTCACCTCCTTCTTTCGAGAGCCGGGGGTCTTCGAGGCACTGCAGAAGACGGTGTTCCCCGCCATGCTTGAGAACCGGGGGACCGCGGATCCGATACGGGTTTGGGCGCCGGGCTGCGCCACAGGCGAGGAACCTTATTCGATCGCCATGTGCTGGATGGAATTCCTGGACGACGCCAAGGCCAGCGTTCCGTTCGAGATTTTCGCCACGGATATCAGCGAAACGTCGATAGAGAAGGCGCGCGCGGGCATATACGCGGGGGCCGCCTTGGCGAAGGTCTCGCCACGGCGATTGGCGCGGTTCTTCACCAAAACGGAACGTGGTTACCAAGTCGCGAAGACGGTCCGCGACCTGTGCGTTTTTGCCAGGCACAACGTGGCGCAGGACCCGCCTTTTTCGAGGCTGGACCTGATCAGTTGCTGCAACGTGTTGATCTACCTTGGAACGGTATTGCAGCGCCGGGTGCTGGCCACGCTGCATTACGCCCTCAAACCAACCGGCTTCCTGATCCTCGGTCCATCGGAAAGCATCGGCGCGCTTTCCGACTCGTTTCATCAAGTCGATAAGACCCACAAGATCTATTGCATGCGTCCGGCCGCGGAGGGGCCGGCGTCAGCCTTAACGGGAGTTCGCCTTGGTGAAGGCTGGAGGGACCGCCGGCAGAGAGCCACCGAGGACCGCATTGGACTGGACGTGCAGAGAGAGGCCGACCGGCTGGTGCTGGCCGAACACGGGCCGCCGGGCGCCGTGGTCGACCATGCCATGAACATCGTTCAAGTGCGGGGGCACACGGCGCCATACCTGGAGCTTTCGCCGGGCGAGCCTTCCCACAACATTCTGAAACTGGCGCGCGAAGGCTTGATTGCGGGCCTCGGAAAGGCGCTCCGGGAGGCCGGACAAACCAACGCCACCGCCAAAGAAGAAGGCTTCCGCATCGAAGACGGCGGCCAGTTGAAAGCCGTCGGAATCAAGGTTATACCGTTTACGGGTTCGTCCTCTTTCAGGGAGCGTTATTTTCTAGTGCTGTTCGAGGACGCCGAGCCGAACGGCGGCCAGAAAAAGGCGTACCCGCCGGCAATACGGGACAACCGCGAAAGCGCCCGGCTGCGGCGCGAGTTGGCCGCCACCAAACAGTATCTGCAATCGATCGTGGAGGACAATGCCACCACGCTGGACGATCTGAGGGCCGCCAACGAAGAGGCCCAGGCGGGCAACGAGGAATTGGAAACCGCGCAAGAAGAGCTGGAATCCGCCAATGAAGAACTGAACACGCTGAACGAAGAGCTGAAGATCAGCAACGCCGAATTCAGCCAAGTCAACCGGGATCTGACCAATCTGCTCGAGAGCATCAGCATCCCGCTGGTGATGGTTGGGCGAGATCTGCGCATTCGCCGCTTTACGCGCGCCATCGAGCCTATGCTGAATCTGATCGCCTCGGATGTGGGACGGTCGATCACCGATCTTCAGCCGCAAATCGAATTGCCCGATCTGCGGCCGCTGCTGCTGGAGGCGATGGAAGGCGGCGATCGAAAGCCGCGCGATATCCGCGACGCGCACGGCCGCTGGTATGCGTTGCGCATCCTGCCGTCGGTGGGAGCGAGCGGCAAGATCGACGGCGCCGTCCTGATGCTCATCGACATCGACGCCGCCAAGCGCGGTCAGGACTTCGCCGAAGCGATTGTGGAAACGGTTCGGGAACCGCTGGTAATCCTGAACCACAATCTGCAAGTCATGAAAGCCAACAAGACGTTCTACGAAACGTTTAGGGCGTCCCGGGAGGACACGGAGGGGCAGCTTATCTACGCCCTTGGAAACGGACAATGGAATATCCCCGACCTGCGCGAGCTGCTGGAGAGTATTCTCCCCGCGCACTCCACGTTCCGGGGCTTCGAGGTGACCCACGATTTTGAATTTGTCGGACGAAAAGTGATGCTGCTCAACGCCAGCGAGATCTTCAATCCGAATGCGCAAACGCGGACCATTCTGCTGGCCATCGAAGACGCCACGGACCGCAAACAGGCTGAGGAAGCGCTCCGCACCACCAACGCCGAACTGCAGCATTTCGCCTATGCGCTCACGCACGACCTGCAGGAACCTTTGCGCATGGTAGTGAACTTTACCGAGCTATTGGGGCGGGAATACGCGGGAAAGCTGGGCGCGGAAGCGGATCAATTCATCGCCTACTCCGTGGAGGGAGCCCTGCGCATCGAAGCCCTGCTGAAAGCCCTGCTGGCCTACTGGGAAGTTACCGAGCGCGAACAGGGCGGTTTCGCCGCGATCGATTGCAACGCGGTCCTGGCCAAGGTGCTGTTGAACCTCGAGGTGGCCATTGGGGAGAACGGTGCGATCGTGACCTCGGATGCGCTGCCAACCGTGATAGCGGAAGAGGTTATGCTGACACAGGTCTTCCAGAACCTCATTTCCAATTCGATCAAGTACCGAAGCGGCCAAACGCCGCGCATCCACGTCTCGGCGAAACGCGACGCGGAGGCATGGTTGTTTGGCGTGCGGGACAACGGCATCGGAATCGATCCGCAAGACGCCGGCCGGGTGTTCGGCATGTTCAAACGCTTGCATGGACGGGATGTTCCCGGCACTGGCATCGGCTTGGCGCTTTGCAAGAAGATCGTCGAACGCAAAGGGGGCAAGATTTGGGTGGAATCGGAAATCGGGCAGGGGGCTACGTTCAAGTTCACGGTTCCCGCCAGCCGGGAGTATCCCGCCGCCTCTCCGGAGCTCGCAGACTGATAATGGGCAAAGCCGACCAACACCCCGCGCCGGACGAAATTGAGGCCATGCGCCAGGCGCTGGAAGCCGAAACCCAGGCGCGCATCGAGATCCGGAGGCAGTTGGACCAAGCCGGCGCGGAGTTTGAAGAATTTATCTCGCTGACGGCGCACAACCTGCGCGAGTCCCTCCGCGAGGTGGCCGCATGCAGTCAACTGCTGGCCGAAAGCTATGCCGGGAGCCTGGATTCGAAAGCCGGAGGGCTCCTTGATCGTATCCGGGCGAGAACGGCCGGTGCGCAGTCCTTGCTGACCGACGTGGTGGACTACTGGGCCTCCGGCGACGGAGACCGGCAGCTCTCCGGGACGGACATGGAAGCGGTCCTGCGGCAGGCGCTCCTGTCGATGGACGAGTACATCGTGGGACGGAGCGCCATCGTGACCCACGACCCTTTGCCCCCTGTTACGGGAGACTTCGAGATACTGACGAAAGTCCTGCGGCATCTGATTGGAAATGCCGTCGAATACTGCGGCGGTCCGTCACCGCGGGTTCACATTTCGTCCACGCGGGCGGACCGCGATTGGGTATTCTCCGTGAAAGACAACGGTCTTGGTATAGACCCCGCCTTCCAGTCCCGTTTATTCGGAGCATTCAAGCGCCTGCACGGCAACGAACATCCGGGGACCGGACTGGGGTTGGCATTCTGCAAGAAAGCGATCGAGTGGCACGGCGGCCGGATGTGGATGGAGTCGGCGCCGGGGGCCGGATCGACATTCTTTTTCACGCTGCCGCCGGCCGACTCCTGAATCGCGAAGAAGTCGCCCGCCCTCCTGGACCATTGGACCTAAAATTGCCTTCTAAACACCGGGTGATCCAATCACCCATGGAGAAAAGAGATGAATTCGAGCACGCAAGACCAGGTTGAAGGCGCGTTTCACGAGGCGAAGGGCAAGGTCAAAGAGAAGGCCGGCCAAGCCGTAAACAATCCCGACCTGGCGGCCGAAGGCCAGGGCGAAAATCTGGCTGGAAAAATTCAAAAGAAGGTCGGGCAAATTGAGAAGGTCTTCGAAAAGTAGCCGGGAAGCGATGGATCTAAAATGCTGATACTGATTATTCTTCTACTGTTGGTTTTCGGCGGTGGCGGGTACTATGGCCACAGCCGCTGGGGTTACGGGGGTGGGGCAGGCATCGGGGTGGGTGGCGTATTGTTGATTCTCCTCGTAGCTTACATGCTTGGGATTTTTCATTGAGGCGACGCGAGGCGGCAACTCTCGCAGCCGAAGATGCAGGCTTTGCATCCCGGCTGCGGGAAGAGGGGTGAGATGCGGGAAGATCTAACAGTACACGGGTTCCAAGAGATCCTTGAACGAAGAGCGGACCAGTTGCTCCATCAATTGCGGAACCGGGACGGCATCGCAATCGAGAAGAGTGCGGATCAAATGGATGAGATTCAATATGCGTCGGAACGGGATCTGGCAATTCAGAACGCCGACCGCGAGTACACGCTGCTGCATCAAGTTCAAGCCGCGCTGCGGCGGATTCACGATGGCAGCTTCGGATCCTGCATTGAATGTGAATTGGCGATCGGCCCAAAGCGCCTTGCAGCCATTCCTTGGGCTTCATGTTGTATCCGGTGCCAGGAGGCAGCCGACCGGAACGGGCACGAAAGAACGGACTTCGCGAGCGAAAACCTGGTCAATGCGGCGTAAGTGGCAACCTCGCTTAAATCACCCTTAAAGCACGACCTGCCGCCCGCGGGGATCACTGCACGGCCTAAAGGCCAGGGCGACGCCGGGGCCATCGTCCTGTTTGGAACGATTGCGGCGCTCTATTTTGCACGCGAGATCTTAGTCCCCTTCGCGTTTGCGCTGATCCTGACGTTCCTGTTGACCCCGCTGGTTGCGCTCTTGCAGAAGCTGCGCTTGGGCCGCGTGATGTCCGTTCTCACGACCGTCGCGATTTCAGTGGCGATGGTCGCAGGCATCGGCTGGGTTATTGCGAGTCAGTTGGTGGACGTCGCCAATCAACTTCCTCTCTACCGCCAGAATATTCACGCCAAGATTGAAGCGTTTCACATTCCGTCAACGGGGCAGGTGGGTAGAGCCGCCGAAAGCGTGCAGGAGATTGTGCAGGAACTTGGCAGTCCGGCGACAGCGCCGCCAGCCCAGCAATCGCAAGCCCCGAATCGCAAGCAGCCGGCTGTGCCTCGAACCGTATCCCCAGTACCCGTCCGCGTGGTTCAGCCCCCAGCCAGTGAGTGGAAGCAACTGCGCGATTTGGGCGCACCCGTTCTGGCGCCTCTGGCACGTGCGGGAATGGTCGTCATCTTTACGGTCTTCATGCTGATCGCCAGAGAAGACCTGCGCAATCGTCTTCTGCGGTTGGCGGGGCTCGGTCAATTGAACTTGATGACGCAAGCGCTCGACGACGCCGCGACACGCGTCAGCCGGTACATCCTTCTGCAATTCCTGGTCAATGCGGGATTTGGAACTCTGTTTGGTTTCGGTCTTTACTTGATCGGGGTACCCTATCCAGCCCTATGGGGAGCCGTGGCCGGCATCCTGCGAATCGTGCCTTATGTGGGAACGCTGGCTGCCGCGAGCCTGCCGCTCGCGCTCTCCTTGGCGGTTTTTGACGGATGGCACAAGCCGTTACTCGTTTTCCTGCTGTTTGCGGGGCTGGAATTGATCGTGGGCAACTTCGTCGAGCCCTGGCTCTACGGCGCCCATGTGGGCATCTCTTCCCTGGCGCTGCTGGTATCCGCCGTCTTTTGGACGGTTCTTTGGGGACCGGCGGGCCTGATCCTGTCGACGCCGCTGACGGTCTGCGCGGTGGTTTTGGGGCGCTATATCCCGCAATTCTCCTTTCTGCATATCCTGCTGGGGGATGAACCCGTGCTCGCGCCCGAAGCCCAAATCTACCAGCGGTTGCTCGCCATGGACCAACAGGAAGCCCATACCATCGCCGGCGATTTTCTTAAGGGGAGACCGTTGGCCGAGTTGTACGACGCACTGCTCATCCCGGCTTTGAGCATGGCCGAGCAGGACCGCCACAAAGGCGCAATCGACGCCGAGAGAGAGGGGTTTCTTTTTCTCAGCGTCAACGAAATGATCGCCGAGTTCTCGGAGTATCGACTGGACGACAACTCATCCGAGCAAGACTCCGTGCCGGTATCCGACGCCACCGAGCGTCTCGATGCGCGGATAGTGTGTCTTCCGGCGCATGATCGGGCCGACGAGATTACGGCTGCCATGCTGGCTCAGATTCTGGAGCAAAAGGGTTTCGCGACACTATCTTTTCCCGTGGTCGGACCTTCTCTCAACGATGTCCTGGCTATGATCGAAGCCGGACGAAGCGACGTAGTGTGTATCTCGGCGTTGCCTCCTTACGCATTCGCGCCCGCGCGCGCCATGTGCAGACAAATCCGGCAACGGTTCCCAAAACTCAAGGTGGTGGTATGCGTGTGGGGGTTTGGCGGCGATACGCATAAGGCCATGACCCGTTTCGAGCGAACCCAACCCGATCGCCTCTCCACCAGTCTGGCAGAGGCGGTAGAGCATGTACTGGAACTTGTTCGTCGCCATCCGGAAGCCTCCCCCGACGGCGTCCCGCTGGAAGATCCCCTTGCGGAAATGGACGAATCCGTACAGTTTCAGTTGACAAATCCCGAGCCAGGTCGCATACTGCACGGATAGTCCCAAAAAGACGGAGGGTAGGGCCGCAATTGTCCACCGCCGGACAATCCCGAAATTCGGAGTGTACTAAACGTCCGATTATGGGATCACGTATCTGGGACTTCTGAAGCGCCTGCATTTACATAGCTTTAGCAACATGAAGCATATGGTTCACGAATTGCTGATGGACACGCTTTTCCGTTGTCCAAACAATTACCAAGGAGGGGGGATACATGCAGTTTCATCAGAAGCCGGATTTCGGCTTCGGGAATCGATTGAATATTAGGCGGAGAGCCGCAATAGCGGTTCTGGCGGCACTGTTTTTGTGCGCACTGCCATCGGCCGTCGCGCAAACGATCACGACGGGCGAAATTAACGGTACGGTAAGCGACCCATCCGGCGCCATAATCGCGGGAGCGACTGTCACGCTCACGAGTCCGAGCACGGGCGCCGTTCGAACCGACACCACAGATAGTTCCGGCGTGTACCGGTTTCCATTGCTGCAGCCGGGAGACTATGTTCTCAAAATCGTGTCGGCCGGGTTTCAGACGAGCGAGGTGAAAGCGACGGTTACCTTGGGAGCAAGCGCCAGGGTGGACGCCAAGCTAAGCGTTTCGACGTCGAACGCCACGATCGAGATCAACGCCGAAGCGACCGCGATCCAAACGGAGAACGCAGACATCCAGACCACGTTCGACACCAAGCAGATCGAAATGCTGCCCAACCCGGGCAACGATCTTACGTACTATGCGCAGCTCTCGCCAGGCGCCGTGATGAACACCGGCGGCGGGTACGGGAATCTATCGGTCTTCGGGCTGCCTGGGACTTCCAACCTTTTCACGCTGAACGGGCAAAACGATAACGATCCGTTCCTGAACCTGAACAATAGCGGCGCGACCAACCTGTTGCTGGGTTCCAATGAGATGGCTGAAGTGTCGGTGACCACCAACGGCTACAGCGGCCAGTACGGCCAGTTGGCGGGGGCTCAGGTCAACTACGTGACCAAGAGCGGCACCAACCAGTTTCACGGAAACGCGAACTACTACTGGAATGGGCGTGTGATGAACGCCAACGATTGGTTCAACAACGCCACCGGCGAGCCGCGGGCGTTCGACAACGTCAACCAATACTCCGCGTCGTTGGGCGGTCCGATCTGGAAGAACCATACTTTCTTCTTCTCCGATTACGAAGGGCTGCGCGCCCTGATTCCTCTCGCCGGGACCGATGTGCGGCTGCCTTCGGCGGCGTTCCAGTCGGCCACGCTGGCCAACCTTACGACGGATGGCAATGGGAACGAGATCCCGTTCTACACGCAGGCGTTCAAGGCGTGGAATTCAGCCATCGGAGCGGCCCGGGCCACTCCCGTGCCTAGCGCCTCGTCAGACGTTCAGGGTCCTGGTTGCGGCGATTTGACAGTTCTTTCGCCCGGCACGGCTTGCGCCACCCAGTACTTCATCACACCCACGAACTTCGCACCGGAGTGGTTGTGGACGCTTCGCGTCGATCAGAACGTCAGCGACAAGGATCGCATTTATGGACGCTTCCAGATCGATCATGGAACGCAGCCCACGGCGACGAGCGCCCTAAGCCCCTTGTTCAGCGCCACGTCATACCAGCCGGAAAACCAACAGCAGATCAGTTGGACGCACGTATTCGGCCCGAACGCGACCAACTCGTTCACCGGATCGCACCTCTACTACGCGGCTGCATTTTCCTATGCGAATGTTTCGGCGACCAATGCCTTCTTCGCTCCGTCGCTGGGTCTCAACGACGGATCGTTCGCTACGCTGAACTCGCTTGAGCCCGCTTTCCCACAAGGCCGCGACGTGCAGCAAGGCCAGATCTCCGACGACTTTTCATTCACGAAAGGGAGACAGACCATCAAGATCGGCGGCAACTGGCACAAAGACTGGGTCTATGACTTTGACTTCGAGGAAAACAATCAAGGCGCGATAGCCTTTGGCTCCATCGACGATTTCTATGCCGGGACAATCGGGTCGGCCGGCAGCTTCTCCCAAGCCTTCCCCGCGAAGCCCGGTGAGAACATCGGCGTCTATCAATTGGGAATCTATGCCGAAGACGACATCAAGCTCAGCAAGAACTTGACGGTCAACCTCGCGTTGCGCGCGGATCACAATTCGAATCCGACCTGCCAAGGCGACTGCTTCGAGACGACGACCTCTTCGTTCACCAGTCTCGACCACGATCCAACCATCCCATATAATCAGGCAATCCAAACCGGCCGCTCGCAAGCCTACTACAAGACCGATGCGATCGTGTGGGGCCCACGCGCGGGTGTCGCCTGGTCGGTGACACCTAAGACGGTGGTTCGCGCCGGCGCGGGCATCTTCGTCGACTCGTTCCCCGCCGTAGTGGTTGATGGCTTCGTGGAGAACCCTCCCAACTACAACGGCATCGGTCTGCCGGGATCGCTTTATGCGAACAGCCCAGCCGCCCCGGGCGTTGCCGGAAGCGTTTTCGGCATAGCCAGTTCGACCGACGCCTCGCTGATCTCGGGCTTCAACTCCGGCGGAACGCTGGCTTCACTCTCGGCTGCCAATCCCACGTTCGCGCCGCCCAACCTCAACACCATGGACCCGATCATTCATCAGCCGCGCTATTACGAGTGGAACCTCGAAGTGCAGCAGGACGTCGGCTGGCACACAGTGCTCAGCGCGAATTATGTCGGCAACCACGGGGTCAAGGAGCCGATCTCCAACTACGCTTTGAACGGATTCTGCCCTTCCGGCTGCGGCTCGGGGGTACCTTTCGGGACGGCGCCGCCGGATCAGCGGTTCGGCTACGTGCAGGAGTATCAAAGCGCCGGGGTTTCGCGCTACAACGGCTTGGTGCTCTCGGTCAAGCACTCCTTGACCAACCACCTTTCTTTCGGCTTCAACTTTACCTATAGCCACGCCATGGACGATGTCTCCAACGGTGGACTTCTGCCGTTCGCCTACAACGCTACCCAACTCAGCATTCTGCAGCCGGAGGATCCGTTCAATATCAGAGCCTACAACTACGGCAATGCGGACTATGACATTCGCAAGTATGCTTCAGCCAATTTTGTGGTTGACGATCTCCTGCGTGCCCTGCGCTTTACCCGGGGGTCCAACGCGATATTCGGCGGCTGGACCATTTCCGGCACTGTGCTGGACCACACCGGCTTTCCCTTCAGCGTGACGCAGAACGACGCCTTGATCGCAAATTACAACGCCACCATATTCGCCCAGCCCATCACCGCCGGCTGGTCCTCGTGCGGGTCGGGGGCCGCCTTTACGAACAACACGCCGTGCCTGTCGCCCAACAACTTCGCGCCTACTATGAGCACTTCCGGCGTATTCAACTCGTTCGCTACGCAGAACCGGAACCAGTATCGCGGGCCCGGCTTCTTTGACACCGATCTGAGCATTTCCAAGCAGATTCCGATCGGCGAACGGATGCATCTGGGCATTGGCGCGCAGTTCTTCAACCTCTTCAATCACCCCAACTTCGGCCAGCCATTTAGCAACATCGACGACGGAGGGCTTTTCGGAGGGATCTATACCATGGTCAACGAACCGACATCCATTCTGGGCTCCTTCCTCGGCGGCGATGCGTCTCCGCGGCTGATCCAGTTGCACGGCACGCTCAGGTTCTAAGTTTCGTCCCGACCGGTAATTTTGAGGGGAGCCGAAAGGCTCCCCTTTTTTATTGATTAATACCCGCCGCGTCATTCGGGTTAAAATGACCGCTTAAATGAGCGCACTGCGTTTCGAATGCCAGCCAGGTTGTACGGCCTGTTGCCAGCGCAAGGGATTCGTCTATCTGACCGAAGACGATATCGCGCGCGCCGCCAAATTCCTGGGGACGACGCCCGCGGTCTTCGAAAAGCGCTACGTTTACCGAACCAGGAATCTGCGCCGCCTGCGTATCCCGCGAGGGGGGCTATGCCGGTTTCTGCGCGCGGACGGCTGCTCGATTCACCCCGCCAAACCCACCCAGTGCCGCATCTTTCCGTTCTGGCCGGAACTGACGGACAGCACCCGCCAATGGCGCCGGACCGCGACTTGGTGTCCGGGTATCGGCAAGGGCGACCTGGTGCGGATCGAAGGCGTGCGGACGCTGGCCCAGGAAATGCGCGCGGCCTATCCATCGATGTATCCGTAGCACATTCCGGAGGCTGCATGGCGAAGAACTTCAAAGAACTGTCCGAGCGGGAGATTCTGGCGCTGGCCGTTTCTCTGGAGGAGGAAGACGGCCGCATCTACGGCGACTTCGTGGACGGATTGCGCGAGACTTATCCGGCCACCGCGAAAATGTTCGAGGAGATGCAGGCGGAGGAGAACGAACATCGCCGCTCCCTGATCGATCTGTACCGCCAGCGCTTCGGGGAGCACATGCCGCTGATCCGCCGGCAGGACGTGAAGGGCTTCGCCACGCGCCGGCCCGTATGGCTGGTGCGCCCGTTGGGCATCAAGGCCACGCGCAAACAGGCCGAGCTCATGGAACTGGAGACTCGCCAGTTTTATGAGAAAGCCCAGCAAAAGGTGACCGACGCATCCATCCGCAAGTTGCTCGGCGACCTGGCGGAGATCGAGCGCCAGCACCAGGCGACGGCGGCGTCAATGGAGCACAGCCTCTCCACCAACGTGCGGGAACAGGAGGAAGTGGCCAGCCGGCGTCTGTTCGTTTTGCAGATCGTGCAGCCCGGGTTGGCCGGATTGATGGATGGCTCGGTATCCACGCTGGCTCCGCTATTTGCGGCGGCCTTCGCCACGCACACCAGCCACGATGCATTTCTGGTTGGCTTGGCGGCCTCGGTAGGCGCGGGCATCTCCATGGGTTTCGCCGAAGCGCTCTCCGACGATGGATCGCTGACCGGCCGCGGACATCCTTGGGTCCGAGGTTTGGTCTGCGGGCTGATGACCACGGCTGGCGGCATCGGACATACCCTGCCGTTTCTGCTTCCGAACTTCCACATTGCGTTTACGGCAGCGGTGGTCGTGGTGGCGGTTGAGTTGGCGGCGATCAGTTATATCCGGCATCGCTACATGGATAGCCCGCTGCTCGCGGCCACTTTGCAAGTGGTTCTAGGGGGCGTGCTGGTGTTTCTGGCGGGGGTGTTGATCGGAAGCAGCTAAGAGAAAGAAGGCAGGAGACAGGAGTCAGTAGACAGAATAAGACGCTGGGGACTGCTATTCTAGCCTGTGACTTCCCTCAGTGCGAGGTGCGTCAAGCGCTGGCGACTAACTGATAACCGAGTTCTCTGGCATTAGCTTTTAGGGCGGTGATCCGGGCCTCCTGGTACCGCCTTTCATAGGCCTCCGCCCCTTCGTCGACGTACGGCTGCCCCCATCGGAGCAAGCGATAAATCAGGGCGGCCAATTTCCTGGCCGTGGCGAACACCGCGACGTCTCCTCCAATGCGTCGCGCGATTTTGCGGTAGTAGGCGCCCAGGGCCGTCTGGCTACTGCGCAGCGAGAGTGCGGCCATGCGTAATGCCGCGGCCACGCGCGTGCTCGCTGTGTTCCGCCTTTTTTTCCTGACGGGCCTGCCTCCGCCGGTCGGTATCCGCGGCGCCAGAGTGACATGCGACACGAACTGTTTCTCGGTCGGGAATCGCTTCAAATCGGGCCCGTATTCACTCAGTACCACCTGCACGGTTTCCACACCAAGCACGTCGATGCCGGTCAAATCCACACCCCTCATCCGATAGAGCGCTTCCCGCATCGGCTCCTCACCCCGTTTCTGAATGGCCTTGGTTTTCTGCGGATTCTTTACCTTCGGCGCAGGTGGTTCCCGCATCTCCGGGCGAGTCATCGCCGCCAGTTGGCGCAGGATCTCGCGATCGTAATCGGCGATCTGCTCCTGGATGGCATCGTACATCTTCAAGCCCTGCCGCAGACTGAACAGGTGATCCTCGCGCCAGTGCCCGCTTAGTTGCGCCGCAATCTCCTGCTCACTCTTCCGGCAGCGCCGGTCCGGCAGCCGCGCCAGCTTCCCGGCGTCCCGTTCTCCCTCCGCGATGGCTCGCAGAATGGCCATCCCGGTCACGCCGTCGATGTCGGAAACCGCCCGATGCACGCGTACGTTCATCTGGTCCAGGCTCTTTTGCATCCGCCGCACCCAGTCGCCCGACTCGGCCACTAGATTCCCCTTGTTCCGCACCAATGTCCGCAACATGCACATCTCCTCCCGGGGCCGAAACGAGCCCTGCAGTAATCCGCAGCTATGCAGCCGTTGGATCCACTCACAGTCTGCGGGATCGGTCTTCTTGTCGCGCCCCGGCACCTGCGCCAGTTGCCGCGTGTCCACCACCAGGATTTCGCACCCCACCGCTTCCAGCACCTCGTGCGGCGCGACCCAGTAGACCCCCGTGCTCTCCATCGCCACGGACTCCACGCGACGGTCTTGCAGCTACTTCCCCATGCGGTTCAATTCCGCCGTGGTGGCTCCGAAATCGGCTATTTCCCGGGCTGTTCCTTCCACCGTGGGAGCGCACACCCAATGTCGTTCGCTCCCCAGATCAATGCCAGCCACGTTGCGGCGAACTACCGGCAGCCCTTCGATTTGTTTTCTACTGCCTGCACCATCCTTGCCATGGTCCTGCATTTGGATCCGCCTTTCCGAGCACGTCCGCCCAGGTTGGCGTTACATGGAATCTAGCCTAGGGGAGTGCCACAAGGGGCCTCGCCAATATTCAATTGCCTTCCTGGAGCCATGCTGACTATGCGGCATACGCACGAATGAATAAAGGGCTCTAGCTGCGGCCGCGCTCTCTTCCACCATATCGCGGCTCCTGGCCGCAAGTCACAGGTTATTCAATCCGGCGCCCGCCGGAGGCAGGGCTGAATCCTGACTTCTGTCTTCTCTTCCTCCATCTCCAACTGATCGCCCGTTTCCGTTCCGCTGGCGGCGGCCGCTCCGGCCGGCAATTCGAGGATCGAGTGGGCCGACAGGCAGGCGGACACCCGCCACGGGACCATGCGGTGACGGACCTTGCGCACCTTGTGATTCCGGTCCAGGTAGACCAAGTCGATGGCGAATTTCATAAAGAAGCTGTGCACGGATTCGCACGGCACAATCCACAGGCCCTGGCCGGGATCCAGGCGATCGTGCTTGAGCAAGCCTGTGCGCCGCTTTTCGCTGGTGTCGGCGAGTTCGGCCGCGTCGGCCAAAACGGTTTTGCGGGTTTGGTTGCGGACGACGATTTTCAAGCTCTTTTTATAGCATGAAATCGCCGGAGATTTCGCTAACGTTGTGCCTCGGCGATGAAGCCGATCCGGCGGTGAGGCGCGGCCGGCGCTTGAATCAGCCTCTTCAAGGCGTCGAAGATCGCCTTGATTTCGACGTCGTGGGTTTCGTATTTCTTCTCCAATGCATCGAGTTTCTTGAGAAGCTCTTTTTGACTCGCGAGGACCTCACGCATGCGCACGAAAGCGCGCATGATGAGGACGTTCACCTGCGCCGATCGTTCGCTTTTGAGCACCGAGGACAGCATGGCGACGCCTTGCTCCGTGAAGGCGCTTGGTAAGACCCTGCTGAAGCTGCGCCGCGTTGATATCACATTTTGTGATATCAACGCCTCCGCCTCTGCCTTCGTCAGCCGAAACGTGAAGTCCGCCGGGAACCGGTTGGTGTTGCGTTTTACCTGTTGCTTGAGCGCCATGGTCGGCACGCCATAGAGTTCGGCAAGATCGCGGTCCAGCATCACCTTTTGCCCCCGGATCAGATGGATGCACCTTTCGATCGCCGGAATGGGCAGTACGGCGTTTTTGGGCGAGGCGGCTCTCGCCGGTTTTCTTCTTTTAGGCATGTGCCAGAGTAGTGCCAGCCGGAACCAAATCGTCGCAGAATTATTTGGTCGATCCAGGCTAATCTGGAATCAAATGCTACTGCTAGCCGGCCCTGCCGGGTCGGGCAAAACCTCCCGCATCTTAGAGCGGTTTCGCGATGCCGTGCGGCGGCGGGATTCCGGTGTGCGGCTGCTTACTCCCACCGCCACTATGGCGCAACATCTGCAAAATCAGGTAGCGCGCGAGGGATTTGTTTTCCAGCCTGGACTGGTCCAAACGCTGTCGCGGTTTGTGGATTCGTTCGCCGGGGACATGCCGCAGGTTACCGAACCGCTGCTCTACCTGATTGTCGAGGAGGCCGCTAGCCGCGTGAATCGGCCCGAGTTTGCACCGGTGGTCCGGCTGCCTGGATTCTGCGCGGCACTGGCGCGCGCAATGGGCGAGTTTTCGTCGGCCGGTTGCGATGCCCAGCGACTGGCGAACAGCCTGGCGCGCAAGGCTGGTCTGGCGCCGTTGGGCGAAGCGTTTCTGGCGGTCTATCGCCAGGTCGAAAGCGAACTTAGCCGGCGCGGATTGGCGATGCGATCCCAACGCTTGGCGCAAGCTGCGGAGAAAATCACTGGCGCGGGCCTTCACGCGATTCACACCATCTGGCTGGACGGATTCTATGCATTGCCCGATCCGGAACTGGCCGTTATCCGCGCAATGTGCCGCCATGCGGACGTGACCATCGCGCTTCCCACGGCGGAGACAACCGCACCCACGCGCGAACGTTTGCTGGCTATGGGCTTCCAGGAGGAGGCCTGTTCGTGGGAGCGGACCCCACCGCCCGTTGAACTTTGCGAAGCGCCTTCGATCGAGCGCGAGGTGGACGAAATTGCGCGGCGTATCCTGGAGCAGACCGCCGCAGGACGGCCGTTTCGCGATATGGGAGTGATCGTGCGCAGCCCGGAGATTTACGAGCCGCTAATGCGCGCGACGCTGGACCGCTTCGGAATCCCGGCGCGATTTTATTTTGACGGCGAATTGTCGAAGCATGCGCTGGTGCGATATCTGACGGGAGTCGTCGATGCGATGCTCGGCGGATGGGATCACGCGGCAACATTGGCCGCTATCCGGTTGGCGCCGGGAATCGTGTGCGATAAATTCGATCTTGCGGTGCGTGAACGAATTCCAGGGCACGGGTTGGCTGCGCTACGGGCCTTAGCCGCCGACGCCGAGCCGGAGGTCTTGGGATTGCTTCAATCCCTCGAGAAACTGGAGGCATGGCTGGCGCTTTCGATCGCCCCGCTTGAGTGGGCTGCGCGGCTGCAAAGTTTGCCGGAATCGTTTGCGCCGCGGCAGCCGGAACCCGGAAGCCGCGAGAATGCAGCGATCGCGCGCGGCCAGGCAACGGTACTGGAACTCTTCGATGGAGCCATGCACGAAGCTGCGCAGATGCTGGGCGGGCGTCCCGTTGAACTGCGCCAATTTTGGCGCGCGGCGGAATCCGTTTTGCGGTTGACTCCGTTGCGCGTCGACGATGGACGCCGCAATGTCGTACACGTGCTGGGCGCCTACGAGGCCCGCCAGTGGCGCTTGCCCATCGTTTTCGTTTGCGGCTTGGCGGAAAAGCAGTTCCCGAAGTTCCACTCGCAGGATCCCTTCTTTCCGGAGGCGGCGCGCGCGCAGTTGAAGCAGGCGGGTGTGCGGCTGCGGACGGCGGCGGATTTCGAGGCTGATGAACGCTTCCTGTTCGATTCGGCGGTAACGCGCGCCACGGAGTTGCTGACGCTCAGCTATCCGCGGTACGATGCGCGCGGACAGCAGAATCTGCGGTCGCTATATCTAGATAGCGTGGCGGCGGCGCCGAGCGAGTGGAAACCCGTACTGCCCCAGGCGGGACGGCCGAGCGGGATGGCGCGTCCGCCGGCGGCCATCTCCAGCCCGGACCTGCTGGAGCGTCTGGCGCAACGGCACAAGTCGTTCGGTGCGAGGTCGCTCGAAACGTATCTGCAGTGCGCGTTTCAGTTTTTCGGCCGCGATACGTTGCATTTGCGAGCTGCCCCAGTGCGTCCGGAAAAGCGGCTCGACTTTCTGACGCAGGGCATCGTCGTTCACGCCGTGCTAGCGGATCTTCACAGCGATCCGGGGCGCCTGGACGAAGTCTTCGACGCGGTCTTCGCGCGCGTCTGCGATGAGCGGCGAATACCAGAGAGTTATCGCACGGAAGCTTGCCGCCTGCGTATGTTGGCCGATTTGCAAGCGCTGGTGGAGGACCCCGGTTGGTTGCAAGGCAGCGAAATCAGGACAGAGCAGAAGTTCCGCTACAAGCTTGGCGAAGATTTGGAAATCAGCGGTCGTATCGACCGGATCGACGTTAACCCGGTTGGCGGCGCGACCGTGATCGACTACAAATACAGCGGCGAGCAGAATATCCGGAATCTTGTCGGAAATCAAAATGTTCTGCAGCCGCAGCTCTACATGCTGGCCCTGCAGCGCTGCTTCGAGTTGCGTCCCGAAGGCATGTCGTATTGGGGTTTCAAGGGCGGCGTTCGACGCACCCCCCTGGTCCAGTTTGACGAACAGCCAACTATTGAGACGACGCTGCGCATAGTGGGTGAAGTGCGCGCGGGCCGTGTGGAACCGCACCCGGCCGAGCCCGACAAATGCCGGCTGTGCGATTTTCGCGATGTCTGCCGGTTTGAGATCGCCGCCCCCGCTCTGGCCGAGGGAGCCGCCACTTGGGACTGACAACCCGGCAGTTGGAAGCCGTCGCGGTCGAGGAGAGCCCACGAGACACATGCGTGGTGGCGGGCCCTGGCTCCGGCAAGACCACCGTGCTGGTCGCGCATTTCGAACGCCTGGTAGATAGCGGCGTGGATCCGTTGCGCATTCTGGCGATCACCTTCACCGATAAGGCCGCCAACAACATGCGTGAAAGGCTGGCACGCGTGTTCCACGAACGCGCGGAGATTCGCGGGAAGCTGGAGCGGGCTTACGTTTCTACGGTGCATGGGTTCTGTGCGCGCCTGTTGAAGGAGAACGCCGTATTTGCGGGTCTCGATCCCGAATTCTATGTGATGGACGAGCGCGAATCCGCGCGCGAACAACGCCGCGCCATCGACGAAGTGTTAGATGGCATGTTCCGGGAACAGCCCGATCGCATGCGCGCACTGATGCGCGGCCTTGTGGCCTACGACGTGGCGGATGAAGTGCTCGACGCGTATGACGCGATTCGTGCGGCGGGCGTCAAAATCGGCGGTCTGCCGGGTTTCGCCGCGCCGCCCGAAGTGGACATCCTGGCGGTGATCGACGAAGTGCGCAACATGCGTCCGCCTAGTTGGAACTTCGATCAAGAGGCGCACCTGCAAGAAGCGCAGCGCTGGGTGAAGCGGATTGCGGCCGCATTGCCGGACGGCCCGGAAGCGACCTTACGCGCCATGCGGTCGTTCACCTGCGAGTTACGGAAGTTGAAGCACGGCCAGCGCGCACGCGAACTGTTCAAGCTGCTAAAGGATGAGTTGCTCCCCGAATTGGAGTACTCGCTCGTCACCGAATTTTACGCCGCCGAGCGCGCCACCGTTTTCGAATTATTCGCGCGCTTCGATGGTCTGTACCGCGAGCGCAAGCGGCAATCCGGCGGACTCGATTACGACGACCTTGAAGAGTACGCTGTACGCTTGCTGGAGGATCGTCCGGAAGTCCGGCGCCGCCTGCAAAACCAATTCGACCAAGTGCTGATGGACGAGTTCCAGGACACCAATGGCCGCCAGGCACGGCTGCTGGAATTGCTGCGTCCGGCGGACCGCTTCTATGCAGTGGGCGATATTAACCAGTCGATCTACGGTTTCCGGCACGCCGAGCCACGGGTGTTCAGCGATTATCGCGACGGGGTAGCGACCGGCGGCGGGCGCTTGGTGGAACTGGTCGAGAACTTCCGCAGCCGTCCCGAGATTCTGCTTGCAGTGGAGAAAGTGGTTGCCGGCGCGGAAGGCGTCGAGGCGCGACGGTTGGTGGCGGGCTTATCGTTTACGGACAAGGCAGAGGCGCCGGTCGAGGCGATTGCGGCGGACACGCCGGAACTGGAAGCACAGTGGGTGGCCGCGCGCATTTTGGGATTCGAAGGCCAATTGCAGTTGCGCAAAGGAGCCGCGACGTTCCGGGATTTCGCCTTGCTGGTGCGTAACTCTGAGGCGATCGAGGAGTTCACACGCGCTTTCGACGAGGCCGGGATTCCGTATCTGGTGAACCGGGGAAAAGGGTTTTACGAGACGCGCGAAGTGGTGGACTTGATGCATCTGCTGCGGGTGCTGTCGAATCCACTGGATCAAATCAGCATGGCGGCGGTGCTGCGGTCGCCGTTCGTAGGGGCTTCCGACGAGGATTTGTTGCGCCTCTTTGGATCGCAGAAGAGTGTCGAGACGAGTCTCGACACGGCACGTACGAGTGCGTGCGCTACGTTTTTCGATCGGTTGGCGCGCTGGCGTGCAACGCGCGACTATACCGCAATCGACCAGTTGCTGCTGCGGGCGATGGACGAGTGTGGCTACCA
The DNA here is from genome assembly GCA_049516155.1 of Bryobacteraceae bacterium. Lineage (GTDB taxonomy): Bacteria > Acidobacteriota > Terriglobia > Bryobacterales > Bryobacteraceae > Bog-159. The sequence goes on from JBEKTJ010000009.1 coordinate 38,171, forward strand.
GTGCCCCAGTGGGCCGCGCGGCGCGGCCAATATCGAAAAGTTTCTGGCGCAAGCGCGGGCTGCCAGCACGCACCAAACCCTTGCGGAATTCGTGGCGGAAATCGAGATTCTACGGGAATCCAAGCCGCGCGAACCGGATGCACCGCCGGAAGATTCGGCCAACGCGGTGAAGATCATGACTGTGCATGCGGCTAAGGGGCTGGAGTTTCCGATCGTGTTTCTGGCGGCGATGCACAAGGGAATCGATGCGGACCCTGGGGCGATTTCGTTTTCGCCGCGCGTGGGGCTGGGTGCGCGCTGGCGCCATCCGTTGGGCCGAACCGGAAAAGACGATACGAAGGACGACGCGTTCCAGCACGCCATCCGGCTGGAGCTTAAGCAGCGCGAAAAGGAAGAAGGCAACCGGCTGCTGTACGTGGCCATGACCCGTGCCGAAGAGCACCTGGCGCTGTCGTTTTCGACTAATGGAAAGAAGCCGCAGAACTGGGCGGCCGTGGTGGTTGAACGCTTGCCCGTGCGAAACGTCACTGAAAGGCCGGAAGGCCTGGCGCCGCGCGAACGCGATGAGCCGGCTGCCTCCGTTCAGTTCCTGCAACGGCCCACCGTGGCGGAGCAGCACGATTCACAAGCCAACGTGACCTCCGTCGCCATGTTTGCCGATTGCCCCCGGCGTTACTACCTCTCGCGCTACCTGGGATTCGAAGCCGCTGGTGGGGCAGGCATTCAGCCTACCGGCCGTCTGCCAGGAGATCTTAGCGCCAGTGAGTTTGGTATGCAGGTGCACGCCTTGCTGGCAGGCGCATCCGTAGAGTCACCCGATCCCGAAGCCGCCAAACTGGCCGACGCGTTTCGAAAAAGCGCGCTAGGCCGGTGCGCGGCCACTGCGACTACTATCGAGCGCGAATTCGATTTCCTTATGGAAGTGGAGAATCTGGTCCTGCGCGGCCAGATCGACCTGTGGTTTGAAGACCGCGGCAAGACCGTGCTGGTGGATTACAAGACCGATCGAGTCAACGCCGCCGAAGCGCCGACCCATGCGAAGCAATACGCGCTTCAGTTGCGCCTGTACGCGCTGGCGCTGGAGCGCCTCAATGGGCGCGCGCCGGATGAGGCATACATTTATTTTCTGCGGCCGAACACGGCCATCCCGGTGGATCTGCGGCCTTCCCTATTCGACTCGCCCGAAGCAGCCGTCCGCGAGTTTCGCGAAGCGCAGGGACGCCTGGATTTTCCTCTGCGCGAGGGTGAGCACTGCCGCGCCTGCCCGCATTTCACCCGCCTATGCCCGGCGCGGCTTGCGTTTGCCGCTCCCGCCGCTCCCACCCGGGCTTGAATAGCGGCAGGTAGTTCTCCTGTTGGTACGGATGTTTCAGGATCTCTTCGATGTTCAGATCGATGCCCAGCCCCGGCCGGTCCGACACCTCGATGTAGCCGTCGACTTGATGCACCGGGTGCGTGACAATGTCCCGCTCCCACGGTTCGTTGAACTCGTCGAATAGCTCATGAATGAAGAAATTGGGAATGGAGGCGTTGAGTTGCACGCACGCCGCCGAACAAACCGGCCCCTGCGCGCTGTGCGGCGCGATGACGCCGAAATGCGCGTCCACCATGTCCGCGATTTTTCGCGCGGCAAAAAGTCCGCCCAGGTTCAGCGGCTCCGGCTGCAGGATATTCACGACCTCGTGCTTGAGCAATTCCGCGAACTGCTGCTTGGTCGACAGGCTCTCGCCGGTGGCGATGGGCACCGGACTGCGGCGCGCCACTTCCACCATAGCCGGAATGTTGGTGTGCGCCACAGGCTCCTCGAACCACGTGGGCCGGAATTGATGGATGGCTTCGGCGAACTCCACAGCGGTCGCCACGTTGAAGCGGCAGTGCGCTTCGATTAGCAGGTCTACCGGCGGTCCCACGGCGTCGCGAACCGCGCGGATGATATCCACCGCCAGGTCGAAATCATAGCGCGAAAGATAGCGCCAGCTTGAGCCGAACGGATCGAACTTGAGCGCCGTGTAGCCGCGCGCGGCCACCAACTTGGCTTTGGCGGCAAAACTCTCCGGTGTGCGCGGGCCGCGATACCAGCCATTGGCGTACGCGCGCAGCTTCTCGTGGCACTGGCCGCCCCACAGGTTGTAGATGGGCTGATTGCAGGCCTTGCCAATGATGTCCCACAGCGCGATCTCGATGGCCGCCACCGCGCACATGTGGATCTGCGCGCCCTCCGTATACACATCGCGAATCAGGCGCTGCGAAATGTTCTCCACCTGGAATGGATCCATCCCCATCACCAGCGGCTTCAACTCGTGAATGGCGGTCTCCACGGTTTTGCCGAAACAGTTCACCGTGCCTTCGCCCACACCGTACACGCCTTCGTCCGTGGAGACCTTGGCGAACACCCAGTTCTTCCAGGGATTGCCGGCGATGTACGTGTCGATGGCGGTGATTCTCATGAAAGGGATTGTACTATAATGCGCCAACGGGGGGTCCCCCTGCGGCCATCGCGAACGCCTTTCATCTCAGGCTAGTTCGTCGCCTCCCCCACCCATTACTCGCCGGACTTCGATTGGCATATTCAAGCGCAACCCGCCCGGACCCGGCGCTGCCGACCAGATGGCGGCGATCTCACAGGCCCGTTTCGCGCTTTCGACATCCACCATCAAATAGCCAGCCAGGAATTCTTTCGATTCCGGGAACACGCCGTCGGTGATCGGCGCGCCGGCTTTGCCCGCTCTCACCACCTTGGCCTGATCCGGCATTGCCAGGCCTTCCGACGCCACAAACTCTCCGGAATCGCTGAGCGTCTTATCGATGCCCTTCACAAACGCGATGTTCGCTTCGATGTCCTTTTGGGACCAGTCGCCAAAAACCGCATAGCCCGCTTTCGGGATGTGCATCATCAGAATGTATTTCATGTGCCTGGCTCCTTTCGATACTAGCCGTTCTTCGCTGCTGTAAACATCCATCGGACCCCGAATTTGTCGTTCAGTGCTCCGTAAACGCCAAAGAACATCTCTTTCAGTGGGTCGGTCACTTCAGCGTCATCGGAGAGTTTATCGAAAAGAGTCTTCAACTCCTGGAACGTTCCTCCGCTAAGGAAAAGACAAACCGTGTTGCCGCGAATGGGAGTCTGGTCAAGCCGTAGCCAGTCCGATGCCGAAATTTCCAGATTCCCGGTCCGGAGTCGTGCATTGATGGTTTTGTTCAACTGGACCGGCGGCATCTGATCCTTTGCCGGAGAATCCTTCACTTTCGTGACAGTCAATTCTCCGCCGAAACAGGATTGGTAAAACTCCATTGCCTGACGGCAATCGCCGTCGAACAAAAGGTAGGGCGTTAATGTTGTCATTTCATTTTGCTCGTATTTTCTGAATCCTAGCGTCTTCATGGAGTAGTCGGAGCCGTGGCGGCGTTCTCTACATCCCTCGCAAAATATCAAAACTGGAAATATACGAACGGGATCGACGCGTCAATGACGCCGAATACTTCGATGCAGAAGAACATCAGCGCCAGCGCGGAAGCGTAGGCCAGCATGGGCGCCTTCAAGATACGCTCGAAGAATTCGAACCTCTCCTCCACGAGCGCCAGCACGAGCGCAACGGTTATCAGTTCGATGTGCCATGCCGCGAGCAGCAGGTGTCCATGTCCGCGAAACATCTGGCGGAGGATCTGCAGACTCTGGGGAAGGTCGGCAGCCCGGAAGAAAACCCAACCGATCATAACCAGCGCGAAGGTGGCGATAGCTTTCAACGGATAGAGCCAATTCCAATCCTCACGCACCGGCCGGTTGCCGCGAAAGACTCGCTCCAGGCTGAGCAGCGCGCCATGGTACCCTCCCCAGATGACGAAGTTCCAGCTCGCGCCGTGCCATAGTCCGCCGAGTAGCATGGTGAGCATCAAGTTGCGGTAGGTCATCCAGCGTCCCTCCCGGTTGCCGCCCAGGGGGATATAAAGATAGTCGCGCAGCCAGGTGGATAGCGAGATGTGCCAGCGGCGCCAGAAGTCCGTGATGCTGGCGGCCAGGTACGGCCGGCGGAAGTTTACCGGGAAGTGGAATCCCAGCAATTTCGCCATGCCGATGGCCATGTCGGTGTAGCCCGAAAAATCGAAGTAGATCTGCATGCCGAACGCCACTACTCCGCTCCAGGCGGTCAGCCCGCCTGGATTTCCGGACACGTTCTTGAAATAATCGTTGGCCACTTTGGCGAACTGATCGGCGAAGGCCATCTTCTTGGTAAGGCCGAGCGCCATTAATAGGATGCCGCGCGAGACATCCGCGGATGAGGGCGGCTGCCAGTGCCAGAGATCGTTAAAGAAATTGCGCGCGCGCACGATAGGTCCCGCCACCAGTTGCGGAAAGAAGCAGATGAACAGCGCATAGTCGATGGGATTGTGCACGGCCTGCTGCTCGCCGCGATACACATCCACTACGTACGACATGCTTTGAAAAGTGTGGAAGCTGATCCCCAGCGGCAGCACGATATTCAAATAGAACGCATCGGCGCGCTTGTCCAGCACCCACGCCAGGTTGCTCCCCAGGAAGTTGTAGAACTTGAAGAAGCCCAGAAAGCCGAGGTTCGCGCACAAGCTCAGGATCAGGACCGCTTTCCGGCGCGGCCCTGGTGGAATTTTCTCGAGCCAGATACCCGCCGTATAATCGATTACCGTCAAAGTCAGCAACAGCGGAATGAATCTGTAATTCCAGCTCCCGTAGAAGAAGTAACTGGCGGCCAGCAGGATATACTTGCGGAGGGCGCGCGGGCTCGCGTAGAAAAGCGCCAGCACCACGGCGAGAAACAAAAAGAAATGTGTGGTGTTGAAGAGCATCGGTCAAATCATCTTGCGCTCCGCTCGTCCAGCGGACCCATTACGCGGGCGACTTCGTCCGCGAGCATCGCTGAAAATCTTTCGGAGCCATACCGGTTCAGATGCATGGCGTCCTTGAAAAACTCGGGGCGCTCCAGAGTATCGAAGAGGTGTTCATTCAGTAGAATCACGTTTGGCCGGGCCGCCAATTCCCTAATGGAGCTACTCCGCTTCTTCACCAGATTGTCCGGGCGTGGTAGCGGGCCGCGCGGCAGCCGCACGAAGACGATCTTGGTGTGCGACTCGCGATAGCGATCGGCGGTGCGTCCCAGCCATGCGCGAAAGAATCGGCCCAGACGGCCGGTCTGCGGATTGGGCTCGTGTATCAGCCAGGAGCGCACCGAGGCCTTCTGCGGCTCGGGCATTCCTGGCGGGTAGGTCGCTGTGAGTGTGGACCAATCGATTTGCAGGCCCGCCATGTTGCTGGACGACTCCACATAGTTGTAGGTCCAATCTGGCCAGCCCTGGTGGCACAGACGGACGTTATATAGCCGCTTCTTCGGATGCGCAAGAAACGCCTGAATGTCGCTCTGCAGTGCGATCCCCTTCAGCAAGGCGCCGCGAAATGCTTCCCATCGGACTGCGGGGCTGTAGAACGATCGGGCGAACTCTATCGTGTCGCTCAGTCGAAGCCGGGCAATACAATAGTGCAGCGCGCGAATGTCGTCATCGGGGTTGAACGCACGGTCCTCATCGTCGTAGTCGTCGACGCCGATCACGATCGCGCGATATCGGCGCGCCGTGGGGTCCAGGTCGCGCAGCAGGTAGTACCAGGCGCGCGGATCGCTACCGGCCACGCTTGCGGTCCGGACGGCGTAGCCTGTCTGGCTCGGGCGCTGGTCCACTCCTTTTGGAAAGTAGCTCATGCGCGAATTGCCGAGAGTCACTACCAGATTGTCGCCGGCTTTGTTCTGCGCCGCTCTCTCCCGCCAAAGGACCAGTTCCAGAAGTCCGGCGGATGAATCCGGTTCCAGAATCGAGGTGTAGAGCCGGGTGCGAAACAGAAGCGCATCCAGGCCGAACAGGAGTAGACATGCGATCAGCAGTGTGAGGACGATGCGGCGTGGTTTGCGGACAGCCGCGGTTGCGAGAGGAGGCGATGGTGCGATTGCCATAGCCGGCATCGGCGGGCGGAACTTTCTCCGCTCTGCGCATTCTAGCATTGGTTCAGATGGTGGTGTGCGCGCTTGAGAACCGCCTCCGGTCGCGTTCCGCCAGTTCGTGTTGCCCGCGGGTTTCGAGGACGTGGCGCAGCACAAACTTGTATTGCATACGGGGATCGCACAGGTCCTTCCATTCCTCTTCGAGGACCGCCGTAAGGTGCCCGCTGCTCGCGACTTGCTCCAACCACCGGCCAACCCGCCTGAGCATATTGAACCGCTCTTCGCACAGCGCCGCACGCTGGAGGTCGCACAGGCGGATGGTTTCGTTGGCGCGGTATGCCTGCGCTGCGTCGAGCTTGGGATGCGGTTCGAGTCTTCCTGTGTCCGGATGGACCCAGAAATATGGCTCCGGATCCTCGTCGTCCGGCTTCAAAAGCGTGTTCCGATGGTCCTGGTTACTTTTGGTGCCGTTGCAGATCTGGCACACGGGCAATAGATTGGTCCATTCAAAGGCGAGATCGGGAGCGATCGTCTTCGCCACATAGTGCTCGACCTGCAGGTAGGCCTGCGCATCCAGTTTACCTTCGCAGTACACGCATTTTCCGTGAGCCAAGCCGCGAAGGGCTATGGCGAGAACCTTCTTCGCCGACTGCGTTGCCCAGTCACCTCTTCTGGAACCAATTGCGATGATCTGGTACCGGGCAGTCCATCTCTTTCCGTGCTTGATGAGCGCAGCGGGAGGTGCCGAAAGACGCGGCGTGTGAACCATGCCCGTCTACGCGCGTTTCCGCCGCTTGATCGGATGCGGCTTTATTTCATCGGCGGTGAGTGAATGCAACACGCTCTCCGGGATCGTCAATGGCGAGCCCACGATAGACTTCAGTTCCTCGCTACGGCCGGCGAGAGTAATCGTCAGTTCCCCAAGACGCGACCTATCCGCTGCCGACATCGAGCCGCCAACCTCGCGCCTTTTGAGAGTGTTCCACTCATCCAATTCGCGTTCGGTCTTGACGTCAAAACGGCTGTCTACTCCGAAGATTTCCTTTAGCGTGGTCGTGACGGACTCCCCGATCGGGGAATCGACTGGAGGTCGCACGCTGGCGCGCCCCGTTGGATCCAGTTCGAGGACATGCACACGGGAGTTCGGGCAAGATGAAATGACGAAGGGCGAGTGGGAGGTGACCAGAATCTGGACATCCGGGAGTGCCTCCCGCATGGCGGGTAGCAGCTTGCGCTGCCAGAGAGGATGAAGATGGGCATCAACCTCGTCTAGAAGTAGTACGCCGGGTCGCTTGCCCCCGAGCGCCTGGTTCCACTGGACCAGATCCTGCCTCATCATGAAATCCGCGATCCAGCCCACCGTGCTGCGAACGCCGTCGGGTAATTGGGAAAAGTCCAGACTGTGGCCAAACGCTTTGAGACGCGGCTGAAAACTTGGTTCTATCTCCACGTCGAATGAGACGCTCTGACCGTAGAGCAGCCGCAAGGCATTTTCGAACCGGTACAGCGAGCGCGTGTATTGGTCCGCCGATTGGTCGCGCTCCCGCGCGATTGCCCTCTTGCTATAAAGGCTTAGTAGCCAGGATTGGACGAACTTATTTTGGACTGTCGATTCGAATGCCAACGAGTTTTCATGAGGGCTAGCGAGCGTTTTTGTGAGGTCGACAGCCGCCACGTGCCGGAGCGCCCTCGACGGTGAATAAGCTGCGACGTTGAGGAGCGCGCCTGCGAGGGCAGCCTCCCTCTTATCCTGGAAGACAAGCCCGGTGGTACCGTGATCCTCTTCGCGGGCGAGGACGGGTTTCTTCGGGAGTGCTCGCCTACTAGCCTCGCGAACCAAGAACGACGGGTCAAGAAATAGCTCGTAGCGGCGATCGGAACGCTCAACTTGGAAGCTCTGCAATATTCGCTCATCGAAGCCGGTACCACACAGCACCGATCGGGCCCAAACGGCCAGCGCTTCCTGGTCGCTTTTGTTTGTCCCCTTAGTGCAGGCGCGCGCGTAGGGGGTTGCCCCCGGCGGCTGAACCACGACCAGCGCGCGCGAGTGTGTGTAACCGGCGGTCAGGTGTGCCCAGTCGGCGTACCTGAATCCCGACTTCCCGCTATCCATCGCCCACGCTAAAGTCCCGAGGATCGTCGATTCCCGGACCCATTCACCCCCGCAAAAATGTGCGGCCCCAGATGCGGGTTGCCCTTGCCATCCGACAGGTCCACGTCGAGCCGCTCAAACGGCCCAACTCCCTCGGCAATCAGGCGCAGCAAAGGCATTCCTATATCATATATCCCGTAGCGCTCAGACCGCTTGTTATACTGGGCTTTTAATGCTACGAGTTCGCTTCGCGCCGTCTCCCACCGGCTTTCTCCATATCGGCAGCGCGCGCACATTCATCTTCAACTGGCTCTACGCACGCCATAACGGCGGCGCGATGATCCTGCGCATCGACGATACCGACGTCGAACGCAATACGCAGACTTCGCTCGACTCCATCTTCGATGGGCTGCGCTGGCTGGATCTGGGATGGGACGAGCAGTATCGCCAGTCCGAGCGGCTGGCCGTGCATCGTGAAGCGGCGCAGGCTATCTTCCATAAGGGACTGGCTTACCGCGACTTCACCCCTGCCGCAGCCGACGCGGGCGAAGGCACGTGGCTGTTCAATCCGGGCATGCGCGAGCTTTCCGACGCCGAGAGCGACCGTCGCGCCGCGGCCGGAGAGCCCTTCGTGCTGCGATTCCGCGTGCCCCGCGACCACGCCGACAACGTGTGCTTTCGCGACGCCGTTTACGGGGAGCAGGTCAAATCCACTGCGGACATCGAGGACTTCGCACTATTGCGCAGCAATGGCATGCCCACTTATCACCTAGCCTCCTGTGCGGATGACGCCGACCTGCGCATCAGTCACATTATTCGCGGCCAGGACCATCTGACCAACACATTCAAACACGTGCTCATCTTCGAGGCTGTGGGCGTTACGCCGCCGCAATTCGCGCATCTGCCGCTACTGATCGCTCCCGATGGCGCCAAGCTTTCCAAGCGCCGGCACGGTCCGGTGGTCAGTGTGACCACCTATCGCGACTACGGCTTCCTGCCACAGGCTTTCGTGAATTTCCTGTGCCTGTTGGGGTGGTCGCCCAAAGACGATCGCGACCGCATGAGCCGCGAGGAATTGGTCGACGCGTTTTCGTTTGCGGGCATCAATCGCAGCAACGCGGTAATCAATGTCACGGAAGAAGACCCCTTCGATCCCAAGGCCCTGTGGCTGAATGCGGAGCACATCCGCGCGCTTTCCGTGGGCGACTTGACCGATAACCTGCTGCCGTTCGTACACGCCGCGGGATTTCAGGTTGACCGCGCCAGGATGCTGCGCATTACTCCCCTGGTCCAAGAACGCATCAAGTTATTGCGCGATGTACTGACCGTGGCCGATTTCTTCTTCGTCGATCGGTTGGCGCCTTATGATGGCGCGGAGTTGATCCCACAGAAGGGCGATGCGGCCATGGCCCTGCGCGCCCTGCAATCCGGCCAAGACGTTCTCGCTGCAGCCGATTTCACCCACGACGCGCTGGAACAAACGCTGCGGTCCGCCGCCGCCGCGCTGGGGATCAAGACCGGCCAGATGTTCCAGCCGATTCGCGTGGCCGTCTGCGGCCGCAAGAACGCGCCTCCGCTGTTTGCAACGCTCGAGGTGCTAGGCCGCGACACCTCGCTCGCGCGCATCGGCCAGGCCATCGAGAAGTTGCAGTAGGAGTTTCCGTATATAATCATGACCCCCACTTCAGGCTCTTCGAACTTCGTCCGCGACATCGTCATCGAGGACTTAAAGACCAACAAGTACGGTGGCCGCGTACACACGCGCTTTCCGCCGGAGCCGAATGGCTATCTCCACATCGGCCACGCAAAGTCGATCAATCTCAACTTCGGACTCGCCGCGGAGTTCGGCGGTAAGTGCAACCTGCGCTTCGACGACACTAATCCCTCGAAGGAAGAGACCGAGTATGTCGATTCGATTATCAAGGATGTCCGCTGGCTCGGAGGCGACTGGGAAGACCGGCTCTTCTATGCGTCGGACTACTTCGACCAGTTGCACGCATGGGCCGTGCAGCTAATCGAATCCGGGCACGCATATGTTTGCGATCTTACGGCCGAACAGATGCGGGAGTACCGCGGCACCTTGACGGAGCCCGGCATCGAGAGCCCCTGGCGTAATCGTTCCGTCGCGGAGAATCTGGATCTGTTCGAGCGCATGCGGGCGGGCGAGTTCCCGGACGGTTCACGCACCCTGCGCGCGAAGATCGACATGGCCTCGAATAACCTGAACATGCGCGATCCGGTGATGTACCGCATTCTGCACGCGGAGCATCACCGCACCGGCGACAAGTGGTGCATCTATCCCATGTACGATTTCACGCATGGCCAGTCCGATTCCATCGAGCGTGTGACCCACTCCGTTTGCACGCTGGAGTTTGAAGACCACCGTCCGCTGTACGACTGGTACATCGAACGGTTAGGGATCTATCATCCCCAGCAGATCGAATTCGACCGGTTGAATTTGACTTACACATTATTGAGTAAGCGCAAGTTGCTCACCCTGGTGCAGGATGGGCATGTGAAGGGCTGGGACGATCCTCGCATGCCGACGATTTCCGGCATCCGCCGGCGCGGTTACACGCCGGAGGCGCTACGCAACTTCAGCAATGCGATCGGCGTTTCGAAGACCAACGGCACCATCGAGCTGGCGCTGCTGGAACACTTTCTGCGCGAAGATTTGAACAAGCGCGTGCCGCGAGTCATGGCTGTATTGCGTCCGCTGCGCGTGGTCATCGATAACTACCCTGAAGATCAAACGGAGGAAATGGAGGCGGTGAACAATCCCGAGGATGCCGCCATGGGCACGCGAAAAGTGCCGTTTTCGCGGGTGCTTTACATCGAGCAGGACGATTTCCGAGAGGTCCCGCCGAAGCAGTTTTACCGTCTCTCTCCGGGACGGGAAGTCCGACTGCGCTATGCCTATTTCATCAAGTGTACGAGTGTGGTGAAGGACGAAAAGACGGGCGAGGTGGTAGAGATCCACTGCACCTACGACCCTGCCACGCGCGGCGGCAACGCGCCGGACGGACGGAAAGTGAAATCGACCATTCACTGGGTCTCCGCGGCGCACGCTATCGATGCGGAAGTACGCCTGTACGAGAATTTGTTTCTGCGCGAAGATCCCAGTGAGACCGACGAAGGCGAGAACTTCATCGCGAATCTGAACCCGCACTCACTCGAAGTCCTGACTTGCGCCAAGCTGGAGCCTTCGCTGCGGGATGTGGTGGAAGGCGGCCGTTATCAGTTTGAGCGCCTGGGTTACTTCTGCGCCGATCCGGATTCCGTTCCGGGAAAGCCGGTCTTCAACCGGACGGTCGCGCTGCGGGATACATGGGCCAAAATCGAGAAGGCCGAGAAAGCGCAGCAAGGCGGCCAGAAATCGAAATGATCATTTTGGGAATTGGCGGCATTCTGGGCGATGCGGCATCCGCCGTCTTGCGCGACGGCGGGCTGGTGGCGGCCGTTGAAGAATCCAAGCTGAGCCGCCAGGGGCAACTCGGCGCGCATACCGGCCCGACAGGGCTTCCCGAGCAATCCATCGCCGCGTGTCTCTCGCTGGCGGGCGCGACGCCCGCACAGGTCGACACCGTCGCCATCGTGCGTCCATACACCACGGGCCCGGAAGCTTCGCTCCACCTGCAGTTGCGCGCGCGATTTCCCAATAGCGCCCTCGTAGTGTTGGAGCATCACATCGCGCACGCCGCCTCGGCATATTATCCGTCGCCGTTTGAAGAAGCCACCGTGCTTACGCTGGATCGTGCGGGCGATTTCCGCTGTGGCGCCCGTTGGCGCGCCGCGGGCACGCAGCTTTCGCTCGATAAGGAACTGTATTATCCCGACTCACTCGGCGATCTCTATGGCCGAGTGACTGAGCTGCTGGGTTTCCACGCCAACCTGGAAGAGCACAAAGTGCAGTGGCTCTCGGCAGCCTGTGACGTGGGCGACGGCTGGTTCCGCGATCTATTCCTCGAGATAATGCCCATGCGCGACAGCGAGTGGCCCCGTCTCGACCGTTCCTTCTTTGATGCCGAGCGGCTGACCTGCGGCGGCTTTAGCGCCCGCTTTTACGAGCGGCTGGGCCTCGAAGACGGAGCCGCCGTGCCCGAGCCGCTGCGCGCTGCGCTGGCCGCCGGGATGCAGCGCGCCGTCGAAGAGACGGTGATCCGCATGGCTGGCTCCGGCAGGAATCTTTGTTTCGCCGGCGGGTTAGGCTTGAATGCGTTGCTGGTTTCCGCGCTGGAGCATTCGTCCTTTGAAAATGTTTTTGTGCAGCCCGCGGCGGGCAATGCCGGCACTGCGCTAGGCGCGGTGCTGCATACGTGGCATGCCGTCTACAACCAGCCGCAGCGTATCAGGCTCGATAACCTCTATCTCGGCCCCAGCTACGCGGCCGAAGAGATCAAGCGCGTGCTCGAAAATTGCAAGCTGCGCTTCCACTACATACCGACCACTGAAGAAACCATTGAAACGGCTATTGCGCAGCTCGCCGAGAATCGCATAGTGGCATGGATGCACGGCCGCATGGAGTTCGGGCCGCGCGCCTTGGGCAACCGGAGCATTCTGGCATCGCCGCTGGACCCCTACGCCGCCGAGAATCTGAACGCGTTCATTAAACACCGCGAGCCGTTCCGCAAGTTTGCCGCCTCGGTACCGGCCGAGCTGGCGGACGAATACTTCGAGTGCGGCCCCAACGCGCGCTTTCTGGCCACCGTAGGCCGGGTTCGCCCGGCGCACCGCGGCCGGTTCGCGAGCGCCGCCCTGAACGGCGACCTGATCCGCGTACACACGGTTTCGCGGGAGGACAATCCGCTGTACTGGAAACTATTGCACGCGGCCGGCAAAGCTACGGGCCTGCCGGTGCTCTACAATACTTCGTTCAACCTATTCAGCGAACCGCTGGTATGCACTCCGCGCGATGCGGTGCGCAGCTTCTATTCATCCGGCATCGATGCGATGTTTGTAGGGAACTTCTTCTTGCAAAAGTGACTCTCTCATGCGCCCCTTATTGCTTTGCCTGCTCAGCGTTCCCCTCTTGTACAGTCAGTTCGCGGACGACAAGGAAGATCTCAAGAATCCGGTAGCGGGACAGGCCGAAGCCATTGCAGCCGGCAAGAAATTGTATCTGGAAGGCTGTAGCGGGTGCCATGGACCCACAGCGGAAGGCGGCCGCGGTCCCAATCTGGCGCAAGGCGATCAGATCCGCGGCGCCACCAACAGGCGCCTGGTGTCCGTTCTCACCGAGGGCGTGAAGGGATCCGACATGCCGCCGTCCGGGTTGCCCAACGACAAGGTCTGGCAGGTCGTCGCCTATCTCCGCAATCTGACCGCCGTGGCTTTTGATAGCACGGGCACAGGCGACGTACAGGCGGGCGGGGCATTATTCTTCGGTAAGGCGGGCTGCGCAACTTGTCATACGATTCGCGGCCGGGGCGGCTTTCCCGGTCCCGATCTTTCCAACATCGGCCGGGTGCGCTCCTTCCGGCAATTGCGCGAATCGCTCCTCGATCCGGATGCGCAAATTGCCGACGGTTATGGCGGTGTCACGGTGACGACCAAGTCCGGGCAGACGATCTCCGGCGTTGCCCGCGACAATACCAATTATGCGATTCAGATTCTGGATGCGCGCGGCGATATCCATCGCCTGCTCAAGTCAGACTTGCGCGAGGTCGTACTGCGCAAGAATTCACTGATGCCCGCCGATTTCAAGCAGCGGCTGAGTTCCGCGGAAATCGAGGATCTGCTCGCCTTCCTGGGTCGCCAGTCGATTCGAGATGGCGCCGCGGTTGTCCAACATGTTATGACTTCCCCCTCCACCGGCGCAGGTTACGATTTGGTTCGCGCAGGCGCGGGAGCGGACTGGCTGACTTATGCGGGAGACTACGCGGGGCGCCGCCACAGTCCGCTCACCCAGATCACCTCCGCCAACGTGACATCGCTGGCGTCCGCATGGGTCTATCACGTCGACGGCGCCACTCACCTGGAAGCCACGCCGCTAGTCTACGACGGCATCATGTACGTCGCCAACAGCAACGAAGTACACGCGCTGGACGCGCGCACCGGCCGGCCCATTTGGAAGTATCGCGACGAACTGGCGAAACGCAGCGACGTGAACCGGGGCGTCGCCATTCTGGGCGACAGCGTCTTCTTCGTCACCAGCGACGCGCACCTGGTCGCGCTGAATCGCAAGACGGGCGGCGGCCTGTGGGATCGCGAGTATGCGGATACCACCCGCGGCGCATTCGCCACGCTCGCGCCCATGGCCGTAAAGGATCGCGTGATCGTGGGTGTCTCGGGTGGCGACACCGGCGTGCGCGGTTTCCTCGCGGCATTCTCCGCGGCCACAGGCGAGGAGTTATGGCGTTTCTGGACGGTGCCCGCGAAAGGCGAACCGGGTGCGGAAACCTGGGGCGAACTGGGTCCCGAATGGGGTGGCGCGGCGACCTGGCTCAACGGCACTTACGATCCTGAACTCAACGTGCTCTATTGGACCACCGGTAATCCGTGGCCCGACTTTTACGGCGGCGCGCGGCGTGGCGCCAATCTCTATTCCGATTCGCTGCTGGCGCTGGACGCCGATACGGGCAAGCTGAAATGGTATTTCCAATTCACCCCGCACGACACTCACGATTGGGATGCGCAGGCGTGGCCGGTGCTGCTCGACACGGTGTGGGAAGGCCGCCCGCGCAAGCTTCTGCTGCATGCGAATCGCAACGGTTACTTTTACGTGCTCGACCGTACTACGGGCGAATTCCTGCGCGCCACGCCTTTCGTCGAACGCCTGAATTGGGCCAAGGGCATCGACGCCAAAGGCAAGCCCATCGAAAATCCCGGCATGGAGCCTTCGCCGAACGGCACGCGCGTGTGTCCCTCCGTGCGTGGAGCTACTAACTGGATGTCGCCTTCATATAACCCACTGACAGGCTTACTGTATGTGCCTACGTTGGAACAGTGCGACGTGTACAGCTCATCGGCCAAGACGCCGGAGCCGATGAAGAACTTCGCGGGCACCGGCGGCGAATCGATTTCGAAAGAGCCGGGCAAATTCTATCTGCGCGCGCTCGATCCGAAAACGGGCGGCAAGCGTTGGGAATACCCGATGACCGGGCACGGCGACAGTTGGGCCGGTACGGTTTCCACCGCGGGCGGCCTGGTTTTCTTCGGCGACGACGATGGGCAGTTCGTGGCCCTGGACGCCGCTACGGGCACGCACCTTTGGCATTACTACTTGGGGCAGACGATCACCGCCTCGCCCATTACGTTTATGGCGGACGGCAAGCAGTACGTGACCATTGTTGCGGCCACGGACGTCTTCACGTTCGGGTTATTCGATCCCGGTCGATAGCGATTAGTCTCAAACCCCACGCCGGGGATGTGGGGCAACCTCTTGGGCAAGCCCGCTCTCCAGCGAGTCCGGCCGGCTGAAAGCCGGCTGCGGGCAAGATTGCCCGCCCTCCAGATGCGGGTTAGGTAGCTACGGCTACGCTGGCCGAAGATCCAGCGAACGCCCCGTGTAACGTCCGTTTAACGGCTGCCCTGCTATAATCGGGTGATTTCGACTCAAGGAAGCCGTGTCCACCCACAACGCCGTACAGCCGGATGCCGTACGCTCTCAACTCAACCGCATTTTGCAGTCTTCGGGCTTCGCCGATAGCCCCCGGCTGAGCAGGCTCCTGCGCTATCTGGTGCAGCAGAAGCTGGAAGGCAAGGCGGACGGAATCAAAGAGTATTCGGTTGGCCTGGAGGTCTTCGACCGGCCTTTCTCGTTCGATCCCAGGACCGACTCGATAGTACGGGCCTCGGCGCGCAAGCTACGCGCCAAACTGGGGGAGTACTACCAAAACGGCGGCTCATCCGATCCGGTCGTTATCGATGTCCCAAAGGGCGGTTATGTGCCCAAATTCCAGGCCGCGCCGCGCACTATCAAGCGCCGGATCTTGCCAGCGGCGACCGCTGCTGCGCTGATCCTGGCCGCGCTGAATGCTTTGGGCTGGCGTAGCGCCGTGCGCGATGCGCATCCCTCAGTCGCGGTGCTCGACGTGGGGAACGCTTCCGGAAACGACAACGACGCGTGGCTCTCCACGGCGTTGGCCGAGACGATCACGGAAGACCTTTCGGCCAATGAAGGACTGCAAACGGTGTCTACCGAACAAGTCGCGCAATTACGGCGGGATCTGGCGCCCGCGGGGATGCGAACGCAGATCCAGCAGCGCGGACCGGAATTGCACGATCGCTTGGGCGCGAAATACGCGGTGCTGGCGGATTTCCACGTAACCGGAGGAAATGGCGTTCCGGAGCTGCGTGTGGATACCCGGTTGGAGCGTCTGCGGGACGGCAGAATCGTGCTGCAGTCCTCCGACCGAGGCAGCGAAACGCAACTCTATACCCTCAGTGCGCACATCGCCCGCAAAATCCGGCTGGCGCTGGGCGTGCCGCGCGCGGAATCGGCGGTGCGCAACGGTCCCGACCGGGAATCCATGCGGCTCTATGCGGAGGCCGTCCTGAGGTTGCGGGATTCAGATCCTTTGGCTGCCCGCGGCTTACTCGAAAAGTCCGCCGGCGCCGACCCATCCAACTTTCTGGCACGCTCTCTGCTCGCGGACACATACGTCACGCTGGGCATGGAAGCGCAGGCCAAGATCGAAGCGCAGGCTGCTCTGGCATTGGCTCCGCCGCTGCCGCCTGTGGAACGGCTGGCGCTGGAGGCCCGCTGCTACAGCGCCATGCGGGACTATCCTGCCGCGATTCGCTCCTACCAGACGCTTTGGCGCATCTCGCCCGAAGTCCTGGAGTACGGCTTCAACGCCGCCGACCTGCAGGAGAAATCCGGAAGGGACGCGGATGCTTCGCAAACTTTGCAGGCGCTGCGGAAAATGCACCCATCGCCGGCGGATGAAGCGCGCATCGATTTCGCCGAATCGAGTCTCCGGGCCAGGGCCGGCGAGTTTCAAAAAGCCCTGGCGCTGGCCCGCCGGTGCGAGCGGACGGCCGGCCGCTTGGATGCGCGCTACTTGTATGCCCGCGCGCGCCTCCGCGAAGGCGGGTTGCTCATGAACCTGGTAATGCCGGGCGCGCGGGCGGCGTTGGACGAGGGCTTGGCGATATGCCGCGCGCAGGGGTACCGCTTTTGCGAGATGAACGCGCTGCGCCAGGAAGGAAACCTTTTTCTTCCGGTCGACCCCCAGCGCGCCACGGAACTTTATGCGCAAGGCGCGGCCATTGCCCGCCAAATGGGCAATCGCCGCGGGCTGGTGGAATTGCTCCGCGGAATGGCCGCAGTCGCCGACCGTCAACTGCTGGACAAGGAAGCCGAGCAGCGCGACCGCGAGGTGATGCAGGTGATTCAAGACGAAAAAGTATCCGACAAGGCCGGGTATGTGGATCTAGCGGAATTGCTGGTGGCCGAAGGCAGGCTGGACGATGCGGAGCGTTTTCTACGCCAGACGGGTCGCGCCTCCGGAGAGGGCTTCGCCTGGAACCTGTGCATGGCCTCTCTGCAACGGGCGCGTGGCGAATACAGCTCCGCCGCCCGCCGTGTTGAAGCGCAAGTCGAGATCGCACGCAAAACAGACGACCGCTTCGCCGCCGGCTTGGCGTTGGCCGAGGCTTTCCGCGTGCATCTCGATCAAGGCGATTTGCGCCGTGCCGCCGCGGATGCGCGGGAATTGGAGAAGGTTAGGCCCTTTGACGCCAGAGCCCCCTATCTCCGGGCTGAGCTGGCCCTGCTGCAGGGAAAGTGGGAGGAGGCGGAGAGTCAGGCGGACGAGGCCAACCGGCAACTGCGGCGCGTCCAGGAGGTTGACCGGCCCCTGGAAGCCGCAGTGGCCGTCGTGCGGGCTGAAGCCCTAACCGAGGCCCGTCATGCCGCGGAGGCGCTGCGCGTGCTGGATGAAATCGCACCTGTGCTCGATGGTTCCCGGCGCGCGCCTCTACAACTCCGGGCGCGCATTTGCCGGCTGCGGGCACAGGCTTTGCTGGGCGCATGTCCCGGCGGCGCGCAATTCCAGGATCTGCTGGGCGCCGCGCGGAAACTCGGCATTCCCCCACTAGTGCGCGAAACGGAAAGCGTCGGCACGCTCATGCGCGTCAGGTGCGGGACGGCCATCTATGCCGCCAGCCGATGATTCGCGCCGTCTTGCTGGCCATAGCGCGCCTTTGGTTTCGCATAGGCCCCCCCCGGGGGTGCGCGACATAGAAATGGAGGTTCGCCAGCGCTATATGAGCCGCTGGATTGCAGTGTCCCAGCGCTATCTGCGTTTATCGGCGTTCATCTGCGGCCATATCCGGTTTTGATTGGCGCGTAAGTTAAGGCTCGGAAAAGCATATCTGGCCGCCGATGAACGCCGATAAACGCAGATAGGACTAAGCAAGACCACAGCTCGCCCCCCGGACACCGGCCCGCTTCCAGTGCTAAAGTGTCATTCAGGAGGGATGCATGGCTGAATTCACCAGACGCGACTTTATGAGGACGGGCGTAGCTGCCTCGGTGTTGTCCACAACGGGCAGCTTGGCGCTAGCGAAACGCAAACGGTCGGCCACCGACTGGGTGACCCTCGGAAAATCGAAAGTGAAAGTGACCCGTCTCGCCTTCGGCACCGGCACTACCAGCGGGCGCGCGCAACGTGAACTGGGGCAGGAGGGATTCACCAGCCTGGTGCGCTACGCTTACGACCACGGCATCCGCTTCTTTGAAACAGCCGAGAGCTACCATGGCATGCCGGAGATGCTGGCGATCGCGCTCAAAGGTCTGCCGCGCGACAGCTACCGCCTGATGACCAAGTACAGCACGCCTGCCTCCGGCGATCCCTCGCCCAAGATCGATCAATTCCGCAGGCAACTGAACAGCGAATACATCGACATCCTGCTATTGCACTGCCTGCGGCCACCCACCTGGGCCACCGATTATGAGAGCCTGCGGGATGGCTTCTCGCTAGCCCAGCAGAAGGGCATCATCGCGGCGCACGGCGCCTCAATCCACGGGCTGCCGGCGCTGCGCACCATTCCCGGAAACCAATGGCTGCAAATCGCCATGATCCGGATGAACCACAACGGCACCCGAATGGACACGCCCGATATGCGCGACGTGGACAAGCTGGGCGATGTCGGAGAGGTAGTGGCGCACACCCAGGCGGTCCACAAACAAGGTATGGGGGTGATCAGTATGAAGCTGGTCGGGGAAGGCCGTTTCACCAAAGCGGAAGATCGGGACGCCTCCATGAAGTTCGCCATGAACCTGGGCTGCGTCGATGCGGTGACCATCGGGTTCACGAATACCGCGCAGATCGACGAAGCCATCGAGCGCATGAACCGCGTGATGAATGTTTGACGCCGCGCCCGCCGAGCGCGCGTTTACCGCGTTATTTTGACCGCCACCGGATTCAACTCGTAGCCGTCCGCCTTGGCGTCTTCGACGGCCAGCGAGATCAATACCGCGTCGCTGGTCCCACGTTGCGCATCCGGATGGTGATACTTAATCACTTCCTCCCCCACATGCAGATGCACCGCCCAGCCTTTGTGCTTCTTGTCCTGATCCTGCCATACAACTTCCGCGCTCCCTGCCGGAGCTAATTGCGCTGCTGGCATAATTGCGTCGCCTCCCGACAGTTTGAAAAGTATCAGACTGGAAGGAGTGAGTCAATCCCCCGGCATGCGGTTTGTGGATGCGAGCGACCGTTCGCTGCTGCTGGTCTTCGGCGACCGGATCTCGCCGGATGCGCACCGCGATGTGCTGCGCCTTACGCCCTTGTTGCGATCCGCGCGGGGGGTGACGAACGTGCATCCGGCATACGCTTCAATTCTGATCGATTTCGATCCGCGGACGATTCGCCATGCGGAGGTGGAGCGCAACGCGGCGGAGCTTTTCGCGCAAGCGACTGCGGCGCCGTTGCCCGAGGCGCGCACAGTCGAGATACCCGTGGATTACGGTGGCGAGTCGGGCCCGGATCTGGATGCCGTGGCGATGCTGACCGGCCACACGCCGGATGAAGTCGTGGCGCTGCATTCCAGCGCGGAATATCTGGTCTACTTCCTGGGATTCTCGCCAGGATTTCCGTACCTGGGAGGGTTGCCGGAATCCATCGCAGCACCGCGTCTGGAAACCCCGCGCAGACGTGTGCCCGCGGGCAGCGTGGCGATCGGCGGGCGGCAGACGGGCGTGTATCCAGTGGCTTCGCCCGGCGGATGGCGCATCATCGGACGCACACCCTTGCGCCTGTTCGATCCCCACGCGGATCCGCCTGTCTTGTTGCAGATGGGCGATTATGTAAGATTCGTGGTGAAAAGTTGCATCTGAATCGGCTCCGCGTCGTCTCGCCGGGTCTGTTGACCACGGTACAGGATCTGGGACGCCCCGGTTACGCGCATCTGGGCATATCCGCATCGGGGGCGGCGGATGCGCTCTCGCTACGCGCGGGCAACCTGTTGGTGGGGAACGCGGAAGGCGCGGCGGCGCTCGAAATGACAATGGCCGGAGGCACATTCGAGTTTGAGTCTCGAGCCGTGGTCGCGCTTACCGGGGCTGATTTTGAGGCGAGCATTCCCATGTGGACAGCGGTCGAAGTGAAACCTGGAGAGCAAGTGCGCTGCGGCCACGCCAGATCGGGAGCGCGCTGCTACCTGTGCGTCAACGGCGGAATCGAAATCCCGCTGGTGCTGGGCAGTGCTTCGACGCATCTCTTGACGGGCCTAGGTGGCCTGGAAGGCCGCGCCCTGAAGCGAGGCGATGTGCTGGCTTGTGGCGCACGCACTCTGCGTGCCGCGGCCCCACTCGTGGGGACGCCACCCGCCGACCGAGGTTCACCGCGCATTATCCGAGTCACCTCCCCAGCCAGCGCCGAAGCCCTATGCGGCCCCACCTGGGAAGTACACCCGGATTCCGACCGCATGGGTCTCCGCCTGCGCGGGCCAACGCTTCACGGTCACACCGGCCACATGATCACTGAAGGCGTACCGCTGGGCGCGGTCCAAGTGCCGCCCGACGGGCAGCCCATCATCCTGTTCGTAGAGCACCAAACCACCGGCGGCTACCCCAAAATCGCCAACGTGATCTCGGCCGACTTTCACGCGGTCGGGCAACTCCGCCCGCGCGATCGGGTGCGTTTCGAGCGGGTTTCCATGGACGCGGCGCTCGCGCTCCTCGATGCCCAAGAGGACTGGCTCCGTTCCCGCATGTAGCTCCACCCTCGCGTGCGTGTTTATGGTAGAGTTTCGGATATGAGAATCCTTCTCGTAGCGTTGCTCGCCACGACGAGCGCATTTGCCCAAAAAGTCTTCGTCGAATTCGACCCGGGTGCCAATTTCGCCAAATATCATACGTTCGCGATCCGCGACGGCTGGTTGAACAGCCGCAACCCCCAACTGAATAGCGAACTGGTGAAGAAGCGCATAGAAGCCGACATCGCACGCGACCTCACCGCCCGGCGCCTGGTCCCGGTTGCCGGCCCAGGTCCGGCCGACCTCGAGGTGCAATATACGTTCGGCGCGGCCCGTGAAGTGAGGCCGGAAGCTTATCCCGCCGGATGGCGCGGCTGGGGCACGGTGGTCGTGCGGGTGCCTTACGCCGAGGGAACCTTGGTTGTCGATCTGCGCGACCCCGCCACGCATTCCCTGGTCTGGCGCGCGCGCGCCACCGTGGACAAGAGCAACGCCCAGAAGATCGAGGGCAAAATCGACGATATGGTTGGGAAGTCGTTGAAGAAATATCCGCCAAAGGTGAAGTGATCTGCGATCCGCGAGAGCTAGGCGGCGGCGGAGCGGCTCAGCGAGCATCCACACCCCCCAGCGACTGGGGCGAAATCGGGCGGAGAATCGTGGCCAAGAGCAGAAACGCCCGCCAAGCCGAAGCCGGGCGGGCGAGAGGGACACGAACTGGATTCGGCGGTCTGCTGGTCCTGGGCCAGCAGCGCTCTAACCACAATCACCAAACCAAAACACTAAACCAGCGGAGCATACGAAACAAGGTTAACTGGGGTAAACGCGCATGGACAACGTTATCTTTCGATAACCGTGAAGTCCCTCCAGTCTCTCCGATCACACGCATGGCGCCGGCCGCGTAATCACGGACTGCATGCCATTCCGCGTGGCAACCCACCCGCGCGGTCGAAACAGGCGCGCCGATTCCAGCCGGGAACTGCGGCCACATCCACAGGAACCGGTCTCGCCGAGGGCCAAGAAAACCAAACAAAAAAGGGTTTAGCCATTCGGGGTTCGTTCGGCTCATGTATGGACGAGCGGCGTAGTCGCCGCACGCCGGATTTAGGACGGATTACGAAAAGGATCTTAAAACGATGACAAATCATACAAGCCTTTCCCGCTGCAAACTCCGAGACGGGGAAAGCAGAACTAGAAACGTGAACCCTGCGGGGATCCACCTGGCCGCCGCCCGTGTAGCGGCGCCAAAACACATGGCTCTAGCGATCTTTGCCCTGCTGTTGTTCGCGGCGCCGTGCATGCAAGGCGCCAAACTCACGACTGTTGCAACGTTTGACCCCACCCAATCCGAAATACCAGAGAACATCGTGATCGACCGCAACAATAACCTCTACGTCAGTTTGCTCCTCAGCAATGAAGTTCGCAAGATCACTCCGGAGGGCGTCCAGTCCACTTATGCCACATTCAACGGAGCCCCGGGAAGCCTTACCGCTGGACTTGTGATCGACGACAACACCGGCGATCTATTCGTTGCGTACGACCCGGCTGGACAGAATTCCGTAATCTACGTGGTACACCCGGATCAGTCCCAAACTGTCTTCGCCACGTTCCCAGTGGGCGCCGGGCTGGACGGCATGACACCCGATGTTTTCGGCAACCTTTACCTCGCGGATGCCTTTCTCGGCTATGTGTGGCGGGTGAGCTGTTCCGGAGGCACGCCTGAGATCTGGCTCGATATGCACGCTCCCGGGAGCCTGCAGGCCCCCGGGCCAAATGGCATCAAGTTCGATCTGTTTCAGCAAAATCTCTACGTCTCCGTTTCGTATCAGGGAATCATTTACCGCATCCCGATGAAGGGGAGCAGCGCGGGAACTCCCGTAGTGTACGCGAGTAACCTGACGCCGGACGATTTTGCATTCGACCTGTTAGGCAACTTATACGTTGCTACCGAGCCCAGCATGTCGGTGGTGCGGATATCCCCCAATGGCACGCAGGAGACGATTGCGTCGGCGGCAGACGGGCTGGAAAACACATCAGCGGTCCTGTTTGGCAGAAACGGAGCGGCTATACTGGATTTGTACATTCTCAGTGCGTCGGAGCCTCCGGTAGCGACTTCCCATCCTGGAGTTTATCTGCTCGACGTCGGACTGCCGGGATTTCCGGTAAGCATCCCCTAGTTTCTAGCCGCGCTTTCGAGGGCGGAGCCCTTTGGCCCCGCACTGGTTCAGTCCGGGCGTCGGGTTCGAAGCATTTTCTCAAGGAAGGATGAGCCTGAACGGAGGCGAGAGCAGCGGGAGGCTGCCAGCTTGGTTTGGCTTTTTCTGTAGCGCAAAGGAAGGCCTCATGCAGTCTGTCCGGGTTTGATGCTGCCGAGCAGTTTGCGCCTGGCCGTGACCTCTGCGCCGCCAGTCACGGCTTAATCGGGAATTCGAATACTTCCATCCTCCGCTATCGGGAAGGATGGATTCCAGGCGACCTCCCATAGGAAACCGTCCGGATCGGAGAAGTACCCCGAATAGCCGCCCCAGAAGGCTTCCTGGGCAGGCTTTTCGAGTCTCGCGCCTGCGGCCGTTGCCTCTTGGAGGACCGAGTCGACTTCTGCACGATTGCGGGCGTTGTAGGCAAGTGAGATCCCGTTGAAGCCGTGCCCGTCGGGAGCGATATTCGCATCCTTTGCAAGCTCGTGCCTTGGGAATAGGGCAAGGGCCAGGCCTCCTGCCTGGAAGAATACAACGCCTTGCGCCTTTGCCAGTGACCGGCGCCATCCGAGGTGCTCATAGAATTCCATGCTGCGCTTTAGATCCTTCACGCCAAGCGTGATCATGCTCACGCGCTGTTCCATCTCCCTCCTCCTTGATCGGCGACGGTACCACGATATCGGCGAGTCGCGCCCGCAAGCAAACCATAGGCCGCAACGATCCCGCCGGGGAACTCGACGCGAGCGCCGGCAGTTCGCATGCGCGGTGGCTTTGACCTGGGCACGGCGCCGCTTTATGCTAGAGCATGCATGACAAAATCTTCCCGACGAAACTTTATTACGGCAACACTTACCGGCGCCAGTTTGTCGTCTCCGATAGCCGCTCGCGCGGGCGCATCGTCCTCGGATGACCGGGTCGGGTTTCGTTACTGCCTGAACACCGCGACCATCAGCGGCTATGGCCTCAATCTGGCAGACCAGATCGAGGTTACGGCAAAGGCCGGTTACGAAGCCATTGAACCCTGGGTCAGCTCTATTCATGAGTATAGAGGCGGGAGGACCGCACTGGCGGACCTGCGGAACCGAATCGCCGATCATGGTCTGACTGTGGAGAGTGCGATTGCGTTTCCGGAATGGATCGTGGAGGACCCCGGCAGGAGAGCCAGGGGATTGGAACAGGTCCGGCGGGATATGGAGGTCGTAGCCCAGATTGGCGGCAGGCGTATAGCTATGCCCCCGGCGGGCGTACAGCATGAAAATGGAATTCCCTTGTCGCGCATTTCAGAACGGTATCGCGCCGTGCTCGAATTGGGCGATCAAGTAGGCGTGGCGCCCGAACTGGAATTCTGGGGGACGTCGCCATACCTGAGCCGGTTGTCTCAGGCCGCCTATGCCGCCCTGGAAACCTCTCATAGTAAGGCGTGTGTCCTGGCCGATGTGTTCCATCTGTACAAGGGCGGCTCTGGTTTCGAAGGCCTGCGGTTGCTTAGTGGCAACGCAATTCAGGTGATCCATCTGAACGACTATCCTGGGAACCCTCCACGAGTAAGCATCAACGATCGGGATCGAGTCTATCCAGGTGACGGTGTCGCACCGCTGAACCAGATCCTCTCGGTTTTGCGGCGTGTGGCGCCCGGCGTGGTCTTATCGCTCGAACTGTTCAATTCGGCTTATTGGAAGGGCGATCCACTGGACACCGCTAGAACCGGATTGGCTAAGATGAAGGCGGCCGTGCGCGGGGCCGCCGGTATGGAACCTGCGGGAGCAAAGTCAGGATGAGCGCTCACTCGTGGCGGAGGGCCACCAGCGGGTCCACACGTGTGGCGCGGCGTGCCGGAATGTAGCAGGCGGCCAGTGCCACCAACATGAGCAGCAAGGTCACCGCGATGAGCGTGACAGGGTCGCCGGGTTTCACACCGTACAGCATGGCGCCTAGCAAGCGCGTGACCGCCAGAGATGCCGCAGTGCCGATGGCTATGCCCACGGCAGCCAACGCTACGCCGTGGCGCACCACACGCCGCAGGACCTGTCCGGTTGGCGCGCCCAGCGCCACGCGAATACCGATTTCGCGGGTCCCGCGCGTGACCTCGTGGGCCAGCAGGCCGTAAAGGCCGATTGCTGCCAACAGCAGCGCCGCCAGGCCGAAAAGGCTGGCGAGGCGTGCAATCAAGCGCTCCTGGAAAAGCATCGCGTCGATCTGCTGGACTTGTGTTTTGATGTTGACCACCGGTACATCTTTGCCGGCCTGGCGCACGATCTCGCGCACTTCCGGCGCCACCGTCAACGGGTCGCGCGCGGTGCGCAATTCGAATGAGCCGCCCCATGCGCTGGGAACATACGTGGTGGGCTCAATCGCGCGCCGCAGGTCGTCGTACTTGGTATCGCGCACCACGCCCACTATTTGCCAACCGGCGCGCGGGGAGGAATCCGGCTCGCCGTTGACGCCGGGAATATAGGCGCCGAAGGGCTGGCCCAGCGGGTTTACTTTAGGGAAATAAGCGCGCACAAACGCTTCGTTGACAAGGGCCGGTATGACGATCCGTTCCGTGCCCTTGGGATCTCCGTCGGCTTTGGCCGCCAACTCGTATTCCTCGGGCTTGAACTTCCGGCCTCGCTGCACTGGAATTTTCATCGTCTCGAAAAATTGCGGACCGATGGACAGGATGTCGGTATGCACGGTGGCTTTAGGGGGCATACCGGGCAAATGGAAGTCGGTGGCGGAAAGGCTTCCGCTCAGCAATAGGGAATCGGAATAGCTGGCCGAGAACACGCCGGGGATGGCGTTGAAGCGGTCGCGCAGGTCGCGGTAAAAGCTGGCCAGGCGTTCGTGCTTCAAGTGGGTCAGGGTGGCGTCCACGTCGAAGGTCAACAGGTTATCGATGGCGAAGCCGGGGTCGAGATTCCGCAGGTTCTGCAGGGTGTGCACCACCAGACCGGCGCCCACCAGCACCACCACCGTGAGCGCCACCTGAGTCACCACCAGGATGTTGCCCAGGCGGAAGCGGCCTTGGCGCGCATTCAAAGCGGCCGCGCCGTCTTTCAGGGCCGGCGTAAGATCGATGCGCATGGAACGTAGCGCGGGAGCGAGTCCGAACAGAATTCCAGTAACAAGCGCGGCGGCCAGGGTGAAGCCGAGCACGCGCCAGTCCAGGTCGGCCGAGAATCGAAAGGGCCGGTCGGTATTGTTCGCGGCAAAATCGATCAACGCTCGGGCGCCCCAATAGGCCAGCAGGATGCCTAAGGTGGCGCCGAGGGCGGAGAGCGTGACGCTCTCGGTAAGCAATTGGCGCACCAGCCGGCCGCGCGCCGCGCCCAGCGCCAGCCGCACGGCGATCTCTTTCTGCCGCGCCGCGGCGCGCGCCAGCAGCAGGCCGGCGACGTTGGCACAGCCGATCGACAGCACGATGCCCACCGCGATCATCAACGCATAAAGCAGGGTGGATAGCCGCCCGCGCAGGCCGGTCAGTCCGATCTGCGCCGGAACAAGGGTAATCGCGGGTGCGTCCGCGGCAGTCGCCAGGGGTTTCTCGGCGTGCATCAGGTGGTTGAGGAACAGGGCGGTGAGCTGGTTTTGCGCGGCTCCCACGGAAATTCCAGGCTTCAAGCGGCCCGCGGCCACAATCCAAAAAGAGCCGGCGTCTTCCTGTTGCGGCGACCAGGCATACCGCTGCTGCAAGTTTCGGCGCTGGCCCAACGGCACCGAGAGATCCCGCACGTTGCCTGGCGTCAGGTAAGCGAACGATTCTTCGGCGACGCCCACGATGGTAAACGGCAGCCCGTTCAGATCGAGAGTCTTTCCGATAATCGATCGGTCGCCCGCGAACGCGCCTTTCCAGTAAGCATACTGGAGCACCGTTACCGGCGCGGCGCCCGGCGCATCGTCGGCCGGGACGAACACACGTCCGGCGGCGGCGCCCACGCCCAGCGCCTGAAAATAGTCTCCCGATACGTACTGCGCTTGGGCCCGCTGTACGGCGACACTGCCACTGACCGTAATCGAACCGCCGCCGGCGAATTCGGCCAGAGAAAAGAACGGGCCATGCTGGCGCACCTCTTCGAGAAACGGCTTCGATAGAGAGCAGCCGTGCGGATTGGCGACTCCGGAGCGGTTGAAGCAGTCTCCGTACGAACTGAAGCTGTGGCTCCTCAGCTTGCCGCGGGCGCTCCACTTGAGCAGCATCAGGTGCTGCGGATCGCGCACCGGCAGCGACTTGAACATGACCGCGTTGATGATGCTGAAGATTGCCGTGTTGGCGCCGATGCAGAGGGCCAGTGTCAGGACCGCGACGGTGGTGAATCCAGGATTTTTCGCCAGCACGCGCAGGCCGTAGAGCATGTCGCCGCTCCAGCCGGCCAGTAAGGTGAGCCGGCCGCGTTCGCGCAGGGATCGGTCTTCGGCGTTGTGTTGCCAGGTCGTCATAGCTGATTCCTTTCCTCGTTGCGTTTCCTCCAACTCATGGGCTAGCGCGGCCCAATCGCCGACGTGCCCGCGCGCGATCTCGTCGGCCCGCTCCTCGCTTGCGCCCAGCCGCAGCGCCTCAGTGTACGCGTCCTCCAACTGGCGGGCTACTTCCTCGACGATTTCAGCCTCGCGCTCGGGACGAAAGCCCCGCAGGCGCAGGTTGCGCCGGACATATGCGGGCCAATCAGGCATGGCTGGGCCGCACGATCTGGTTGATGGTGGCCACGAATTCGTCCCAGGCGCCACGCTGGGCCTTCAGAAATTTGCGGCCCGCGGGCGTCGGACGGTAACAACGGCGGCGGCGCTCGCCCGCCTTTTCGAGCCAGCGGCCGGCGATCAAGCCGCGGTCCTCCAGCCGGAACAGGATGGGATAGAGCGATCCGATGCGAAAGCGGATCTGGCCTTTGGATCGCTCCTCGATGAGTTTGCCGAGGTCGTAGCCGTGGCGCGGGCGGGCTTCCAGCAGTGTGAGGACCAGCAGTTCGGCGCTGCCTTTGTTCAAGTCGCGATTAAACATAAGCTTTAGGGAATTATACTTCTGTGACGTATATGAAGGCAAGACGTTAGATCAAGCGAAGATTGGCTGCCAAATATGGCGTTGCATCCTGGATTCAGACATCGGCGCGGGCGAAGACCCTCTTGGCTAATCCCGGGTCTGCGCCCCAGTCATCCTCTCACGATACGGAGCGCGATGCGAAGTTCGCGGGGTGCCTTTCGAAAAGCCGGGGCTTGAGCCTGTAAACGCGCTTGCCGTGCCGGGTTGTCAGCGCCGGGATAAAACGACCGCATTTCCGCCGGTTTTGTAGTCAAAGAAATCGAGCCATCGGCCAGAATGCGGTACCCACTCTACAGCAGCTTCTAAATCTCCCGACGTGAAAGTTGC
>JBEKTJ010000010.1:0-61695 GCA_049516155.1 Bryobacteraceae bacterium
TCGACCTTTTCGAGGCTCGCAAAGCTGCGCAACAACAGGCCCGCGGCGACCAGCAATACCAGCGATATGGCCACCTCGGCAATCACCAGCGTGTTGCGCGTGCGATGACGGCGCAGGCTGCCGGCGGCGCCCCGCGCGCCCAGTTTCAGTAAGTCGTGCAGGTTGCCGCTGGCCACTTGCAGCACGGGCGCCAGCCCGAACAACAGGCCTGTGAGGAGCGCGATGGCCGCGGTGAATGCCAGCACCCGTCCATCGATCGCGACTTCATCAAGGCGCGGCAGTTCCTGCGGCCCGTTCTTCACCAGGAAGCCGACGCCCCAACTCCCCAGCAGGACGCCCGCCGCGCCGCCGAGCAGACTGAGCATGACGCTTTCCGTCAGCAGTTGGCGGGCGATGCGCCACCTAGCTGCGCCCAGGGCCGCGCGTATGGAAAGCTCGCGCATACGGCCGGCGGCGCGGGCCAGCAGCAGGTTTGCGACGTTGGCGCAAGCGATCAGCAGCACGAAACCCACGGCGGCCAACAGCACCAGCGGCCAACAGCACCAGCAAAGCGCCGCGAATATCGCCGACCAGCAATTCGTTCAACGAATCGACGCGGATAGCCCAGCCGCTGGAAGCCGGGTACTGATCGGGAAAGCTTTTCGCCAACACGCCGGCGAAAGCGGCCATGCCGGCGCGCGCCCTCTCCAGCGATATACCTGGTTGCAGGCGGGCCAGGATGAATAGGAATTGGTTGGTGCGCAGAGCCGGAGACATCTGCGCCGAAGTGAAGCCGGTGGGAATCCATGCGTCCAGCGGGGCGAACCACTGCAAAATGGAAGGCACGATTCCGACCACGGTGTACGGCTTGTCGTTGAGGTGGATCGTGCGCCCGAGCACATTCGGGTCTCCGCCGAAACGCCGCTTCCACAGCCCCTCCGTCAGCAGGACGACCTGGTTCCTTCCGGGCTGATCTTCTTCGTAAGTGAACACGCGGCCTAGGACGGGCCGAACGCCCAGCACCGTAAACAATCCCGATGTAGCCTCGCCGCATTGCAGGCGCTCCGGGCGATCCACGCCCGTTAGGTTGAAATCGTCCGTGTTCACGGCGGCCACTTCCGAAAACAAATGCCGCTGCTTGCGATAGTCGATGTAATCGGCGACCGACGCAGCCGCGGAATCCAGGCCGATGGACTTGTACTGGTTCTGGATGGCGACGATGCGCTCCGGATGCGGGAACGGCAGCGGGCGCAGCAGCGTGGCATTTACGACGCTGAAGATGGCGGTGTTGGCGCCGATGCCCAGGGCCAACGTGAGCACGGCGGTAATTGTGAAGCCGGGGCTGCGGCGCAGAATGCGCGTGGCGTAGGCGATGTCTTTGAGCAGAGTCGTCACGACGCGTGATGAGCAATCGCCGGGCCGCGCGCGCGGATTGAAACGGCTGGGAGTGTGGGCCGCAACAGTGGATACGACGTCCGGTTGTGGGAAGCGCTGTCCGGTTTCATGGCACGCGTGGGCTAGTACCGTTCCCGTCGCAAATCCTTGCTTTCCCAATTCCGCCACCCCGCGTCCCACTACCTGGGCGACTGGTATGCTGGCTAAGATCGGTGCATTGGCCAGCGTGAAAATGGCGTTTGCGCCACGGCGAGGGCCAACGTCAGCAGCGCAAAGTGAAACCCGGATTCTGGCGCAGGGCGCGCACGGCCTGGCGCAGATCGCCCGAGAAACCGCGTAACATGCTTCACATTATCCATTTGAATCACCCGTTGCGTTGCGTTGTGCTAATATCAGGACAGGCTCACCATGATTGAAGATTTGCTCCAACCCAGGCATTTGCTGATCATCCTGGCCATCGCCCTGCTGTTCTTCGGCCCGCAAAAGCTGCCCGAACTCGGCAAGGGTCTGGCACAAGGCATCCGCAGTTTTAAGGACTCGCTGAAGAGCGTGAATCCGGACGATTCCGCGCAACCGCCCAAGGCCTAGCTCTCGTCCGGCAAATGACTCTCACCAGAAGAGATGCCCTTGGCTTGCTTGCGGGCAGCCTCGCCGCGCCCGCCCTCATCAAAGCTGCCACCCCTTTTGAAGCCACCCGGGAATCGCTGAAGCACTACCAGATCCCGGAATGGTTCCGCGATGCGAAGTTCGGTATCTGGGCGCATTGGGGTCCGCAATCGGCGCCTGAAGACGGCGACTGGTACGCCCGCAACATGTACATGCAGGGCAGCGCGCAATACAAATATCACGTCGCAACCTACGGGCACCCCACCAAATTCGGATTCAAGGACGTGATCCCCACGTGGAAGGGCGACAAGTTCGACCCGGACTATCTGGTCGGCCTCTACAAGAA
The DNA here is from genome assembly GCA_049516155.1 of Bryobacteraceae bacterium. GTDB lineage: Bacteria > Acidobacteriota > Terriglobia > Bryobacterales > Bryobacteraceae > Bog-159. The sequence continues at coordinate 2,327 of JBEKTJ010000010.1, forward strand.
AGCCGGCGCGAAGTACTTCGTCAGCATGGGCGTACATCACGATAATTTCGACCTGTGGAATTCCAAACACACGCGCTGGAATGCCGTGAACATGGGGCCGCACAAGGACGTGGTGGGGCTATTCCGCAAGGCCGCCATGCGCGAGGGACTGAAATTCGGCGTCAGCGAGCACCTGTGGATCAGCTACAAGTGGTTCGCCGTGAGCCATGGCAGCGACCAGACCGGGCCGCTGGCCGGGGTGGCATACGATGGGCAGGACCCCGCCAACGCGGATCTGTATCACGATGCCGCCTGCGCGCCATTCGCCAAGGGCAAGCTGGATTGGTCGTCGGATGGCATCCCGGATTCGTGGCGGCGGCATTGGCTGTTGCGCATTCAGGACCTGGTGGACCAGTATCAGCCCGACCTGCTCTACACTGACGGCGCGCTGCCGTTCGAAGAATACGGCCTGCGCCTGGTGTCGCATCATTACAACGAAAGCGCCCGTCGGAACGGCGGCAAAGTCGAGGCGGTCTACACCAGCAAGCGGCGCGAAGACTGCGAAGTTGGCACGTGCGTGCTGGACGTGGAGCGCGGCATCGTGGACAAGATCTGGCCGAGCCCCTGGCAGACCGATACCTGCGTCGGCGACTGGCATTACAAGCGGAACCAGCACTACAAGTCGCCCAAGACGGTGATCGATATGTTATGCGATATCGTGAGCCGCAATGGGAACCTGCTGCTGAATTTTCCGCTGCCGAACTCTGGCGAGCTGGATGGCGATGAGCGGCGCATCCTGGCGGAGATCACGGCTTGGATGGCGGTGAATAGCGAAGGCATTCACAGCTCGCGCCCGTGGAAGGTGTTCGGCGAGGGACCCGGCACGCAGGTAAAGAAGGATGCGGCATTCAACGAAGGTGGGCGCAAGGACCTAACCGCCGAGGATATCCGGTACACGACGAAGGGCAAGACTCTGTATGCGTTCGTCATGGGCTGGCCGGATCGGGAAGCGGTGTTGCGGTCGGTGACCGATCGAGTGGCAAGCGTCGAATTGCTGGGCTACAACGGTACGGTGCGGTTTACGCAGGACGCCACTGGGCTGCGGGTTTCGATGCCGCCGGTGCAGCCATCAAAGCACGCCGTCACCCTGAAGATCGCCTTCACATAACTTGGAGGGCGGGCAATCCTGCCCGCAGCCGGCTTTCAGCCGGCTCAGGCTTGACTGAATCGACCTTCGCCGCGTCCGCTTCGGCTACATAGCGATGGGCAGATTCTCCAGACGCAACACGGCATCGCGAACCTTATTGCGATAGCCGGCCAAATTGCGATAGCCAGCCAAGTCGATAGCGGTCGATGAGATGAAAATGCGGAGAACCGGACGTGAGGAGGACACAGCAGCGCAAAGCTTGCCGGGCGGAGTCCGAAAACCCCGCCCGGGTCGCGTCGAACATATTTGACCCTGTATTTGTAGCTTCTTGGTCCCCTTCTCATCGGGGAATTCGCTTACTATAGCATAAAGGCTCTGCAAAGCGCACAAACTAGTTTGAAATTCGAATCGTTCAACGAGGACTATGTGCGGCGTCTGGCGAACGGCGATTCCGGCGCAGGCGCGCACTTTGCCGCGTATTTCGGTAACCTGCTGTATCTAAAGCTGCGGGTGCGTCTGCGCTCCGTCCATCTCATCGAGGACATCCGGCAGGAGACCCTCATGCGCGTCCTCGAGATCCTCCGCGAGGGCCCGGGCGTGGCGCGTCCGGATCGCTTCGGGGCGTTCGTCAACGGCGTGTGCAACAACGTGATGCGGGAGCTACAGCGGCTGGACGAGCGCGCCGAGCCGTGGGACGAACAGAGCGCGGAGGAGCCTATCGATCCCACGGTGGACCTGGATGCCGAACTGATAAACGACGAAATGAAGCGCGTGATCCAGCAGGTATTCGCGGTAATGCCCCAGAAGGACCGAAATATCCTGCAAGCGCTTTTCCTGGATGAGACGGAGAAGGCAGAAGTCTGCCGCCAGTTCCGTGTCGATACCGACTATCTGCGCGTGCTGGTGCACCGGGCCAAGGCCCAATTTCGCGAAGCGTACGACCGCTGTAGTGAAAAAGGCCAATGGAGCTACCCGCCCCCAGCCGATCCGCAAGTCAATCCCGCGACAAAGTAACAATGGCCTGGGCCTCGGCGGACCGGCCTTCGCCGACGGGTCCCACTTTCTCCGCGGTCTTGAACTTCACCGAAACGCGGTCCGCATCGAGTTCCAGCGTGGCAGCCAGTTGCGCGCGAATAGCATCGCGATAATCCTTGAGTTTGGGCCTCTCCAGTATCACGGTGGAATCGACGTTCACGATGCGGTAGCCGCGGGCGCGCACCAGATCGCGCGCGTGCGCCAGGAAAATTAAGCTGCCTGCGCCTTGCCAGCGCGGATCGGTATCCGGGAAGTGCATGCCGATATCGCCCAGCGCGGCGGCGCCCAGAATGGCGTCGGTAATGGCGTGCGCCAGCACATCGGCATCGGAATGGCCTTCGAGACCAAGTTCCGACGAAATGGCGACGCCGCCCAGAATCAGCGGGCGATCGGGCGCCAGGCGGTGGACGTCCCAGCCGAGGCCAGTGCGGTATTCGCTCACAGCTCGCGGGGCGCGGTTTCCTCTTCCAGGAACAGGCGCGCCAGGTCCATATCGCTGGGCTTGGTGATCTTGATGTTGCGGTCGCTGCCCAGCACCACGCTCACTTCCACTTCCAGACGCTCCACCAGGCTGGATTCGTCGGTGCCGGTGAAGCCATCGGCTTGCGCGGCGGCGAAGGCGCGCACCAGCAGATCGTAGCGGAATACTTGCGGCGTTTGCGCCAGCACCAGCTTCTCGCGCGGCAGAGTCGCGCGGATCCTGGCTTTATTGGTCTGGGCGCGGGCCACCTGCTTCACCGTATCCACCGGCACGATGCCCACGATGGCGGCGCCGGTTTCAGCGGCTTCGTCGATCACCTTGTCGATCGTTTCCAGATCGATGAACGGCCGGACTGCATCGTGCACCGCCACCAGCGTAGTTTCGGGATCCAGCGCCGCCAGCGCATTCTCTACGGATTGCTGGCGGGAGTTGCCGCCTTCCACTACGCGCACGTGCTTGCCCCGGACCTCGCGCTGGAGCAACTCCGCGACCCAGTCCAGATCGTCGCGCCGGACGGCCACCACGATTTCATCGACGCGCGCGGAGGCCGCGAATTTGCGCACCGAATGCAGCAGGATGGGGGCGCCGTCGAGCAGCATGAACTGCTTGCGGCTGGTGCCCGCCTTCTCGGCGGACGTCCGTCCCATCCGAGTGCCTAGCCCCGCTGCTGGCAGAATCACGGCTACTTTCATATAGGCAATCTTTACTTGTGGGGCAGCCAATCTTGGCTGCAAGCCGGCTTTCCAGCCGGCTTGGACACGGAGGAAAGCGTGTCCGCGGGCAGAATTGCCCGCCCCACAACCGCAATCTACGATTCTATCGTGCTTTTCTCGGGAGAGAACGGATCGGCTTTGCGCGGCGGCCGGTCGTGCTTGCCATCGCCGCCCGCGGCGGCGGCGGCCGCCACGGCATGCATGCGCTCGTCGAATTTTCCGAAAATCATCTTACCCGCCGTCGTTTGTAACACGCTTGTAACCGAGATATCGATGGTCTTGGAAATCATTTTCCGGGCATTGTCCACCACCACCATGGTGCCATCGTCCAGGTAAGCCACGCCCTGGTTATATTCTTTGCCTTCCTTCAGGATGAAGACGCGCATGGTCTCTCCCGGCAGCACGATGGGCTTGAGCGCGTTCGCCAGCTCGTTGATGTTGAGCACCTGCACGCCGTGCAGTTGGGCGACCTTGTTCAGATTAAAGTCGTTGGTGACGATCTTCGAATCGTAAACCTTCGCCAGCTCGATCAGCTTCATATCCACTTCGCGGACGTGCGGAAAATCGTCCTCGACGATCTGCACGTTGAGGTGCGCCATCTTCTGGACGCGCTGTAGGATGTCGAGCCCCCGTCGGCCGCGATTGCGCTTCATGGAATCGGCGGAATCGGCGACCAACTGTAATTCGCGCAGAACGAATTGGGGGATCACCAGCACGCCGTCCAGGAACCCGGTTTCGGCGATGTCGGCGATGCGGCCGTCGATAATGACGCTGGTATCCAGGATTTTGAACGACTTCTTGGATACTTTTTCGCCGCCGAAAATGCCGCCCAAAGCGGACAGGTTGAGCAGGTCTCCCTTCTTGGCGCCTACGATCAGGCCGACGTAGGTCATCCAAAGGAGCAGGCAGACTTGAATGAACGGGACAATATGGGAGCTATCCGCACCCTCCGGCCGCGCCCCGCGCAGCACTAGCGACATAAAGAACGCCCCGATGATTCCGAGCACGGATCCAAACGCCGCGCCGATCAGCCGCTTCAGGCTGACCTCTTCCAGCCGGACCTCGAAGAAGATGATGCATACGCCAATGACAAGTCCAGCCAGTGCCGCCCAGGGCGATGGAGCGGATTGAAATGGATGCAGCAAGTAGCCGGACGCGGTTAGTACGAGCACGAATATGATGCGAACGATAGTTAAGTCGAGCATGAGAACACCCCTTTCCGGGCGATTCGAGAGAGCGTGGGTAATGCGGCCTCTCGACCCTGATTGCGAGCTAACAAGGTCGCGCCAAGATTATAGCATCGAACGCGCGCCGGCCAAAGGTTAGTTCTTTGGGTTAGTTCTTAGGCAATGCGAAAGCTACGTAGCTTCCGCCGGAGGGTGCGCCCGACTTTCCGCCGCCACAAGCGATAACCACGAACTGGCGCCCATCGGCCTGGTAAGTGGCAGGCGTAGCGTTGCCCGCCGCGGGCAGCGTGGTTTCCCAAAGCAACTCGCCAGTGGCCTTATCGAAGGCATGAAACTTGCGGTCGTGGTTGGTAGCGGCGATGAACAGCAACCCTCCGGCGGTCACCACAGGCCCTCCGTAATTCTCGCTGCCGGTGTGGCGCAGGCCCTTCGCAACCAGTTCGGGATACTCGCCGAAGGGGATCTTCCAGGCGATCTCTCCTTTGTTCAGGTCGATGGCGTTGAGCGTTCCCCACGGCGGCTCGACGGCCGGGTAGCCATCCGGATCGAGGAATTTGTTATAGCCGTCGTGCCGGTACTTCTGCTCGATCGGCCAGGGGCTGCGCGCGACGTTGGCGACGGCCCTGTCTTCACCGGTGGCGATGTAGGCGACGATGGCAGAGGCGGCATCGGGCGGCAACTGCGCGAAGGCCGGCATACGGCCGCTGCCGTCGTGCACGATTGCGGCGATTTGCGCCTGCGTGCGGCGCTTCGCGATCTCCACCAGCGAAGGAAACTCCGGCGGGCTACCCGTCATATCCTGGCGATGGCAGCCGGCGCAGCGCGCGTTATACAAGCCGCGGCCGGTGGATTGGCGATTTTGCGGCGATTCGACCAGGCGCAGGATCCACGGCATCTCGTTGGCGTTGACGTAGAGCAGCCCAGATGCCGGATCGAACGCCGCGCCGCCCCACTCGCCACCGCCATCGAAGCCGGGAAAGATGACGGTGCCCTCCAGGCTGGGCGGCACAAACTGGCCGGCGCTGCGCACTTGCCGCAGGCGTGCGAGGACGGCCGCGTGCGCTTCGGGCGTGCGGTTGGTGACCATGTCCGCGCTGAAAATCTGGCGCGCGAAGGGTGGCGGCTGAAGCGGCAGCGGTTGAGCCGGTGCGGTGGCCTCGCCGTCCACTTCAGTGGCCGGGACGGGCCGCTCTTCGATCGGAAAAAGAGGCTTGCCGGTCGCCCGATCGAACAGGAATACGTGGCCGGATTTGGTGATCTGGGCTACCGCATCGACCGCACGCCCATCGTGCCGGACCGTGACCAGGTTGGGCGGGGCGGGGAAGTCGCGATCCCAAAGATCGTGGTGTACAGCTTGGAAATGCCAGACGCGCTCGCCGCTTTCGGCCTTCAGGGCGAGCAGCGTGTTGGCGAACAGGTCGTCGCCTTTGCGATTCCCGCCGTAGAAATCGAAGGCTGCCGAACCTGTAGGGACAAACACCAAGCCGCGCTTTTCGTCGAGGCTCATGCCGGCCCAATTGTTGGCCGCGCCGATGTACTGCCATGCGTCTTTGGGCCAGGTTTCGTAGCCCGGTTCGCCGGGGTGCGGAATAGTGTGAAAAGCCCAGCGGACTTTGCCGGTGCGGGCGTCGTAGGCGCGGATATCGCCTGGCGACGCGGGTAGCGTTTCGCTGACGATACTGCCCATGATCAGCAGGTCTCTATACACGATGCCGGGGCTGGTGGCGGAAATGGACATCTCCTCCGGTGGACGGCCGAGCCCCTGCCGCAGGTCCACGCGGCCCCCTTCGCCGAAGGACTTGATGAGCGCGCCGGTGCGCGCGTCCAGGGCGTAGAGCCAGTGGCCGGCAGGAAGAAAGATGCGCGCGTCCGCGCCATCCGCCCAATACGTGACGCCGCGATTGCGGGCTTTCCCGAAGGCCCGCTGGTCCACGCGCGGATCCTGCCGGGGATCGAAGGACCAGCGCAGCTTGCCGGTGGCGGCATCCAGCGCGATCAGCCGCAGCTTGGGGGTAGTGGCGTAGAGCAGCCCATTCACAATGATGGGATTGCATTCCATTTCGGATTCGGCGAAAGCGTCGCCAGTATCGTGGGTCCAGGCTACTTCGAGGCGCGCGACGTTACCGCGATTGATTTGATCGAGGGCCGAATAGCGGATGCTTTCGGGACCGCCGCCGTACACATTCCACTCGCGATAAGGTTCGGCGGCGCTCAAAAGAGCCGCGCCGATGAGGAATGCGGCTGGGGTTCTCACGGTAACTCTCAATATACCTTGGAGGGCGGGCAATCCTGCCCGCAGCCCGGCTTTCAGCCGGCCTGCTGTGTGATCCTGGATAGATGTCCGCCCTCGACAACATCCGGCACGAATGGCGGCCTTTGCTGGAACTGGCCTGGCCGCTGGTGCTTGCCGAACTCGGCTGGATGGCCATGGGCATCATCGACACGATCATGGTGGGCCGCTTGCCGGACAGCGCGGCCGCCATCGGCGCAGTGAGCCTCGGCAGCATTCTGTTTTACACCTGCACGGTGTTTGGCGGGTGCTTGCTGTTGGGCCTCGATACTATGGTCTCGCAAGCCTACGGCGCAGGACGGCTGGCGGATTGCCACCGCTCCTTGTGGAGCGCTCTTTACCTGTGCGTGGCGCTGACGCCGGCCCTGATGGCCGTCACCGCCGCCATCGCTGCCGGTCTGCCCCGGTTCGGCGTGAATCCCAGGGTGCTGTCCCAAGCCACCGCGTATATGCGGATCTTGAATTGGGGCACCTTCCCGCTGATGCTGTATTTCGCGGTCCGGCGTTACCTGCAAGGCGTGGCTTTGGTGCAGCCGGTGATGTTCGCGCTGGTCTCGGCGAACCTGATCAACCTCTTCGGCAATTGGGTGCTGATTTACGGGCGCCTGGGCTTCCCCGCCATGGGCACGGACGGATCCGCCTGGGCCACCTTCGCCGCGCGACTCTATATGGCTGGCGTCCTGATCTTCAGCGCGCTTTACTACGATCGCGCGCACCGCTCGGGATTGTTGCGTGTGCCTCGCGCGCCCGATTGGCAGCGCATGGCGGCGCTGCTGAAGCTCGGTACTCCCGCCGCTACGCACGTGGTGCTGGAGATTGGGGTCTTCGGATTGACTACCGCTTTAATCGCCCGGCTGGACGCCGCTTCGCTGGCCGGCCACCAGATCGCCCTGAACATGGCAAGCCTTTCGTTTATGGTGCCGCTGGGCATCAGCTCCGCTGCCGCTGTGCGCGTCGGCCATTTGATCGGACAGCGCGATCCTGCCGCGGCCGGCCGCGCCGGATGGAGCGCCCTAGCCTGCGGCGTGGCCTTCATGAGCCTCGCGGCCCTGGCATTTCTGACAATTCCGGAGCGTATTGCGCGCATCTACACCGACGATCCCGCCGTCATCCGCGTCAGCGTCACGCTGCTGGCCATCGCCGCCGCGTTTCAATTGTTCGACGGGTGCCAGGTGGTGGCCGCCGGCGCGCTGCGCGGCACCGGCAATACGCGCACGCCGATGTGGTGCAACCTGCTGTTCTACTGGTTTGTCGGCCTGCCGCTGGGAATGTGGCTATGCTTCCGCGCAGGATGGGGCGCGGCCGGATTATGGACGGGCCTCTGCTGCGGTCTCATCCTGATCGGTTCGGTGCTGCTGGCGGTGTGGCGCCATACGGTGGCGCGTTTGCAGCCCGACCCCTTATGCCGTCTCCCAATCCATCCGATATACAAGGGGGAAACGTGAGAATCGCGGTCATAGCGCCACAAGAACCGGAGGCTTTCTTCGACTTGCTCTGGCAAGGTGTTTGGGAGGCTACCTTCGACATTGCTCAATTCGGCGTCGAGGTCGCCGACATCACGCAACCCCGGCACGACATAGGAGCACAACGCGCGATCCTTACCGAACTTCTCCAGGAGCGCGTAGACGCGATCGCCCTGGTGCCCATGCACAGCTCGGATCTCAACGATCTGATCGAACGGCACGTCGCCAGGGGAACAGCCGTAGTTACTTTCCACTCCGACGCCCCCCAAAGCGCCCGGACGCTGCACGTGGGGCCGGATGCCTTCCATTCCGGCGTTCTGGCCGGAGAACTGCTGGCAAAGTTGATGGGCCGGCGCGGGCGTATCTTGACTATTCCGGGTCCCCGGCATGAGTACCATGTCGCCCAGCGCTACGACGGCCTGCGGCGGGAAGTGGAACGCTATGCCGGGCTTAACGAGGTAATTGCTTGCACCAACTTCGATTTGGCCGGGGATTTTGTTGAATTGATCCGGTGTAACGGGCCGATCGACGGCATTTACGTCGGATCCGAGCAGATCGCGGAAGTTGCCAAGACTCTACAGCTGGGCGCTCTCGATATCCCCTGTGTCGGATTCACCTGCACTGCGGATGTGGAACCGTTTCTGAGGAATGGAGTGGTTGCGGCAGTCATCGATGGCAGCCGTTTCCAACAGGGTTATTTCGCCGTGCAGAAGGCCTATGCGGCGGCCGCCCAGCAGAGTGGACCCGCCCCGCCTGGAATCCGGATACCCTCCTCCGTCGTGTTGGCTTCCAATTTAAACGACGCCGGCGCCGGCCAGTCTCTCAACGAAGCGTTCGAGGGACTGATCTTTCAACGCACAGCCGGTATTATCGCGCACCAGAAGATGCTCCAGGAAGCCAACGCCAAACTCGAGAATCTCGCCAACACCGACCCCCTGACGGGCCTCTTCAACCGGCGCCGGTTTCAGGAAGCCCTGCGGTACGAGATCGACCGGACGCGCCGCTCCGGAGAGGTTTCCTTGATGATGATCGACTTGAACTTCTTCAAGCTCCTGAACGACCAGTACGGGCATAACGCCGGGGACGAAGCTCTCAAAATCGTTGCCCAGCTCCTTAGATCCCGCTGCCGGTCCACGGATATCTGCGCGCGCCTTGGCGGAGACGAGTTTTCGATAATTCTGCCCCAAACCGCGGCCGAAGGATCGGCGATTATGCGGCAGGCGATCGTCGACCTGATCGAGCAGGCCAACTTGCCCTGGCACGGAGAGGAGTTGAGGCTCAGCTTGAGCGTCGGTACGGCCACGTTCTCCCGCGAGACATGCGCGTCCACATCCGCGCCTGAGGATCTGATGGCGGCTGCAGATGCCGACATGTACCGCCGGAAGCTCGCGCAGAAAGCCCATCGTCCCCTGACCACGCCTGTTTTCAGCGGCGTGCCCGAGATCCGTTCGCCTGCCGAATCCACGCCAGTTCCCGACTTCTGAAGCCTGCGGCGCCGGAGCCGTGATCGCCGCCTCAGCGATGCCGTCAGGGAGTATTTGGCGCGGCACGCGGCGGAAGAAATCACTGAGGCTATGGATCGAGTTTGTGCCGGGTTGGAGCGCTCGACGGATGATTTCACATCCGCAGCCGCCCGCCATATTCTGGAGAGAGGCGAATGGTAGTCTGGGCGGACCCGACCCAGGCTTAAGACTTGTCTTCCAATTTCGAGATCCGCTTGTCATGGTCGGCAACCGTGCGGAAGAAATCCTTTAGATCCCGCTCGATCACTTCAATACGGCGCTCCAATGAATTGAACATCCGAAAGCTCAAGATCAGTGCAGTAATCGCAACCGATACCGAGCCGCCGGAACTGATCGACGCCACCGTTGCCGTATCGCTCATCATACGTATCGCCTTCGTCCTCCCACAGCGGGAAGGTCCGTTGCCCATCTGCGGCCAACATATCGCGGCCCGTCATCGCCGCCCCGGTGCTCTACAATAATAAAGTGGGAACCGAAGCGGCACTGGAAGTGGCCGTCGAACGTCTGGCGCGCGTTCGAGCCGAAATCGCCAAAATCATCGTCGGCCAGGACGACGTCGTGGAAGGCGTGCTGATCTGCCTGCTGGCCTCCGGGCACGTCTTGTTGGAAGGCGTTCCGGGCCTGGGCAAAACCACCCTGCTGCGTACCTTAGCGCGCGCGCTGCAATTGAAATATTCCCGCATCCAGTTCACCCCCGATCTGATGCCCGCCGACATCGTGGGCAGCATGATCATCGAAACCAGCGACCACGGCGCCAAGTTCCTGCGCTTCCAGCCCGGCCCTATCTTCGCCAACCTGGTGCTGGCCGATGAAATCAACCGCGCAACCCCCAAGACCCAATCGGCGCTGCTCGAAGCCATGCAGGAGCGCACCGTCACCAGCGGCACCACCACGCACGAGCTCGAACGTCCATTCCTGGTGATGGCCACTCAGAATCCCATCGAGATGGAGGGCACCTATCCGCTGCCCGAGGCGCAGCTCGACCGGTTCCTCATGAAGATCCTCGTAACCTATCCCACGCGCGCGGAGCTGAATCGCATCGTGGAGCGCACCATTCAGCGGGATGAGGCGCAGGTGAGCGCCGTGCTCGACCGCGATGCCATCATGGAAGTGCGCTCGGTATGCCGTGAAGTCCTGGTCGCGCCGCACGTGCAGGAGTACGCCATCCAACTGGTGATGTCCACGCAGGCGGAGCAGCGCGAAGCGCACGAGGTAGCGCGTAAGTACGTGCGCTACGGCAGCTCTCCGCGCGGCGCGCAGGCACTCGTCGAGTGCGGGCGCGTGCTGGCTCTGATGCGTGGGCGCTACCACCTGAGCATCGACGATGTGCAGCACGTGGCGCGCGCGGTCCTGCGCCATCGCATCATTCTGAATTTCGACGCCCATGCGGACGGCCAAACGCCGGAAACCATTCTGAACACGATCATCCAGGACGTTTCCGCGCACGCCGCCGCCTAAGCCCGTCAACAGGTCATGGACGCCGCGCCTATTCTCGACCGCGAGTTTCTGGAGAAGCTGGAGCGCCTGGCCCTGCGCTGGCAGAAATCGTTCCCGGGCCTGGTCGGCGGGCACAACCCGTCGCGTTTTTCGGGGGCCGGACAGGAGTTTCTGGACCATCGCAGTTTCCATCACGGCGACGACCTACGCGCGGTGAACTGGCGCGCCTACCTGCGCCTGGAGAAGCTGTTCCTGAAAATGTTTCAGGTGGAGCCGCGGGTGCCTGTGCGCATGCTCCTCGATACCAGCGACTCCATGCAAACCGGCGGCAAATTCGATTACGCGCGGCGGCTGGCGGGCGCGCTCTGCTACGTGGGGATGGTGCGCCTGGACGCCATCGAGTTGCATCCGTTTTCGAGTAAGCTGGGGCACCGGTATTTGTGTACGGGCGGGCGGCACCGCTTCGGTCCGGTGCTGGATTCGTTGGGCGCGATGCAGGCGGGCGGACCGACGGATTTCTTCGCGGCGATGCGCGAATTTATTTCGCGCTATTCGCAGCGCGGCCTGACCATCGTGATCTCGGATTTTCTGGACGACCAGGGCTGCGAACGGGCGCTGCAATTTCTGGCGGATTTCGGCCACGAGTTGATGTTGTTGCAGATCTGGTCTGAGCAGGATCGCACTCCGCCGTGGGACGGAGAACTGGAACTGGAGGATGCCGAAACCAAGGGCCGGTTGAAAGTGCAGTTCGATCCATCCTCCCGGGCGCGCTACACGCAAGCGTTCGACGAGTATGCCGCCGCCATCCAAAAGCTGGCCCTGCGCAACGGCGGCCGTTACGCCGGAATCTCGACCGGACAGCCGATGGAGGAAGTCGTCTTCGGACCGCTGATGCGCGCGCGAGGCGTAGCATGATGTGGCGCACGCTCGCAGCGTGCCGCGTCGACACTCATGTCGACGCCAGTGTTTGGCTGTAAGTATGCATCTGCTGAACCTCACCCTCGGGCAATTTTTGGCGCTGTTCGGATCCGTGTCCGCCGTAATGTTCGCCCTATACCTGCTCGACCGCTCGCGCCGCCGCCAGGTCGTTTCCACGCTGCGTTTCTGGGTATCGGCGGAGCAGCCCACCGTAGTCGCGCGCCGCCGCCGCATCCAACAGCCATTCTCGCTGCTGCTGCAACTCGCCAGTATGGCGCTGCTGCTGCTGGCCATCGCGCAGTTGCGCTTGGGTGCGCCCGCCTCCGCGCCGCGCGACCACGTGCTCATCCTGGATACCTCCGCCTGGATGGCCGCCCGCACCTCCAGCCGCACCTCCGCCCGCACATTGATGGACCTTGCCCGCGAACGCGCCCGCGCCTACGTCGCCGCAGTGCCCGCGCGCGATCGCATCATGCTGGTGCGCGCCGACGCCCTCACCACGCCCGCCACGGCTTTCGAACCGGACCGCAAGAAGCTGGTCGATGCCATCGCCGACTCGCAGCCCGGCGCAACAGCCTTAAACCTGGATCAGGCGCTGGCCTTCGCGCGCCAGATTCAGCAGCGGAGCGGACGCCGCGCCGGGGAAGTGGTCTTCGTCGGCACCGGCAAGCTCGCCGATCGCGAGCCGGCCAAACTGGGCTTGCGCAATCTGCGCTTCCTCAGCGTTCCCGACGCGGTCGAAAACTGCGGACTGCGCCGCATCGGCGTACGCCGTTCAACGGCCGATTCCGATGTTTGGGAGATCTACGTTTCGCTGCGCAACTACGGCGCCGCGCCGCGTACCGTCACACTGGCGCTGACCTTCGGCCCTTCAGTGGATGGCCCCGGCAATTTGCCGGCAGGCTCCCAGCGCATGACCCTCGCGCCCGGCGCGGATCGCGAAACCAGCTTCCAGTTTCGCAGCACCGTGCGGGGCTTTCTGCAGGCCCAGCTTCTGCCGCACGACGCTTTTCCCGCGGACGACCGCGCCACCCTGCAACTGCCTGCCCAGCCGGCCCTGCGCGTGACCGTCTATTCCGCCGAGCCGGATTTGCTGCGCCCGGTGCTGGCGGCCAGCCCGCAGGTGGCGGCAACCTTTCGCACCCCTTCCGAATATAGCGCGCAGGGCCCCGGATCGCTCGTCATCCTGGACCGTTTCCATCCGCCCGCGCCACCGCTGGCCGATTCCATTTGGATCGATCCACCGGCCGGTGGCTCACCCGTGCCGGTGCGTGCGCGCGTGTCGGACGCACCCCTCACGCATTGGCTCACCGACCATCCCCTGGGAGCGGGCCTGCGCGCCAAGGACGTACGCCTGGAATCCGCTTCCGTTTTCGAAGCTGCGCCCGACGATTTGAAGGTCGCCGAAGTGGCCGAGGGTCCCGTGATCGTGGCGCGTCCGGGCAGGCCGAAGATCGTGGTGCTGGGCTTTCATCCGGCGCTTTCGGCCATGCGCTATGAGCTGTCCACGCCCCTGCTTTATGCCAACCTGCTGCGCTGGATGGCGCCCGAGATTTTCCGCCGCTGGGAATTGACGGCGGGCAGTGTCGGCGCGGTAAAGGTACCTCTCGATTCCGACGTCCGGCCGGCGGGCGTGCGCGTGCTGCGCGAAGACGGCAATCCCGCGCCCTTCACGCTGCGCGGCCAATCGCTCGAATTCTTCACTGGCAATCCCGGCACGGTGCGCGTGCTGGCAGGCGACCGCGAATATGTCTACTCGCTGACCCTGCCGCAGCTTTGGGAATCCCAATGGGACGTTCCCACCGAAACGCGCCGCGGCATTCCGAAGTTTGCCGCGCCGTTGGCGGAGGGCACCGACCTCTGGCAATGGCTGGCGATGGCGGGCGGCGCCGGACTGCTCGCGGAATGGATCCTGTACGGCCGCTTCCGCCGCCGTGTGGCGCGTGTTTCGCGGCGGCCCGTCGCTATGCGGAAGGCGTCGTGACCGTACATTGCAGCGATGCGGTCGCTTGAGGGAGAATGAGTCATGACGGGGATCCAGTTCGTCACGGATGAGAAGGGCCGCAAAGTCGGCGTTCTAATCGACCTGAAGAAACACGCGGCCGTTTGGGACGATTTCTCGGACGGTCTGATTTCGAATCGCGCCGGAAGGAAGAGGGCATTCCTTACGAGCAATACCGCGTGGCCCGCCTGAGACGCGCCCGTCAGCGTGGCTAAGTACTCGCTCAAAATCAAGCGGTCGGCGCAAAAGGAGTTGGATGAAATGTGGGGCGAGCTCGAGCTGGCAGCCTGAGCGGCGGTTGGCTACAGCCGCTGTCTGTTGCGAACGCGGCGGTTGGCCGAGTGACCATCGGCTGCGTCCCAAAGGTGGCCCAATGGCGCTGTCCGCCAGTTGCAGCGCATCCGCCCCACCTGCGAAACTGAATCATCACACTGATGGCCGATTGGAAGAACCAGCTATTCTTCGGTGACAACCTCCCGATCATGCGAGAGCACATCGCAGACGATTCCGTGGATCTTGTGTACCTCGACCCGCCGTTCAACTCGAACGCCAACTACAACGTGCTGTTCAAGGAAAAGAGCGGGGAGCACTCGCACGCCCAGATCACCGCTTTTGAGGACACGTGGGAATGGGGTGTAGAAGCCGAAGAAACCTACTTCGAGACGATCCAGAAAGGGGGGCGGCTTTCCGATTTTTTGCAAGCGTTCCGAGTTCTTCTCGGGCCGTCCGACATGATGGCCTACCTGGTCATGATGGCTCCCAGGCTGCGGGAACTCCACCGGGTTCTGAAACCGACGGGTAGCGTCTACCTTCATTGCGATCCGACCGCCAGCCATTACTTGAAGCTCCTCATGGATGCGATTTTCGGCGGCGAGAACTACTTAAACGAGATTACGTGGAAACGAACGACGGCGCACAGCGACACGAAGCAGGGCCGGAAGGGCTTTGGCAATATCACCGACATTCTATTCTTGTACACCAAATCGGATAGCTACACCTTCAATTCCCAGTATGGCGAGTATAGCGAAGAGTATTTGAGAAAGTACGGCTATGTTGACTCGGATAGACGGCACTATCGCCTCGATAATCTAACGGGCCCAGGCGGGATGGCGAAGGGCAATCCGGCATATGAAGTCATGGGCGTGACCCGGTACTGGCGCTATAGCAAATCCAAGATGCAGGCGCTTATTGCCGAAGGCCGGATCGTCCAAACCAAGCCAGGCTCGGTTCCGCAGTACAAACGATACTTGGATGAGATGCCGGGCGTCTCGCCCCAGAATCTTTGGGACGACATCTCCCCGATCAATTCGCAAGCTCGGGAGCGTTTGGGGTATCCGACTCAGAAGCCCGAAGCCCTGCTGGAGCGAATCGTTAAGGCAAGCTCGAACGAAGGCGACTTGATCCTGGATCCCTTCTGCGGTTGTGGCACGTCTATTTCGGTCGCAGAACGGCTCCATCGCAGATGGGTGGGCATCGACATCACCCACTTGGCGATCACGCTGATCCGGCATCGGCTGTTCGATCAATTCAAGTCCGAGCTCGCGGCATACGAAGTGAAAGGAGATCCGAAGGACGTAGCGTCGGCCCATGCGCTCGCGCTCGAAGACCGTTACCAGTTCCAGTGGTGGGCCGCCGGCTTGGTTGATGCGTTCCCGGCGCAAGATAAGCGGAAGAAAGGCGCGGACAGCGGAATCGACGGATACATCAATTTCATAGACGATACCAGTGGAGTCGCCAAGAGAATCGTGGTCCAAGTAAAGTCGGGGCACGTGAGAGCTGGGGACATCCGCGACTTAAAGGGCGTGCTTGACCGCGAGAAGGCTGCAATCGGGGCCTTCATCACCTTGGAGGAGCCCACCGCGCCGATGAAGACCGAGGCCGTATCCGCTGGTTTCTATGAGTCGGCGCTCAGGATGAAAGGCGGAGCTAGCGAGAAGTTTCCGAGGATACAGATCTTGACCGTCGAGGAATTGCTCCATGGCAAGAAACTGGCCTTCCCACGCCATGTGCTGGCGACGTTCAAACAGGCCGCGCGCAAATCGAAGGCAAATGAACGCCAAACCGGGCTGTTTCGCCCTACGTGACCGTATGACGTTCGCCCACGCATGGCTGATTCCGCTGGCTCTCGCACCGCTCGTCTGGGCGGCCTGGGAGTGGCGCAACTCCGCGCGCCGCGCCGGTCTGGTTATGAAGGCCGTGGCGCTGGCGGCCATTCTGCTGGCGTTCGCCGAGCCGCGCCTCACATTCGACGAGTCGAGAGTGGCCGTGGCGATCCTGGTGGATACTTCGGCCAGCGTATCCCAGCAGGACCTGGACGCAGCCTCGGCCACGGCGACCACGGTGGAGCGGGGGCGCGGGCGCAACTGGACACAGGTGCTGCCCTTCGCGCGCACGCCGCGCAATCCCGCGCCCGCCGAGCGGACCGGGCAGGCCTGGAATCTCGCGTATAGCCCTGGGCAAGCCTCGCACGGCACAAACGTGGAGGCGGCTGTGCGCGAAGGCTTGGCCACGCTGCCAGCCGGCTTGGTGCCGCGCGTTCTCCTGATCTCAGATGGCAACGAGAATCTCGGCAGCATCACGCGCGCCATCTGGCAGGCACAGCAGCGCGGCGTGCCCATCGACGTGATTCCGCTTGCCGGACGGCCGCGCCCCAGCCTGGTTCTGGAATCGGTGAGCATGCCCGCGCAGGTCTTCACCGGCGAGCGTTTTCCCGTGGATATCACGCTCGATTCTCCGCGCGCCGCGCAAGCCACCGTGGAGATGACCGCCGAGGGTAAGCCGCTCGGCGCCAGCCGCGTGAACCTGACCGCTGGCACGAACCACTTCCGAGCGCACGCCAGCGTGACCGCCACGGGCGCGATCGAGTTGGCTGGCCGGATCGCCGCGCCCAGCTTAGGGCAAGGTCTGGGAGAGGCGCACTTCGATACCGCGCTCACCCTGCGGCGGCCGCGCGTTTTGCTGATAACCAACGACCCGCCCGACGCCGAACAGCACCTGCTGCGCACGCTCGAAGCCAATCAATTCGACGTGCAGCGCGCGCCCGCCGGCCCGCCCGATCGGCTCGACGGCTATCAACTGGTAATCTTCAACAACTGGGACATGCAGAGTGTGCCCCTGCCGCGCAAAACCGCGCTCGAAGAGTTCGTCAAGCAAGGCGGCGGCCTGCTCTGGATCGGCGGCGACCGCAACGTCTACGTGGAGAAAAAAGAGGAGGACGCGCTGGAGCGCACCCTGCCCGCCAAGCTCGCGCCGCCGCGCACTCCCGAAGGCACAGCCGTCGTGCTGATTATCGATAAGTCTTCTTCCATGGAAGGCAAGAAAATGGAACTGGCGCGCCAGGCGGCCGTCGGCGTGGTGGAGAACCTGCGGCCCGTCGACCAGGTGGGCGTGCTGATTTTCGATAACTCGTTCCAGTGGTCGGTGCCGCTGCGCCGCGCGGACGACCGCACTTCCATCAAGCGGCTGATCTCCGGCATTACGCCCGATGGCGGCACGCAGATCGCACCCGCGCTCACCGAAGCCTATCGTAAGATCCTGACGTCGAAGGCAATCTACAAACACATCGTCCTGCTCACCGACGGCATCTCGGAAGAAGGCGACAGCATGACGCTGTCCAAGGATGCGGTGGCCAACCATGTCACTATCTCCACGGTCGGGCTGGGGCAGGACGTGAACCGCGCCTTCCTCGAAAAGGTGGCGCAGCTTGCGCAAGGCAAGGCTTATTTCCTGAACGACCCTTCCGGCCTCGAGCAGATCGTGCTGCGCGACGTGAAGGAACACACCGGCTCCACGGCGGTGGAGAAGGACGTGCATCCCGAAGTGGTGAATCGCGCGGAGATTCTGGATGGTGTGGGTATCGAGACCGCGCCGCCGTTGCGCGGCTATGTGCGTTTCCTGGCGCGGCCGACTTCGGACTTGATTCTGCGCGCGGGCGCCGAAGATCCGCTGCTGGTGCGTTGGCAATATGGACTGGGCCGTGCGGCCGTGTTCACGTCCGACGCCAAGAACCGCTGGGCGGCCGCCTGGGTCACTTGGCCGGGGTTCGACAAGCTATGGGCCAACATTTTCCGCGACCTGCTGCCGCACGCCGAATCGAGCGAGGCTGGCGCCGAATTCGACCGCGCGGCCAATGAGTTGGTGGTGGATTATCATCTGGGCCGCGACGTGGCCGAGCCGGTCGCGATTCCCGATATCTTCGCGTTCGGACCGAACGGTTTTCAATCGCCGCTGAAGGTGGCCAAAGTGGCCGCCGGGCACTATCGCGCGCGCGCGGCCATCGGCGAACGGCAGGGACTGTTCCGCGTGCGGCCGCTGGCGGAATCGCGCGCTTTTCCGGAAGTGGGCTTCTACCGCCAGGAAGATGAGATGCTGGAATACGGCGCGAACGATCAGTTACTGCATCAGGTGGCCGATGCTACTGGCGGACGCTACAACCCGGCGTTGAGCGCCATCTTCGATTCGTCGGGCAGGTCGGTACCGGCGACCCTCGACTTGTGGCCTTTTCTGTTGGCGCTGGCCATTGCACTGAATCTGGCGGAACTGGTGCTGCGCAAATGGCGCGGGTTGTGGGAGGGCTTGCTGGGATGGCGGCGGGGCGCGGCAGAAGCGCGGCTGTAGAGGCGTCCCCCGGGGGGCCCGGCAAACTAGTCATGTTTCGAAGGAGTCTCGCTGGGACATGGTGTTACTCGGAATGGACGCCATGAGTATTGCAGGTATCGAGCACTGTGTACTCAGCCGGCGCGCCTGCGTGGAATCTCGCCAGTCCTGCAGCGCATGAACCACCGGCGTGGCCCGCGGTCCGAGCCACGGCCGGTAGGATTCGGAAGCGGAGATTTCCATCTCCCCGATAGTTGGGAAGCTCCGATGAACGACGATGAGGTCGACGACTTTCTGAATGGGCGCTGAGACGAATCGATTTCTACGAAAGCTCGATGGACGCACCTGATATCCACCTGCTGGACACGTCAACGCTTCTCTGGCTGATCATCATGGATCCAGGCCGCCTCTCGGAAGCGGCAAGGGGAGTCTGGCAGAACCCGGAAAAGCTGATTGCGGTGAGCGTGGTTTCATATTGGGAAATCGCGATCAAGGGCAATAACCTGCGATACGCACATTAAATCGTACCCGGGCGTGCGTATTGTATGGTGACGAGGGTAATCCTTAGACTTTTTGTTGGGCATAACCGCCCGCCCCACCAACGGACAAATAAGTCCCGCAAATGAACAGCCACCCGGCGCGAGCATTGATGCCATTGGGCATTTCCGCGGAACCACGCGTGCATTCGTTCCGATCTATGCGCACCTTCATCCAGGATCTCCGCTATGGCCTGCGGCTGTTGGCTCGCAGTCCCGGCTTCACCGCCATCGCGCTGCTCACTCTCACGTTGGGCATCGGCGCCACGGCGGCGATCTTCAGCGTGGTGGACGCGGTGCTGCTGCGCGCGCTGCCGTATCGCGACCCGCAGCGCCTCGTCACGGTTTTTGAAGACGACAGCGAAGTGGGCTTCCCGCGCAACACACCCGCACCTGGAAACTACGCCGATTGGAAGGCGCAGACCCAGATCTTCGATGATGTCGCCGCGGCCGCGGAGTACGGCCGCTACCACGTATTCAACCTGACTGGAGACACCGGTGGAGACGCCGGCGAACCGGAGAAACTGCAGAGCGCATCCGTCACTCAGAACCTCTTTTCCGTGCTGGGCGCGAAACCAGCGCTGGGCCGTGTATTCCGGCCGGAAGAAGACCGGCCGGGCCGGCCGCATGTCGTCCTGATCGGTTACGGATTGTGGCGGCGCCGCTTCGCAGGCGACCCCGGCATAGTGGGGCGCGCCATCGTGCTCAACGGCGAGAAGTATACCGTGGTGGGCGTGATGCCGGCGGGCTTCGCTCATCCCTCCACCAGCGCCGACATCTGGACGCCGATGGCCCTCACCCCGGATCAGTTGGCCGATCGCGGAAACCATTACCTGGAGGTGGTTGCGCGGCTGCGGCCAGGCGTCACTCTCGCGCAGGCCAATGCCGGGTTGCAGGTGCTCTGCAAACGGCTGGCGCGGGCGTATCCGGATACTAACGCGGGAATCCGGCGGTTCTTCGCCGAGCCGCTGCAGGACACCTACACACAAGGCGCGCGCACCGGCTTGATCGTGCTGATGGCGGCGGTGTCTTTCATCCTGCTGATCGCGTGCGCCAATATCGCCAACCTGCTGCTTGCGCGCGCCACCGGCCGGCAGCGTGAAATCGCGGTGCGCACCGCGCTAGGGGCGGCCCGCAGCCGCATCGTGCGCCAGATCCTCACCGAGAGTGCGCTGCTGGCGGCGGGTGGGGGTTTGCTCGGCATATTGCTGGCGGATTGGTGCTTCAATTTCTTGAAGAACCTGATTCCCGTGGATCTTTCGCGCAGCGTGTCGCTCTCGCTCGATCCGGGTGTGCTGGCGTTCGCAGTGGCGATCTCACTCGCCAGCAGTTTCCTGTTCGGCATGGCGCCGGCCCTGCAAGTTTCGCGGATCGAATTGAACGGCGTGCTGAAAGAAGGCGGACGCGGCAGCTCAGGCCCACGCCGCGGAATACTGCGCAACCTTTTGGTGGTGGGCGAAGTGGCCTTGTCCCTGATGCTGCTGGTGGCGTCCGGACTGCTGCTCCAAAGCTTCGCCAAGCTGCGCGGCATCGATCCGGGTTTCCGCGCCGATCATGTGCTCACCGTGCGCGTAGATGCGCCAGTTACCAATTACGGCGAATTTGCGAAGCGCTCGGCATTCTTCCAGCGCGTGCTGGAGCGTGTGCGCGCGCTGCCCGGCGTGCAGGCCGCAGGGTTTACCAGTGCCTTGCCCCTAACCTGGGAAGGCGGCAGTAGCGGCTTCACGCCCGAGGGCGTGGCGGCGCGTCCGGATTTACCCTGGAGCGCCAATAACCGCGTGGTCACGCCGGGTTACTTCGAGGCGATGCGGATTTCGTTGCGCCGTGGGCGGTTGTTCCAGGATGGCGACGGGGCGGACGCTCCCCCCGTGGCGATCGTCAACGAAACCATGGCACGCAAGTTCTGGCCGAATCAGGATGCGCTCGGCAAACGCTTTAAATTTGGCGATGCCGGCGACAAGACGCCGTGGCTCCGGATCGCCGGCATTGTCGGCGACGTCCGTCAGATGCGCCTGAACGATCCGCCGCGCCAGGAAATGTATTTCCCCTACTGGCAGGCGAAGGACAACTGGATGGTGCTGCGCGATCTGGCGATCCATACGAGCGGCGATCCGCTGACCATGGCGGGCGCCGTGCGGCAAGCCGTCTCATCCGTAGACCCCGACCAACCCGTATCGAACGTAATGACGCTCGACGGCCTGCTCGACCAGGAAGTCGCGCAGCGGCGCGTGCAAGCAGCCCTGCTCGGAGGATTGGCCGCTCTGGCGCTGATCCTGGCATGCATCGGCATCTATGGCGTGCTCTCGTACCTGGTCACCCAGCGCACGCGTGAGATCGGTGTGCGCGTGGCACTGGGAGCCAGCGCCGCGGACGTGTTCCGTACCGTGGCTGCCGAGGGCATGATCTTGGCCGGGATCGGCATCGCAGCGGGGCTGGCCGGAGCGTTGGCGCTATCGCGCCTGTTGGGCAGCCTGTTATTCGGCGTGAGTGCGGGCGATCCACTGACTTACGCGGCCGCCATCGCCGTGTTCGGCGTTGTCGCGCTGGCGGCCTGTTACTTCCCGGCGCGGAGAGCTGCACGGGTGGACCCCATGGTCACCCTGCGGTATGAGTAAGCGGTTCCTAATAGCAGCGCTCCTCCCATCAGGATCCAGGAACCGGGTTCCGGAACGGGGTTCCCAGACACTTCGATAGCTTCGACGGTATTTGTATTCGCGTCACGTACCAGTGATGTGAGGCTCGGGCCACTCACATTCGGTCCCTCAACGCCGTTACTGTTCTCCGCCCAGAATGCGGTCGTCGTGGAGCCGCCCGCCGCGACTACCCAGTACACCTGGCCGGCCTCCAGCAACGGGTGTGTAACTGAGTCGATCGTGACTAACCCGGTGGCGGAGTCGGTCGACATATCGCCGTTAAGCGTGAAAGACTCCAGCACCTGGTTGGGAAGGCCCCCCATGCTCGACATCAAATCCACATCCAGCACGTTCGGCCCCGAAAACAAGCTGACCGCCAGTTCCATGCTCTCGAAGGTGTAGTTTTGGCTCGACACGAAGCCGATACCCGCATTGTTGTAAGGGCCGCCGAACGGCTCGAGTCCGATGGCCACTCCCGGACCGAAGGTATCGCCCGGCTCTATATTCGAGTAGATCACACCGGCGCTCGCCGGCGTAACGCAAGCCAACGTGCAAACGGCGGCAAAAAAACGGTAAGGCGAACTTGCGACAAGTTTTCATTTTTCGTCCTCCTGGTGAATTTACTAAAGCATACACCAGATTACGCGATAATTCAAAGGATTAACATGCAATCCCCATACGAATAAAACCGGTAGCGTTGTTCCACCGCGTGGCGATACGCGGTCAGCGCCAGATCCTTGCCGGCAAAGGCGCACACCAACAGCAGCAGGCTGGTGCGCGGTAAATGAAAATTGGTCAGCATCGCGCCGGTGGCTCGAAAATCGAAACCCGGATAGATAAATAGGTCCGTTTCGCCGCTCGACTCATGCAGACCGCCGCCACGCATCGCGCTTTCGATGGTGCGGACGCTGGTCGTGCCCACAGCCACCAGACGGCGGGCGGCCCGCATGCGCGCGGCGTTATCCGCCGTGATGCGGTAATGCTCGCGGTGCAGCCTGTGTCCCTCTAGCAGTTCCCCGTGGATCGGCTGGAAAGTTCCCAGACCCACATGTAGCGTCACAAACGCGATGTCCGCGCCGCGCTCGCGGCAGGCGTCCAGCACCTGCGGCGTGAAATGCAGACCGGCTGTAGGCGCTGCCGCCGATCCTTTCTCGCACGCGAACACCGTCTGATACCGCTCGCGGTCGGCGGCTTCGTCGCGCCTCTTGATATAAGGAGGCAGCGGCACATGCCCGATTCTTTCGAATTCTTCGTAAATATCGCCTTCCGCCGCGAAGCGCAGCGTGCGCTCACCGAACTCGCGGCGCGCAACGACCTCCGCCTCCAAGCGGTCGGAGAACAGCACCCTTTCGCCGACGCGCATCTTTTTGCCAGGGTGCACCAGCGCTTCCCATTCCCGAGCCGCGCTGTCGACCGGCCGGAGCAACAGAACTTCCACTTCGCCGGTGCGGCCTTCGCGGCGCCCGAACAGCCGAGCCGGAAACACGCGCGAATCGTTGAGCACCAGGCAGTCGCCCGGTCCGAGAAGCGCCGGCAGATCGCGAAATTGCCGGTCTTCCCAGGACCCGCGCGTACGATCGACCACCAGCATGCGGGAAGCGGCCCGGTCGGCTAGCGGCGTCTGCGCGATCAGATCCTCGGGCAGCTCATAATCGAACTCGGCGAGGCTTGCTGCCATTCTGTCTCCTGTCTTCTGTCTCCCGACTCCTTCCATCTCACTGTATCGGAAACAGGGTGCCCTGCTCCTCGCCGTCCCATAGCTCGGGACGATACTCGACAGGCGCGGAAGCCAGGCCGTGCCGCTCGCGGATACGCGCCACGCGCTCGCGCAATTGCGCCTTGTAGCCGGGACCGAGGTAAGCGCTCGCGGCATAGAGCTTCCTGTAAGGGCCGGCCAGCTTCGGAAAACGCCGCTCCAGGAACGGGAAGAAGATCTTCTGCGCGCAGGGCATTAGAAACAGCGGCCCACCGCCGAAATACTGTGCCCCAGACTGGCGCGCGGCGGCGGCCAGGGCGTCGAGGCTTTCTTCGGAGTCGGTGATCATCGGCAGAATCGGGTTCGGGAAGACGCCGGCGGCGATCCCGGCTTCGGCGAGCTTGCTCACCGCGGCGAGGCGAAGATCGGGCCGCGGCGCGCGCGGTTCCATCAGGCGCGCCAGACGGCGATTGAGCGTGGTGACGGTGATGTTGACGGACAGCACGTTGCGGCGGGCGACTTCGCAGAGCAGATCCAGGTCGCGCGCCACCAGGTCCGACTTGGTGGTGATGGATAGTCGGCGGCCCTTCTCTTCCGCGAATACTTCCAGGATCGCGCGGGTCCGCCCGAAGCGCCGCTCGGCGGGTTGATAAGGGTCGGTGGCGGTGCCCAGCGCGATATGGTCGGCCCGCTCCACCTTGCGCAACTCCCGGCGCAGAATTTCCGGAGCGGCAGCCTTGGCGTAGATCTTGAACTCGAAGTCGCGCCCGTCTTCCATCCCCATGAACTCGTGCGTGTAGCGCGCGTAGCAGTACTGGCAGCCAAACTCGCAGCCGCGGTAGGGATTGATGGTCCATTGAAAGGGCATGTTGGGCTTAGTGCGGTTCAGGATGCTGCGCGCCCCGATCTCGAAATATTCGATCTGCGATTTGGCCTCGAGCAGTTCGCTCTGAGCGGCCATTTTGGCGATGCCAATCAATTCGGGCATTTATTCATTTTCTCCTTTTGTTCGCCATAATGCAAGGGCAGAAGCGATGGCGCACTCGCTAGCCGTCCTGTTCGCCGTCAACATCCTCAACTTCTACGACCGCCAGGTGCTGGGCGCGCTCATCGAGCCGGCCCGCAAAGAGTTCCAGTGCCGCTGTAGGGTTGGTGGTAGAATCGCGTGTATGCAGTCGCGCGCTGCAACCGCTTTCCGCTTTGCCGTGCTGCTGTTTCTCGGGGCCGGCGGCGCAAGCCGGATCCGGGGTGCGGCGGCCGCCGGGGCGTTCACCATGAAGGTGGACCCCGACCAAGTCTTTTTCCCCGGCCCCGCGTTGATCGCGGTTGTCAACAACGGCACGGAGAGCATCACCGCGGTCTCCTTGCGGGACTCGGAACTATGGGACAAGGCCACCAATGCCACGCTGGCGGTTCCCGCACAGACCTTCGACGATAAAACCGCCCTCAATGAAATGCCAATCCAGCCGGGGTCCAACGCCGTTCTGCACGTGCAACTGGGATCGAAACCGGGTGCCGGAACCTATAGCGGCAGCCTGCGGTTTCGCAGCGCCGGCGGTGTGAGCCAGGACGTCGCCATCACCGTCCGCGCCCGCGGCGCAAACTCTCTACTCTTGTTCTTCGTCATTCTGCTGTGCGGCTATTGCGCCGCGCTTGGGCTCCAGTGGTGGCTGGACAACGCCCAGAGACTCCGGCTGATCGCGTCTCTTGGCGACTTGCAGCGCGAGTTGCAAACGGTGCGCCGTCAAGTGCGGGAGTGGTTGCTACAAAAGCACGCAGCGGCGCCAGGAACGATGACCCGCTTCGACGGGCAAATCCACCAGGTAGTCAACACCCTCGACCAGAGCGGGCAACTTGACACGGGAACTCTGTCGGGTCGCGAAGCTGCGGCGCGCGAAACGCTCGATGCGTTGAACGCCTTCCAGCACGCCCTCGAGCAGGCGGCCGTGCAATATGAGGCTGATCCGAACGCCCTGCCGGGGGCAGTTACGGCGCTCGACGAGGTAGCTGCCGCCCCACTCCAGCAGTACCAAGCCAATTTGGAGGCGGCGCTGAAGAATGTGGGCGCGGCGGAGGCGGGACCGGCGGTGGCCGCGGCGACCCAGGGGAAGCTGTGGCTGGCCCGCACGCTCCTGAAGATTGTGCCCACGATGCTCTACATCCTGCCCCTTCTGCTGGCGCTCGGTTTCTCCTACTTTACGATCTACGATCCCCGCAAAGACTTCGGCAGTATTCGCGACTACTTCAACCTTTTTGCGCAGTCGCTGGGGATCACCCAAGCCGGCGGCCAAGCTCTCAAGCAGGGTCATCAATGGGCTGGAGCGACCGCCGCCAAACAGGGGGCGTAGAGCCGCCATGCGGACTTTTCAAGGCCGGCCGATTGCGACCATCGTCGTGGATGGCGAGGAGGTCGAAATCGTCAAAGGCATTGCCGCCAAGCCGCGCTTCAAGAGTTTCGGTACTGCCGCGGGGGATCTGGCGTTCGCTGCGAACTACGTCGCGTTGCGATTCCCGGGCGCGGATCGCGCTGAATCCGACGAATCCGCCGAGCCCGTGTACATCCATTATGGCGCCGCCGGGCCCAACAATCCCCGGCATCCCGAGCAGTGGGGATTGTCCTACATCCACGCGGAACGGGCCTGGAAGGCGTGGCATGGAGACGCCGGCTCCGTCGTGTTGGCTGTTCTCGATACCGGTATTCCTATGGAAAACGGCAAGCTCTCTCACCCCGACCTTGCCGGCGGCCGGTTCGTCCTCGGGTTGAATGCCGTCGCAGAAGGCCAAGAGCCGCGCGACGACCATGGACACGGTAGCCACGTGACCGGCATTGCAGCCGCCGCGCGCAATAGCGCGATCGGGATCGCCGGGCTGTGGCAGGGCCGTGTCTACGCGGTCAAAGTGCTGGATTCCCATAATCGCGGAACGGACCTGACCTTCGAAGCCGGCGTGGCGGCAGCCCTCGACTTCGCGGCGAAACGCCATACCAGGCTGGTGATCAACTACTCCGGGTACACCAAGGTGGACAACCGCACGATGCGCGGCGCCGTTGAGGACGCTGCGGACGCCGGTGCGCTGTTGGTTTGCGCGGCAGGCAACGAAAACGGAGGAAAAGTTCGGTATCCCGCGTGCTATTCCACGCAGAATCCCACCGTCGTAGCCGTGGGCGCCACGGATCGCTCCGGCGCTCTATGCCACGTCTCGAGCGACGGCCCTGAGATCACACTGTGCGCGCCGGGACAAGACATTCTCTCCACGCTGCCGAACTATCCTGTCACTTGGAACACGGACGCCCATAAATCCACCGATTACGATATCGCCACTGGCACCTCAATGGCCTGCCCTTTCGTGGCGGCGCTAGCAGCCATGGTATGGTCGCAGAAACCCTCCGCCGCGGCTGCGGACATCCGCGCCCATCTCATCGCCACAGCCCTCAGTACCCCTCCCCCTCTACTCTGTGGCATAATAGACGCAGGGAAAGCATTAGAGAAACCCCTATGACGTACTTTCAAGGACATCCCGTTCGGCGCGCCATCTATAATGGCGAGGCGGTCGAGTATATTGGCGACACTGTGGTAGTGAAGCTGAAGAAGCAGGCCGCCAACGATCCGCGTGCCCATCGCGGCGTTCTGGAAAGCCTGCCGCACCAAAGCACGCTCGAACGAGGCTTCAATACCGGCGGGCGCGCCACCATTCGGCTTCCAGAGGGCGCCGACCCCATGGTAGTGGCGAAGCGTTTGGCCAGCCGGGAAGACGTGGAGTTCGCCGAACCTGCCTTCCTGCATTCCGGCGAATAGCGCAGGGGGCGGGATCTCAAGCCGCCCATGTGATACCATGCTCTGCCAGTGCCCTCCAAGAGCATGCCCCGTTCGCTGGCCGTCCTGTTCGCGGTCAACATCCTCAACTTCTACGACCGCCAGGTGCTGGGCGCGCTGCACTGCGCATAGCACGATGGGCAGCGTCCCGCGGGCTCAGCATATGCGATCAGCGGACCTGCCGCGCAGGCTTGGGGATGGCGCGCGGCCTTGGTGGTGGCGGCGCTGCCCGCCGTGCTGCTCATCCCGACCCTGTTAAGACTCGATGACCGGCGCTCACATTCACTGTGCGATGCTGTTCTTCAGGTATTTCCTGAGGTCGGCCTCAACCGTATTCTTCCCGGCGATGCTCTTCTCGTCGAAGATCGTTCTATAAGCACGCACATCGAATAAGTTCAAGCCCTCGCGTCTGTCAGCGATCAGGATCAAAGGCTTGTGAGTGCAGCCGGATAGCCGACTTCGTAGTACACATTAGCATTGGCCGGTGTGATCTCGGCGATCGCCACGTGTGACTTAGCTATCTGTTTCTTGATATCGGCCACAACGAGGCCGGGCAGATAAGTTGAATCCGCGCGGTGAGCTTGCCGCCATTCAGACTTGCATATCGCCTCAATCACGTCCCGGAACAGCGCTTCATATTCTGGTGTGTCAAACTGCATCACGACGAAGGCCTCCGGCGCGGCCAGATCTACCGATAGATTCCGAAGTCGAATCTTATTCTGAGAGCCACAGAAAATCCCGATCTGCCGGCCTCACGTCATTTAAGCGCGGATTGGTTACCCGTCCCATGCCAGCTTTCAGGGCGTCTTTGCGCGCGACGCCACATCCGCGCCCAAGCGACTGAAGTGCCTCACATTCCACGTGTATATTGTCTCTGCCTTAGCCTTTACTGCGCAGCGGCCGATAATCGCATCGTAAATAGTGCCGCCGTAGATACCCCCGCCCGCGGCATCCTCGATCGCCTTGATATATTCCGTCTCATCGAGCGCTACTGTGGTGAGCCGCTCTCGGACATCGCTCAAGAAGAGCAACGCTTCATCCGGACTTGCCCTGTCTTTACCCGGCATCCCGGTTAGGACGGAGTAGAGTTCCGCGAGGCAGTGGGCCGCGGTGCATGCCGTCGGTCTCTTCTGGCGGACGAACAGCGCGAAGCTGGGCTCATGGTGTTGATGATCGCCATAGAACGCCGCGACCAGGACGGACGTATCTAGGAACGCTTTCATGTGCGTGGTCCACGAAGGTCGCGGTCGCGCTTTTCCCGGATGTCCCGCAGCACTTCATCTGTCGCCATCGCTGAGATTTTCTTGCCGCCTCGGAATACCCAAACACCATGTTCCCTCCGCAAGGGCGATGCGGAGCGCACAGGGCGAAGCGTGAGGCGTTCTCCCTCGGCTTCCAGCGAAAGTGCGTCACCGGCCTCGAGACGCAGTTCATCGCGCAAAATCTTAGGAATGACGACGCGGCCAGCCTTATCAAGCGTGACAGTAGTGTTCATGATGGTATCGTATAGTGGGGCCGCCCATTTGTCAAATACCATCATAGCAACCCAACAACCATTCATCCGCCGTCCTGTCTAGCAGCTAGGCTAAGCGAGTCAGCTACAGCGCCAGCGTCGTACGCAACGGCGCATCGAGTCCACCGGTCTCCGGCAAGGCACCAATAACCCGGTCAATTTCCGCGTAGTGAACGGTGGCAAGGTTGTCGGTCATGATCACCGAGTCCATCAATAGCCCAGACCCATTCCTGCGCTCGCCGGCGACACGCACCACGACACGGCTCGGGTGTCCCGCACAAGCCATGTTGCTGGCGATCATTGCCACGATAGTTTGGGGCAACCCTGAGTCGAGTTGATCTGCCTGGACGACCAGCGCCGGTCGCAGCTTCGGTTCGAGTCCGGAAACAACACCAACACTACGTCACCGCCGCGGCAGTTCATCGTACGCAGCCATCTCCGGGCGATCCCAATCTTCTGCGAACGGGGCCAGTCGGCGGTGCAACTCTGCCGCCTGGGCCTGGTCGATTCCCCTTTGACGAAGATCGATAGTGTCGGCAGGCCGAACCCACGTCACGATAACACGCGAACCTTCGGCCTCGGTTAGCGGCTCCAGTAGCTCCACCTTCCCGTTGCGGTAAACGCCTTCGACCGACTTCACCATGCACCTATTATGCCGCGTATTCGGGGGTGCGGGAGCCTTGGTAGTGTTGGCTTAGCCGGGATATTGCAATCTGCTAAATCTTTTTGGCGATCCATCTTGACTGTACTATACCCCCTATAGTATGATTGAGGAGTGAAAAGAAAAACCCCAGTAACGACGCCAATCGCTACCGGGGTTGAAATCCGCGCGACCGAAGCCGCACAGACTGTCCAAGTCCATTATCCGGCTTTTGGCTGCGCGATTCAAGGAGATTCGCGCGATGACATGCCACAACTGCAAAGCGGACATGGTGAAGGCCGGTAAGGGATGGAACGCGGTACAGCGATACAAATGCCAGCAATGCGGCAAGCGGTTTACGGAGCCGCAGGAAAAGCCGTTCGGTGAGGACGTGCGGACGAAAAAGGAAACGGTCCTCATGATTCTGAGATGCCTATTAGAAGGCAATAGCGTGCGCTCCACGGCGCGCCTTTGCGGTGTTGAGCCTAAGACGGTCCTGTCGATGCTGGAACACGCTGGTAAGAACTGCGAACGCATCATGGGCAAGTTGCTAGTAAACATTCCCGTCAAAGATGTTCAATGCGACGAAATCTGGGGGTACGTCCGAAAGAAAGAAGCGCACAAATTTCCGTTTGAAGCACACGATAACAGTATCGGGGATGCGTATTGCTTCGTCGCCATCGAGCGTAATACCAAGCTGGTTTTGAATTTCGCTCTCGGACGGCGCGACCAAGCTACGACCGATGCTTTTATCGAAGGGCTGCGCGGCGCGACTGCGGCTCAAAGATTTCAGCTTACGACGGATGGATTTCAGCCTTACAAATCTTCCATCGAAACTACGCCGGGCGACCGTGCAGACTATGCGATGCTCGTTAAAACGTACGCAGAACCGGCTGAGAGCGAACGTCG
The DNA here is from genome assembly GCA_049516155.1 of Bryobacteraceae bacterium. Taxonomy (GTDB): domain Bacteria; phylum Acidobacteriota; class Terriglobia; order Bryobacterales; family Bryobacteraceae; genus Bog-159. The sequence continues at coordinate 32,837 of JBEKTJ010000010.1, forward strand.
CTACAGCCCTGCCGAAGTAGTGGACGCAAAACCGGTGGTGATAATAGGCAACCCCGATAAAGAGAAGATTTTCACCAGCCACATTGAGCGTGCCAATCTCTCGATCCGTATGGGTATGAGGCGCATGACGCGGCTAACGAATGCCTTCAGTAAGAAATGGGACAGCCTCTGGTACGCCCTATTGCCTCTGGTTTGCGTTTTATAATTTCTGCCGCGTTCATCAGACATTGCGAGTCACACCGGCAATGGAAGCGGGCGTTACCAGCCGCGTTTGGGACGTTGATGAGTTACTGAAAGCCGCCTAACGGAGATCGGTTATGAGCGAAAAAAAACTACCAGCAGATATAAAAGCCTTTTTCGTTGAAATGGGTGCTCGTGGTGGACGTATCGGCGGAAAGCGAAGGCTAGACACAATAAGTCCGGAACGTCGAAGAGAGATCGCGCAAAAGGCTATTGCGGCAAGATGGGCAAAGAAACGTGACAAGACAAGGTAGATTAAAGCTGCTTAATGTACATACCCATACTCGATTTGAATTTATCGATCAGTGATGGGATAATATCACCAGTGGCGGCGTGGCGGAACTAGCATACGCAGCGGTCTTGAAAACCGCCGTCCTGGACGGGAATTGTGGGTGCAAATCCCACCGCCGTCACCACTGGCTTTCTGTTCCCGAGGACTCAAGGGATAGCAACCCTTGAAATTTACCCTCGGTAGGAGGCAACCATGCGCGTGCTAGTCGTATTGGTATTCAGGACTTCAGATGGCCTAGCTATCGTAATCCTGATATAGCCCCCAACACCCCCGCCCAGAACATCGGCTCCGGGGGGTTCTTTTTTGCATTTCAAACTTTGGCAAACCGCTAGGCTTTCGCCTTTATTTCTCCACGGGCCGTTTGCAGCGACCTATACGCGATGTAAGCTGACAAGACTTTACAGCCCCGTACAATCAGTATGATGACATAATACTTTATCGCCTGTCAAGGGTTTTTATAATCGCTGTCCGTGTCCGAAATAAATCCGACAACCACATCCTGTTAGCGATTATAGCCTTTCCGCTCCTCTTAAACACGGCGCGCTAGCCATTGTCAATAGGCCCCAAAATTGTATCCTAGCAAAGACAACACTACCGGAGCCTTTGTTACCAAGCTTCGCGATGGCTGCGGGCGCGCTGCGTCCGCCGGTCCCGAAGAACTCGATCCGTCGCACAGAGTCTCTGGCTAACCCGGAATACCCAGGCGCCGTGTTCCTTCCGTAAGGGCGACACAGAGCGCACGGGGCGAAACGTCACGCGATCGCCTTGCGATTCCCGCGAAAGCGCTTGACCCGTCTACCGATGCAACTCATCGCGCACTGCCTTGGGGATGACGATCCGGCAGCCCGATCGATCCGCACAGTGGTGTTTATGTTGAATCCTATGATGCCCCACTCACCCATGTGATACCATGCTGTGCCAGTGCCCTCCCAGAGCATGCCGCGTTCCCTAGCCGTCCTATTCGCGGTCAACATCCTCAACTTTTACGACCGCCAGGTGCTGGGCGCGCTGCTCGAGCCGATCCGCAAAGAGTTCCACCTTTCCGACAAACAACTCGGCGCACTCGGCACGCTGCCCATCGTGCTATACGCACTGGCCGGACTGCCCCTCGGGCGCCTGGCCGACTCCGGCAGCCGCAAGAAACTGTTGGCCGCGGGCGTAGCCGTTTGGGCGGCGCTCACCGGCTTGGGCGGACTGGTGCAGAGCTATCTGATGCTGCTCGTCTCGCGGCTGGGAGTGTATGTCGGCGAAGCCGCCTGCGCCCCGGCCGCCACCAGTTGGATCGGCGATCTCTTTCCGGCCGAACGGCGGTCGCGGGCACTGGCCATCTTTATGCTCGGCGTCCCTATCGGCGGCGCCCTCAGCTACGCCATCAGCGGACCCGCCGCGCAGGCCTGGGGATGGCGCGCGGCCTTGGTGGTGGCGGCGCTGCCCGCCGTGCTGCTCATCCCGGCGCTGTTAAGCCTCGACGAACCCGCGCGCGGCGCCAGCGAGTCGCGTCCTGCCGCTGTCAACGCGGCCCCCCCGGTCTGGTCCATTTTGCGCATTCCCACCATGTGGTGGATCATCGCATCGGGCGCGCTGGTGAACTTCAATCTCTACGCGCTAGCCACTTTCTTTCCGGCCTTCCTGACCCGCTATCACGGCCTCTCGGTGAGCCAGGCCGGCTTATGGGCAGGCGTCGGATACGGCGCCGCGGGCATCGCCGGAGGCCTGATCGCGGGGGCCTGGGGCGACCGCGTGATCCACAAACGCAAGGACGGACGCATGCTTTCGGCCGCCGCCGCCGCACTGGTGGCCGCACCCCTGGCGCTGATGGGCATCCGGCAGCCGGCCGGCGATGCGGCGGCCTCCATCGTCCTCATCATGATCGCGTACGGCTTTCTGACGATGTACTACGGCCTGGTGTACGCCGCAATTCACGATGTCGTAGCGCCCGCCGTGCGCGCCACTGCGATGGCCGTGTACTTCATGGCGATGTATCTATGCGGCGCCTCGTTCGGACCCTTCATTACCGGATGGCTGAGCGACCGCCTGGCCCTTGCCGCCGCCCATACGGCCGGTGCGGCGAAGGTAGCCGAGCACTACAGGGCCATCGGCCTGCACCAAGCCATGTACGTAATACCCGTGATGTCGGCGGCTCTGGCGCTGGTGCTCTACGCCGGGTCGCGCACCATCGCTGCCGATATGGCCCGCATGTCGAAGCCGGATGAAGCCGGCCCGCGTCCCGTAGTACAATCCGCCCAATGAAGCTGTTGGTCTTTTCCGATATCCACGGCGACCTGGGCGCCCTGGCGCGCTTGATGGACACCGAAGCGGATTACTACATGGCCGCCGGCGACTTGGTGAACTTCGGGCGCGGCCTGGATCGCTGCGGCGAGATCCTGGCGCGGCGCGCGGACCGCGTTTACGTGCTGCCGGGCAACCACGAAACCGCCGCGCAGATCGCGGACCTGTGCCGCGATTTCGGCCTGCACGATTTTCACGGGCAACATGCGCAGTGGGGCCGCTATCGGGTGGCCGGACTGGGTTATTCCAACCCCACGCCCTTCCACACGCCCGGCGAATACACCGAGGCGGAACTGGCGCGCAAGCTGGAAAACTTCGCCGGACTTCCGCCGCTTGCGCTCATCTGCCATTGCCCGCCGCATGGCACCCCGCTCGACCAGGTGCGACCCGGCTTGCATGCGGGGTCGACGGCCGTCCGAGATTTTCTGCTGCGCGAACAGCCGGAGCATTTCTTTTGCGGGCATATCCACGAGGCTGCGGGCGCGCACGCCACGATCGGCAAAACGCGGGCCCGCAATGTGGGCAAGCAGGGCTGGATACTGGACCTGGAGTGACCGAAGCCGCTTGGGGCGGGCAATTCTGCGCGCGCACCGCTGTCCAGCCCGTCCAGCCGGTCGAAGGCCGGCCTTGCTGCCGACGGCTATCGAAGCCCCAAGGACTCCAGAAAGCTCTCTGGGTCCGGCGAAGGCGGCCGTGTTTCAAGGTGAGGCAGGTATCGTGATGAGTCAGGCCCCCCAATCGAAGTACACATAACAGACTCGCAGGAACACTTTTGGTAGCGGGGCCTCGTCGCCCATGCGTTGTGTGTCTGGCCCGAAAAAGATCACCGTAGGTTACGCATCTTGACTGCCCGCCGACCTGAAAAACAACCTCCCTTCGATTGAAGATCTGAAAGCCGGGCTCAAAACGGCAAGAGCCATGAAGACGCCACGGGGCTCGTCCTCCCCGCGCCCCAATCCCAGGATGGTCTAAAGTTGCCCGCTTCCTCTTCCGATATAAATCTGAGTGCGGCGTGCGCGCTCGATTTTCGGGCGCGTAAGAGGGGACCGGCGCAGCCTCGCAAGTAACGAAGGACAAAAAAGGAAAATTGGATGCAACAGCAAATGACGGTTGGAAAAAAACTGGCACTGGTATGCGGCGGCTTGATCGCGGCGATCTGCTCAATGGGCGCAGTTTCTATCTACAACCTCGCGAACCTAAACGACATAACCCACCGGATCATTACCGATCCGATGCCGGGAGCCGTGACGATCGGCGAGGCGCAAGCGGCGGTGCTGGAGATGGGGGGCGACGTCTGGCGGCACATTTCTTCGTTGAACGACGCCGAGATGGCGCAATTAGACCGTGAGATTGTGGCACTGAAAGGACGCATCGATGGGACCCTGCAGGACTACCAGAAGACCATCTTTACGGCCGAAGATCGCGCCCTGTTCGATAAGATCCCGCCTGCCTGGCAGCGCTATGAGGGATCTCTCGAGGGTGTCCTCGTGCTAAGCCGGAAATCCAAGAATGCCGAAGCCCACGCGAAGTACTTAGCCGAGGCCGACCCTGCTTTTCGCGCTTTGCACGAGGCGCTGACGGCCGAGGCGGGGTTGCAAACCCGCACGGGCGAATCCCTGGGGGCCGAATCGCAGCAAACCTACTCGCGGATACGCTCCATCCTGCTGACCATGCTGGTTCTCTGTATCTTCTGCGGCGCCGCGGCGGCTTTCGTTGTCATACTTGGCATGAACAAGGAGCTGCGCCATGCCCTGACCGAGCTCTCCGAGGGCGCCGACCAAGTGGCCAGCGCGGCTGGTCAGGTTTCCTCCTCCAGCCAGTCGCTGGCGCAAGGCTCGTCCGAGCAGGCAGCGTCGCTCGAAGAAACTTCCGCATCCAGCGAGCAAATCGGCTCGATGGCCCGCAAAAACAGCGAGAATTCCCGCGCCGCCGCCGGCTTGGTGACGCAATCCCAGCAGAAATTCGTCGAGACCAACCAATCGCTGGAACATATGGTAGTGGCCATGGGAGAAATCACCACGCAGAGCGACAAGATTTCCAAGATCATCAAAGTCATCGACGAGATCGCCTTTCAGACCAACATCCTGGCGCTGAACGCAGCGGTGGAAGCCGCGCGCGCCGGCGAAGCCGGTATGGGCTTCGCGGTGGTGGCCGACGAGGTTCGTAATCTCGCGCAACGCTGCGCACAGGCTGCCCGCGATACTGCGTCACTGATCGAGGATTCCATTGCCAAATCCCACGACGGCAAGGATAAGGTCGATCGGGTGGCCGAAGCGATTCGGACTATTACCGCGGAGTCCGGCAAAGTGAAGGTGCTAGTGGACGAAATAAGCCTGGGGGGCGAGGAGCAGACCCGCGGTATCGAGCAGATCGGCAAAGCCATGGTCCAGATGGAACAGGTCACCCAGCGCACGGCGGCCAACGCGGAGGAAGGCGCTTCCGCGGCGGAGGAACTGAACGCGCAGTCGGAGTCGTTGAAAGAAATCATAGGAAGGTTGACGGCCATTGTAGGCGGCAGCGGCGGATCGGAAACCCCTTCGCGTTCGGCGTATCGGTCCCGTCCCGCGCCAGGCAAGACTGCGGTGCCGCAACGGTCAGGCGCATCTTCGGCGAGTGTCATAGCCTTGCGTCAGGCAGTTTCGCGCTCGAAATCCGTAGCACCCGCCGAGCCCGTGCTGGCTGGGCGCGCGGAAAAGGATTCCTTCCCCATGGATGAGGAATTCAAGAACTTCTAAGCAGCAGCGGCATTCAATCGAGGAACAGGTCGCGCCGCAGCGGTTTGCCCGGCGATACGGCATAGCCGGAGAAGTCGGTCATGCCGGCGGCAGCCAAGACATCCTCGTCAATAAAGAAATTGCCGGTCGTGGCGCGGCTGTCGCTAGTCATAATCTGCCAAGCCGCGTCGGCCATGATGTCGGGCGTGCGGCCGCGTTCGGGTTCGGCGCCCGGAATTACTTGTAGCGCCACCGTGGCGATGATAGTGCGCGGCCACAGGGCATTCACAGCGATGCCCTGGCCGCGGAATTCCTCCGCCATACCGAGCACGCACATGCTCATCCCGTACTTCGCCATGGTGTAAGCCACGCACGGCGCAAACCATTTCGCGCGCATGTCGAGCGGCGGCGACAACGTCAGAATATGCGGGTTGGCCGCTTTGGCGAGATGCGGCAGGCAGGCCTGCGAACAAAGAAACGTGCCGCGCAGATTCACTCCCAACATCAGATCGAAGCGCTTCATGGGTGTTTGGAGCGTGCCGGTGAGGCTAATGGCGCTCGCGTTATTGACCAAAACATCAATGCCGCCGAAATGCTTGACCGCTTGCTCCACCGCCCCGTAGACCTGATCCTCGAAGCGGATATCCACGGCCAGCGGCAACGCGTGACCGCCCACCGCCTCGATTTCGGCCGCCGCGCTGTGGATGGTGCCCGGCAGTTTGGGGTGCGGTGCGTCGGTCTTGGCGGCGATGACGATGTTGGCGCCGTCGCGCGCCGCGCGCAACGCGATCCCGAGGCCGATGCCGCGGCTGGCGCCCGATATGAAGATGGTCTTGCCAGAGAGTGTACGCATGCCGGATCATTATATCTGGCAGTTGATTCTTAGTGGTGGGGTCGCGTGGCAGGTTGCTGTGGAACGCGCGGTCACGGTCGAAACACCAGCGCAGGTTGACCGATTGCCGCAGCCCAGGCGCCTAGCAACATATTCGCGACGAACGCAGGCATACCACCGAGGCACTCGCGCCGTGCCTCATCTGGCGAAATCTCTTCCATGCGCAGCCGGCGGCCAATCACACCGCCGATGGTGGATATCTGCTCCAATTGGCTCAGGGATTGAGGGCCAGTCAGAACGTAGTCCGCTCCGGCGTGTCCGTCCTCATGCGAGGCGCGCACCGCCACCGCGGCGATGTCACGCTCGTGGATCGGGGCCCTAGGAGCGGCGGCATAGGGCCCACGCACATCATCGTGGCCCGCGCGGATCTGCGGCGCCCACCAAGACCGCGTATTCGGGGCGAACATTCCAGGCCGCAAGAACATCCACTGGCGTCCCGATTCACGCAAGACCATCCTACCAGCGGGAGGCCCGCCAGCGGAGTTCGCCAGTCACCGTTCTAGCCAAAAACATCCCCTGTCTAATCAGGCACTTCGCGCCTTAGCCCCGCCCCCGCGCTCCGCTCTCGTGCTCTTCTGGATTAAAGGAGGCTCGTGCTATGGCTTCCGGCAACTACCTGACCCCGGCGCAACAACGCGCCCTAGTCCTGCTGTCCGCCGGTTCCACCGCTAGGGCTGCGGCCCAATCCATCGGCGTCCATCGCAACACGGTCGGCAATTGGCTACGTTCCAATGCGTTTCGCGAGGCCCTCCTCGAAATCCGGCGGAACCAGGACCTCGTATGGCGCGAGCAAATTCGCTCGCTCGCCGGCCAAGCCCTCGCCGCAATTCAGGCCGTCCTGGCCGATCCCCATGCCCCGGCAGCCGTGCGCCTCGAAGCCGCGCTAGCCATCCATGGCAGTCCGCACCTGGAATCGCGCGCCCAATCGCCAGCCCCGGCCGCCCCAAAACGTGCGGCGCAGCCCGGCCGCAACCAGCCTTGCCCGTGTGGCAGCGGCCGCAAATTCAAGCGTTGCTGCATGTCCCCTTGTTGATTACAAAGGTCGAATGGGTTTGTTCGATCAATTTTCGCATGCCGCCGCCAACACATGCCAAAGGCACAAAGCCGCACATTGACGCCCAATGGGCGCCGCGCCGGCCATCCCGAGTCTGCCCCGGATGTCTTGTGGTATGGTGGCTTCCGAAGCCATGAAACGCACTCTCTCTCCAATGTTCGTGTGGCTGTCCGCCGCAGCCTTCGCACAAACGCCGCCCCCGGGCCAGGGCCAGCGCCCCCCGATGGCCGAGACCCCCAACACCGACATCTACTACAAGCTGGCGGTCGATGCCATCCCGCAGGATGGCGTTCCCAAGGGCGAGATTAAGGGACCGTTCACGCTACCCAGCAACGCCTATCCGGGGACCCAGCACACCTACTGGGTGTACGTACCGGCGCAGTACGATCCGGCCGTTCCCGCCAGCCTCATGATCTACAACGACGGCCAGGCTTTTATGAATCCGGAAGGCGATGTCCGCGCCCAGTTCGTGATGGACAACCTGATCTACCGCCGCGAGATTCCACTGATGATCGGAGTCTTTATCAATCCGGGCCGCCGCCCCGATCAGCCCGAGCCGAATGCCAGTGAATGGGGCGATCGCACCACCAACCGGCCCACTGAGTACAACACCTTGGACGACAAGTACGCGCGCGTCGTCGTGGACGAACTGCTTCCGGTGCTGTATAAGGAGTACAACATATCGAAGGATCCCGAACGGCATGGCATTGGCGGTTCGAGTTCCGGCGCCATTGCCGCCTTCACCGTGGCTTGGGAGCGGCCCGACGATTTCCGCAAGGTGCTGAGCAACGTGGGCAGCTTCACCAACATTCGCGGCGGCAATGCCTATCCGGACATTATCCGCAAAAGCGGCAAGAAGCCCATTCGCGTCTTCCTGGTCGATGGCCGGAACGATAACCGGAGCCTTCGCGCCGATGGCAGCTACGACCAGGCGCGCGATTGGTTCTATCAGAACGTCCGCATGCAGCAGGCGCTCGCCGAAAAGGGCTATGATCTGAACTACTCTTGGGGCATTCAGCGGCACGGGCAAAAAATGCTGCAGACGGTTTTTCCCGAAATGATGCGCTGGCTGTGGCGCGATTACGGCGTTTCGACGGACGTGCACGACATGGTGGAGCGGTCGTTCAATGCACCCAAGAAGCAGCCATAGGTTGGCTGCCCCGCACGCGCGCGCTTGGTGGCTCGCAATTCCCCTCCTCGCGATCCTCTACTTCACCGGTCTCTCGTCGTCCGGGATGCTCGGGCCGGATGAGCCGCGCTACGCATCCATCGGCCGGGAAATGGCGCGCTCCGGCGATTGGATTACGCCGCGGCTGTGGGGCCAGCCGTGGTTCGAAAAACCCGCGCTGCAATATTGGATGACGGGTGCCGCGTTCCGGCTGGGTTTTAGCGAAGACCTCGCCCCGCGCATCCCGGTGGCGCTCGTTGCCGTGGCCTTCCTGATCTTCTTCCAGTGGACACTCAGCCGCGAATTCGGCGAGCGCGCGGCGTGGGCGGCGACCCTGATCCTGGCCACATCCGCGGCGTGGCTAGGTTGCAGCTTCATCGGCACTACCGATCTGCCCATGGCGGCGGCGTTCTCCGCGGCCATGCTGTTGTCCCTCGATTGGATCCGGTCGGGCGACCGGCGCCGCCTGCCCCTGGCCGCCGCTTTGCTTGGCTTGGCTGCGCTGGCCAAAGGACTCGTTCCGCTGGCGCTAAGCTTGCCTTTGTTATGGTGCGGACGGCGCCGTTGGACCGATCTGCCGCGCCCGCCCGTCGCGGGAGCGTTCCTGATCGTCGCGCTGCCGTGGTATCTGCTCTGTTACCTGCGCAACGGCGCGGTCTTTCCGCGGACGTTTTTCTGGGAGCAGCATTTCGAGCGCTTCACCGCTACGTCGCTCGCGCATGGGCAACCGTTCTGGTTCTACATTCCGGTGTTGGTGGCTGCGCTGATGCCTTGGACGCCGGCGCTCCTGCTGTTGGGGCGCCGCGCGCTCTATCGCGATGTCCGCCGTTGGTTCCTGTTGCTGTGGCTGTTTTTCGTATTAGTCTTCTTTTCGTTCTCGAAGAACAAGCTTCCCGGCTATCTGCTTCCGCTCATGCCGGCTGCCGCAGCCTTGATGGGCACCGCGTTTGCGGATGCCCATCGCGCACGCTGGGTGCTGCCCGCCGCCGCGTTGTGTCTGATCGCGATACCGGTTGCACTGCCCTTGCTGCCGCAAGCCCTTGCGGCGGGACTGTTGGGGGCGCCGTTGCCCGCATTCCAATGGACTTGGCTGCTGCCGGTGGCCTTGGCGCTGGGCATCTATTGGCTGGAACGGCAGGGCCGCCGTGCGGCTGCTTTGGCGGTCATGGCGATAGCAGTCGCCGCGGGCGCGACCGTCCTGAAAGTTGTCGACCTGCCGGCCATCGATCGCGCATATTCGGCACGGCCATTGTGGCGCGAGATCGCCGCCCGCAGCGCGAGCGTCTGCATTGAGAATATGCACCGGAGTTGGCGCTACGGATTGAATTATTATTCTGTGACGCCGCTGCCGGAATGCAGCCAGTCGCCGCGCCCTTTGCATGTGGTGCAGGAACCCAGCCGCCCTCCGCTGGTGCGCTAACAACGCCGCTGCGGCCCCTTGACCCGCCCGATACATACGTTGTAGGCTCAGGATTCGGTTTAAAAGGGTTACATGATCCTACCGCACACCTATATCGCCACCCTGTTGGTGCTCTTCTTTAGCATGGCCTGCTGGGGATCCTGGGCGAATACCCAGAAGATGTCGGGCAAATGGCGTTTCGAGTTGTTCTATTTCGACTATGCGTTCGGCGTGCTGCTGACCGCCGTGATCTGCGCCTTCACGCTCGGCTCGCTGGGTTACGACGGCTTTTCGTTCGTGGACGACTTGATGAACGGCGGCAAGCGCTATGCCGCGATGGGCTTTGCCGCCGGTGTGATCTTCAATCTGGCGAATATGTTGCTGGTGGCCGCGATCACAGTCGCCGGACTGGCGGTCGCGTTTCCGGTGGGTATCGGGTTGGCCCTCATCATCGGGGTCGCCTGGAACTACGCGATCCGGCCGCAGGGTAATCCGATTCTGCTTTTTGCCGGCTGCGCGTTGGTGGTGTGCGCGATTATCGTGGATGCCATTGCCTACCGCGGCATGGAGCTCGTCCGCGCGGAGTTACGGGCCCAGGCCGGCAAGGCCAAAAGCACCAGGAAGAAAGTCAGCCTGAAGGGTGTGTTCCTCAGCCTGGCTAGCGGCGTGTTGATGGGATCGTTCTATCCGTTGGTGGTGATGGCGAAGTCGCCCGACTGGGGCGGCACGGCGGCTGGGGATAACGGGCTTGGCCCTTACAGCGTCGCCGTGGTTTTCGCCCTGGGAGTCTTCTTTTCCACGTTCGTCTTCAACTTGTTCTTCATGAACCTGCCAGTACAAGGCGAACCGCTGGAGTTGCCGGATTACTTCAAAGGTCTGCCCAAACAGCACTTATTGGGATGGGTGGGAGGCATCCTGTGGTGCTCAGGTACGATCGCCAATTTCGTAGCTTCAAGTGCGCCGGAAGCGGTGCAAGTCGGACCCGCCATCAGTCTTGCGCTGGGTCAGGGGGCGGCCATGGTCAGCGCACTCTGGGGGCTGCTGTTATGGAAGGAATTCGCTGGCGCCGACGCGCGCATCAAGGCGCTTGTCTGCATCATGTTCGTCCTGTTCATCGCCGGCCTGGCCATGGTGTCCGTGGCGCCATTGTATGCGCAGCAGTAGAAGAAGGAGCCAGGAGGAAGCAGCCAGAAGTCAGGAGTCAGAATAGCAGCCATCGCAGTGCTGCTTCATTCTGACTTCTGACTTCTGTCTCCTGTCTTCTTGCTTCTGTCTTCTGTCTCTATCACCCCCAACGCCTTCACAATGGGCGGGTCCCGCTGGGCTTCCACCTCGTCGCCCTTTTCCACTCCCAGCGTCAGGTTGAAAATTTCCGCCTTCAGCCGGTTCACGATGAATTCGCGTTCCGCGGACCATTCGGGCACACCGGGCTGGATGTCATGCTGCGAGAGGAAGACCTGAAAATCGTCGAGCAGCATCGGAGTCACTTCGAAATCTTCGCCGACTTTGTGATCGGCTACGTAGCTGGTGGCGAAAGTCGTGAAGGCGCCGCTGGCGTCGAGCACTGCCCGCAAGCGCGTGACGGCCGGCGGCCCGACGATATAGTCGGGCACGATACCGCCTCCGCCGGTCACCCTGCGGCCCGCGTCGGTGTGAAACTCGGCCTCACCGTTGGGGTGGGCGGTGGCGGCCGCCAAGGCGAACTGGGAAGAATCCAGCGGCTTCTGAATCGAGCGTCCGCTGGGGGTGTAGTAGAGCGCCGTCGTCAACGCCAGCCCGGTGCCTTCGGAAAGCGGGTAGACGCTCTGCACCAAGCCCTTGCCGTAGCTGGCTTCGCCGATGACGGTGGCCCGGTCGTGGTCCTGCAGCGCGCCGGTGACGATCTCGGAAGCGCTGGCGGTCTTCTCGTTCACCAGCACCGCCAGAGGGAAATCGTAAGGCGTGGCATTCGCGGGAACGTCTTCGGATTTCTCGGCGACGTTGCGCCCGCGCACCGTCACAATTCTCGCACCGGGCTTCAGAAACAAGGCCGCGGTTTCGAGCGCGGAAGTCACCAGGCCGCCGGGATTCTTGCGCAGATCGAGCACCAGGCCCTTCAAGTCGCGGCCCCCCAGTTTTTCGATGGCGTCGCGGATGAGCCTGCCGGTTTTTTCATCGAAGCTGGAGACGCGCAGGTAGCCGATGCCGGGCTTCAGCAGGAAGGCGCGCTCCACGCTGGGTTCCTGCATCTCCTCGGGAGTCATGACGAAAGTCAGGAAGCGCGCATTGCCGGGCCGCCGCACGACCAACTGTGCCTGCTGTTGGCGCGATTGCGTAAGCAGGGCGATGAGTTGTTCCATATCCAGGCGGCTGAGTTGATAGCCGTTGACGGCCAGGATCTCGTCGCCGGGCGCAATTCCCGATTTCGCCGAAGGCGTGCCGGGCAGCGTTTGCAGCACGATGACGCGGCCGGGAAGCACCGAAACCACGCTGCCGAAACCTTTGTCCGTGGAGGTTTGGAGTTTCTTGAGTTGCTCGAACTGGCCCGGATCGAAGAACACGGAGTGCGGATCGAGGCGGTGGAGCATGCCCGGAATGGCGCCTTGAAAGAAGGCCTGTTCCGCGGAAACCGGATCGGCGGCATTATCTTCGACGATTGCGTAGGCCTGGGTGATGGTCTTGATGCTGGACTCGAGGCCGTCGTCCGACGCCAGGGACGGCAGGCAAAGTAGGAGCGCGAGAATCGCGGCCGCACGGAGACGATTGCGCATTCGGTTTCTGGTGATTCTATTTTAGCTTACTTGGTGTGGCGGTCCACACGTGCCGCAAGCTCTTCCATCTGTTTCATTCTTGATGCAAATGAGTTGCAACGCACGCACGCCGCGCACCACAACGAATCACACATCATGCTGGCGATTCCAGCGGCGCCGTTCATGCCGCAAATTCTCCCGTTCAGGTATAATTGCAACTGGGTTGCTGAAACATCTTTACGCGAGCTCGATCCATAAGATAATCTGTTTCCTTGATGCAAATGAGTTGCAATACAAAAAGATTACAAATTGGCCTGTTCGCCCTCTTGGGGTCGACCCTGTGGGCCGGAGACGGCGGAAGTTTGTTGGGAACCATTACGGATCCTAGCGGTAGGGCGATTCCCGGAGCGAAAGTTACAGCTACAGAAACGGCCACCGCCGTGAAGCAGTCCATCGACACCGATGGCCGGGGCTTCTACGCATTCCGGAGTTTGCCGGTGGGTCGCTACGACGTGGAAGTCAGCGCCTCCGGGTTCAAGCCCGTCCGGCGGACCGGTGTGGCGATCGATATCAACGCCAAGGTGGTTGTGGACGTGTCCATGGCCATCGGAGAAAGGGCCGAGGCGGTAACCGTCTCCGAAGCGGCCGCGCACGTCGAAACCGCCGACACTCAGATGGGTGAGGTCATCACCGGCAAACAGATGACCGCCGTGCCGCTGATTAGCCGCAGCTACACGGATCTGCTGGCCCTGCAAGCCGGCGTCGCTCCCATGAGTACGATCACATCGGATACGGTGCAAGATGTCGGCGCCAGCGCGCTTTCTCCTTCCGGCGACTTGAACCCCGGCACCATCTCGATCAACGGTCAGCGGGAATTCGCCAACAGTTTTGTGTTGAATGGAAGCGACGTGGAAGAAGACGTCAACATGGGCGCGGCGATCGTTCCCAACCTGGATTCCATCGCCGAGTTCCGCATTCTCACCAGTAACTTCGACGCCGAACACGGCGAGTTCAGCGGAGGGCAAATCAGCGTGGTCACGAAGTCCGGAACGAACGCATTCCACGGCGACGCCTTCGAATTCGTGCGTAATACGGACCTGGATGCGCGCAACTACTTTTCGCCTACGCGCGGCGCCTTCGACCAAAACCAATTCGGCGCCACGCTGGGCGGGCCGATCCGCAAGAACAAGCTCTTTTTCTTCGCCGACTATCAAGGCACGCGATTGACGCAAGGGGTCGATACGGGACAGATCCCGGTTCCATCCCTCCAGGATCGTACCGGAAATCTGTCGGATGCCGCCAGCGCGTTCACCACTGTCGACCAAAATGGGAATGCAGTCCCGACCACCGTCAGCGGTCCTTATTGGGCCAGCCAGCTTTCGCAAAAGCTAGGCTACGGCGTGACTGCAGGCGAGCCGTATTATTTCCCGGGGTGCACAAACTCTGCACAGTGCGTTCTGCCGAACGCCAGCATTCCCAGGAGCGCCTGGTCCGCTCCCGCCGCGAACCTTTTGCAATTCATTCCGGCGCCCAACGATTCAAACGGGACCTTCGCCACTTCCGCTTATAACCAGACCTTGGCGGACGACAAAGGCGCTTACCGGCTGGACGGAACCACGCGCTGGGGAATGCTTTCCGCCTACTATTTTCTGGACGGCTGGTCGCAGAACAATCCATACCCGGTGGCGCAAGGCGGCGCGAATGTGCCCGGCTTCAACGCGCTGAACCTGGGCCGCGCGCAACTGTTGTCCCTCGGCGACACCAAGACATTCGGATCGAGCGCCGTCAACGAACTCCACTTCAGCTTCATGCGGGATGCCACGGATCTGGGTCATCCGATCGGCGGCGTTGGCACAAGCTTGGCGTCCCAAGGTTTCGAGGTAGGCCAGAACACGCCGGGTATCGTGGCTTTGTCGCCTAAGACCGAGGGCGTGGAAAGCGTCGATTTCAATAACTTTTCCATCGGCACGAATTCAAACGAGCTGAAGCAGGTCAACAACACCTTTCAAGCCAGCGACAACTTTTCAAAGGTTACCGGAACCCACACGATCGCCGTAGGCGCACAGTTCCATTACGATCAGGTCAACGTCGATCCCATCGCCCAGTTGAACGGCAATTTCATCTTCTATGGCAGCGAGACCGGCATCGACTTCGCGGATTTCCTATTGGGAATTCCCAGCCAGTACAACCAAAGCCAGCTTCAGCCTTTCTACGGACGCAACAAATACATCGGACTTTATGCCCAGGACGGATGGCGCATCGGGAAAAACCTGACGTTGAATTACGGTTTGCGCTGGGACCGCGTGGAGCCCTGGTATGAGAAATACAATCAGCTCGCTACGTTCGCCCCGGGCCGGCAGTCGGTCGTATTCCCAGGCGCCCCGGCCGGCATCCTGTTTCCCACCGATCCCGGCGTGCCGCGCACACTGGCGCCGCCCGGAAACCGGGATTTTGCGCCGCGCATCGGTTTAGCCTATGCGCCGGGCAACGGCAAAACCAGCATACGCGCCAGCTACGGCATGTTTTACACCGCCATCGAGGCGCTGACCATTGGCGTACTGAGCGCCAATGCGCCCTATGGAACCACTTATACCAGCCCCGCTCCGCCGCTGTTCGCCACACCCTTCATAACGGCGGGCACCGGTCAAAACCTGGGCCAGTATTTCCCCGTGCAACTCGCGCCCTTGAACACCACCGCCAGCCACCCGGACGGCAACATCGACTGGTCCCAGTTTGAGCCGATCAGCGGGATTCCGGCCTATCCGGCCAATAACAGGATTCCCTACACCGAGGAGTACATGCTCTCCGTCGAGCACGGCTTCGGAAATAATACCCTGTTCAGCGTCAGCTACGTGGGCACTCAGGCACATCGGTTGCTGGTGCTGGAGGAAGCCAATCCCGGCAATCCCTCGCTCTGTCTGCAGCTCGCCAACCCGGCTAATCTGGCGGCCGGCCAGACCCCTTGCGGTCCATTCAGCGAAAGCTATGTATTCGTCACCGCGTCCGGCCAAACCGTCAATGGGACGCGCGGGCCGCTGGGGCCGAATTTCGGCAGCGACACCAACCAGACCACCATTGGCAACTCCAGCTACAACTCTCTGCAAGTCAGCTTGCGCCACACCAGCGGGCCGCTGCAAATGCTGGCCGCGTATACGTTCAGTAAGTCGCTCGATCAGTCGTCCAATCTGGCCGAAGAGGTCAACCCGCTCAATCCTTCGCTCAGCAGGGCGTTGTCCGCTTTCGATATCGCACAGAACTTTGTAGTGAGCTACAACTACCAAGTGCCATTGGAACGCCTGTTGCATGCTACGAACCGCTGGGCGCGGGGATGGGAATTCTCCGGCATTACGCGTTTCAGCACCGGTTTTCCGGTTACGCTGATCAACTACGGCGATAACTCCCTGTTAGGCGCGGAGCCCAACGGCATTAACAACTACGGCGTCGATGAGCCGGATGTGGCGGCCGGCGCCCTCAACCTCAACCGCAATACCCGGAACGGCCAACCGTACTTCAATCCGGAATTATTCAGCGAGAACGCTTTGGGCACGCCGGGCGACGCCTCCCGCCGTTATTTCCACGGCCCCGGGATGCAGAACTTCGACATGGCGCTGCTGAAGACATTGCGCCTTACGGAATCGAAATCCGTGCAATTCCGGCTGGAGGCCTTCAATGTTTTCAACCATGCGCAGTTCTTCGGACCCCAATCCGTGGACGGTAATATCACCAGCGCCACGTTCGGGCAGGTGGTCAGCGCGGCGGCTCCCAGGCTGGTGCAGGCGGGCGTGAAGTTCGCCTTTTAGAAGCTCTACTCTTCAGGCGAGCGCCGGAAGCCTCGAAAAATACTTCTTGCATAATCGCACATTTGCATAGTAGAATTACAAACAGAAGTAGTAGGATGCGAATGGCGGCGACCAAATTCACCAAACTCGAGCTGCAAATTATGCAAGCCCTGTGGGACCGCGGTGCGGTTTCCATTCGGGAGATTCAAGAAGCCTTTCCGGCGCAGGACCGTCCTTCTTATACCACTATCCAAACCACCGTCTACCGGCTGGAAGCGAAGAAAGCGGTCCGGCGCGTCAAGAAAATCGGCAATGCCCATATCTTCGAGGCGGTGGTTTCACGCGGCGCGGCGCAGCGCCGGCTGATCGACGACCTGCTCGGCTTTTTCGGAGGCCGGACGCAACCAATCATGGCGCACCTCGTCGAATCCGGTAAGCTGACCCTCGAAGACGTCAAGGAAGCCCAGAATGCTCTTCGGAAACTGGCTAAGGAGGAGGAACCGAAATGATGCCCGCCTACTTTGTTTCGGCCTTGGCTAACCACCTGTGGCAATCGACGGCGTTTGCGGGCATCGCGGGACTGCTGACGCTGGCATTGCGGGACAACCACGCGCGGACGCGGCATTGGCTTTGGCTGATCGCTTCGGTGAAGTTTCTGGTCCCCTTTGCGCTGCTGACGGCGGTGGGCGGACGGCTCGGTTGGCTGCGCGTAGCGCGGCCCGAGTTTCCTATCGTCATGGAACAGATCGGCCAGCCGTTCGCGCAATCGCCGGCTCGCGCTGCGGTGGCGCGGACCGTTCTGGCGCACGACGCCAGCCTGCTGCCGGCTATTCTTCTGGCGGTCTGGGCATGCGGTTCGGTGGCCGTGGCGTTCTCCTGGTGGCGCCAATGGCGGCGCATTCGTGCCGCCGTGCGCGCGGGGTCGCCGGTGGCTCTCGAATCGGACGTCCCCGTGCTGTCGTCGGCAGGCATGCTGGAACCGGGTGTATTCGGCGTCTTTCAGCCGGTCCTGCTGCTACCGGAAGGCATAACGGACCGTCTGGCGCCCGCACACCTGGACGCGATCATAGCGCACGAATTATGCCACATCCGCCGTCGCGACAATCTGACGGCGGCGCTTCACATGGCAGTGGAGGCGATCTTCTGGTTTCATCCCCTGGTCTGGTGGTTGGGTGCGCGCTTGGTGGAGGAACGCGAGCGCGCCTGCGACGAAGAAGTGCTGCGTCTCGGTAACCAGCCGGAGGTGTATGCGGAGAGCATCCTGAAGACTTGTCAGTTCTATCTGGAGTCGCCGCTGGTGTGCATGTCCGGAATCTCCGGCTCCGATCTTAAGAAAAGGGTTGTCCGGATCATGACGCAACGGGCGGCAAACAAGCTCAGCTTCGGGAGGAAACTGCTGTTGGCTGCTGCCGGAATCGCAGCGTTTGCCGGCCCGATCGTGTTCGGTCTTATGAACGCCCCACAAGTCCGCGCGCAATCGCCTGCGGCATTCAGTACGCCGCTGCCCTCATTCGATGTTGCATCGATCAAGCCGAACCAAAGTGGCACAAACCTTCTTAGGCTAGTCGCGGACCATGGAAGGTTCATTACTTACAATGCCACGCTGAAATTCCTGCTGGCATACGCGTACCACCTGAACGATTTTCAGATCTCGGGCGCATCGGGTTGGATCGAATCCGAACACTACGATATTGAGGCCAAACGGGACGACCCTTCGGCCGATGGCCAGCCAATACTCGTCCGCGATGAAGAGGGGCGGCAACTGGGGCTGATGGTTCAGTCCTTGCTTGCGGATCGATTCAAGCTCGTGTTGCACTACGAAACGAGAGAATTGCCGGTATACGCGTTGGTCGTTGCGAAAAACGGTCCTAAGTTGCGCGAGTCGCCCGTCACACCGGACGACCTGGCGCCCCCCAATCCCGCCGCCGTGATGGTGGGCCCGGATGGACCCCAAGCCCGCCATAGCTTTCGAATGAATGGGAGTGGGGAACTGAGCGTCATCGCCCAAAGCCTCGACAGGTTTGCAGATCTGCTCGCGCACCAAACCGGCCGGCCGGTCCTGAATAAGACTGGGCTGAAGGGAGACTATGATTTCACGCTGAAATGGACGCCCGATCAGGGCCGAGGTCAAATGCCTGGCGGGACGCCTGGAGACGTCGCGCCGCCGTCCGATGCGAACGGTCCAACGATTTTCACGGCCTTGCAAGAGCAGCTCGGGCTAAAGCTCGAATCGCAAAAAGGTCCGGTGGACACGCTGGTGATCGACCACGCAGAGAGACCCACAGAAAATTAGACATGAGAGGATCACTCGAATCATGACACGCCAATTCGCAACCTCGCTCGTCGCGTTCGCCTTGATAAGCGTCAGGCAGACTCCGGCGCAATCGCCGGCGGCAACCGGCACGCCCCCGCCCGCGTTCGAAGTGGTATCGATCAAACCTAATAAAACCGGCGGTGGCGGCGTGATGCTTCGCATGGCTCCGGGCGGGCGGTTCACGGCCAACAACATCACGGTGAAATTTCTCCTGGAAGAGGCCTACCACGTCAAAGACTCTCAGATCTCAGGAGCGCCAAGCTGGCTCGATACGGAGCACTACGATATCGAGGCCAAAGCGGAGGATTCGGCTGAGGATCAGGACAAGAAAGCCGGCCCCGAGGAGCGGCGTGCCAAACAGATGCTGATGCTTCAAGCGATGCTTGCGGACCGCTTCAAGCTGGCACTGCATCACGAGACCAAGGAACTGCCGATATACGCCCTGGTGGTCGCGAAGAACGGCCCCAAATTGCACGAATCGCCCGCCGCACCGGACGACGCGCCTCCACCCATGCCTATGAAGCCGGACGGACCACAACCGAGAGGCAGCATCCGGATGAATGGGCGGGGGGATCTCAGTTTGAACGCCGTGGGTTTGGATATGTTCGCCGAAGTGCTTTCGCGCCAACTCGGCCTGCTGGTAGCGAATAAAACGGGACTGAGCGGGAAGTATGATTTTACGCTGAAGTGGACGCCCGATGAGGGCCAGGGTCAGATGTTTGGCGGACCGGGAGGCGGTCCCGGTGGTCCGCCGAGAGACGCCGCGCCACCGCCGGATGCGTCCGGTCCGTCGATCTTCGCGGCCTTGCAGGAACAACTCGGGCTGAAACTCGAATCGCAAAAAGGCCCAGTCGATACGCTTGTGATCGACCACATCGACAGGCCGTCCGAAAACTAAGTCGATTTGGCCTGCACATTTCAACCTTTGCACGCGTCTTAGGAAGCTAGGGGCAAGCACGGAATGCGAACACATGGAAGCATGCATCTGGCGCGCGTCTGCCTCCTGGCCGCGGCGGCAGAGGTTTTGCACGCCGGCGTGATTCGCGGCGTGGTGGTCGAGAACTTTACAGGCAAGGTCCTAGCCCGCGCGGAAGTCATCTTGCAACCCATCGCGGGCACGCCTGGGGGCGTGCAAACTAAACGCGCCGATTCCCATGGCGCCTTCGTATTCGACTTACTTGCGGACGGCGTGTACGTTGTGAAGGCATCGCGCAATAACTTCATGCCGGCCGAGTACGGGCAGAAGCGCTGGAACTCGGCGGGCGCGCCAGTGACACTCGAAGATGCCGCCCCCGTATTCCTCAATATCCGCTTGTTCCGCTACTGCGCGATCGGCGGCACGGTGGTGGACGAGAACGACGAAGGCTTGCCGGGCCACGATGTTGCCGCCTACCGCGACAGCAAGGCGCCCGAGCTGATCGCCAAAGCCACCACCGACGAGCGCGGCGTCTATCGACTGCACGGCCTGGCCCCCGGCGCCTACGTGGTGCGTACCACCGGCATGCAATACGACGCTGCCTCGTACTTACCCACTTTCTCAAAAGAAACCGAGACGCTGGAACAGGCGCACACTGTAGATTTGCAGCCGGATCAGGAAGCTAACGATGTGGATGTTCGCCCTCTGCCGGGGCGGTTGTACAGCCTGTCTGCCAGCGTGGCTACGGTTCCGCCGGGCGCGGACGTCAAACTCACGTTGGTATCCGAGATGGGCCGCAAGACGGTCGAAGCCCCAACGTACCGGTTCGCGGGTCTCCCGCCGGGCGACTACGAACTCTTCGCCCAAGTGCCCGCCAACCCAGACCCCGGCGAAAAGGTCGAGGGCGCTTATGAACGGATCTCGCTGGGACGGGATATGGGCGTTTCTCTGCTGCTGCGGCCGCCTTCCGCACTGACGGTTTCAGGCGCGCCCGCCAACTCTTCCGGCGAAATTCGGATCAGGCGCAGAGACCTCGCGGCAGAAGGCCCCGTGTCCGATCTGGTCCTGTTGAGCGGCGCGGCGACCATCCCACCCGGCCGATGGGAAGTAATGTTACTGCCGCCTGCCGGGTTTTACGTCTCCGGCTTCTCGGGGTCGGGTCTGTCTCCGGCCGCATATGGGCGTGCGGATGGCTGGGAAGAAGTCCTATCGCCGGGCCGCGGCGGACGCTTCTTCCTCTCTTCCGGGCCCAGTGACATACGCGGCATCGTGAAAAGCTCTGACGACCCGATTTCGGGTGTGCCCGTTTACCTGGAAGCTTATAATCCGGCCACACGCACGCGCATCGCCGAGTTGCGCACTGCTGTCACCGATATGCGCGGTCAGTACCGCTTTGACGGTCTGGCGCCCGGAGCGTATAGGATACTCGCCACGTTTGAGTATCTTGCGCCCGATACGGAGACTATGGATGCCACAGGCGCACAATTAGTGACAGTAGATGCGCACGGCGAGCTGTCGCGGGATTTGGAGATCTACGTCATCCGATGATAAGGATGCGATTTATCGCCGCCCTTGCCTTTCTGGCGGCCTCCATACTGCCGGGTGCCGAGTATCGCGGACAGGTGACCTTCGGCGGACTGCCAGTTCCAGGCGCAACGGTTACGGCGACACTGGGCGACAAGAAATTCGCGGCCATCACCGATCTCGAAGGTCTCTATTCCTTTCCCGAGTTAACGGACGGAAGCTGGACGATTGAAATCGAAATGATGGGCTTTGAGACCGTCAAGAGCACCGCCGTTCGCTCGCCAGCGGCGAAATGGGAATTGAAGCTCCTGCCGCTGGATCGCATCAAGACGCACGTCCAAGCCGCCGCCGTCTCCGCACCACCGCAGGCGCCCCCACCCCCGCAGCCGGCCGCCGCCCCTCCCGCGCGAGACCCATCCGCGGAAGACCTGAGCCAGCGCGCCGCCGATGGCTTTCTCATCAACGGCAGCTCCCAGAATGGCGCGGCCTCTCCCTTTGCGCAACTGGCCGCCTTCGGCAATAATCGCAACGGCGGGAAAGGGCTATATAACGGCGGCATCGGACTAACTTTCGATAACTCGGCGCTGGATGCGCAGCAGTTTTCCCTGACTGGCCAGAACACGCCGAAGCTAGCCTATAACCGTCTGACCGGCATGGCCTTCTTGGGCGGTCCGCTGCAAATCGGCCATCTTTTCAAACGGCCCCCGTATATCTTCGCGGCGTATCAGTGGACCCGCAACAGAAACGCCTCCACGCTACCCGGCCTCATGCCGGACTTAGCGGAACGCAACGGCGCATTCACCAGCCCGATTCTCGATCCCACCACCGGGGCGCCATTCCCCGGCAACCAGATTCCACAGAATCGGATCAGCACTCAGGCGCAATCCTTGCTGAGTTTCTATCCGCTTCCGAACTTCACCGGCAATGCGGGTTATAACTACCAGATCCCCATTCTTAGTGCCGCGCATCAGGATGCGCTACAGTCGCGCTTCAATAAGACACTCGGTCCAAAGGATCAGATCTACGGCCGCTTCGCGTTTCAGAGCACGCGCTCGGACACGCCGAATCTGTTCGGTTTCCTGGATACCACCGACCTGCTGGGGATCGACACCAGCGTCAATTGGTCGCACCGCCTGAATCGGGGATGGTTCCTGAATCTGGGATATCAATTCAGCCGGTTGGCTACCCACGTCACACCCTATTTCGAAGACCGTGAAAATGTCTCGGGGGCAGCGGGGATATCGGGCAACGATCAGAACCCCATGAACTGGGGTCCGCCGAGTCTCACGTTCGCGAGCGGCGTCGCGGGTCTGTCCGATGCGCAGAGCTCGTTCGATCGCAATCAGACCAGCGGGTTGTCGGATTCCCTGCAATGGATTCGCGGCTCTCACAATATTATGTTTGGATCCGATTTCCGCCGGCAGGAATTCAATTACCTATCGCAGCAGAATCCACGCGGGGCTTTCACCTTCACCGGTGATGCCACGGGAGGCGCCCCAGGCTCCGATTTCGCCGACTTCCTGTTGGGCATTCCGGACACTAGCTCCATCGCCTTCGGCAACGCCGACAAGTATTTCCGGCAATCCGTGTACGACGCATTCGTCAATGACGATTGGCGGATCAGTCCGGAACTTACGTTGAACGCGGGCGTGCGGTGGGAATATGGCGCTCCCATTACCGAGTTGTATGGCCGTTTGGTGAATTTGGACGTAACTCCGGGCTCTGCGGCGGTAGCGCCTGTAGTGGCCAGCGACCCGGTCGGTCCGCTAACCAGCGAGCGCTACCCCAGTTCGTTGGTGCGTCCCGATAAGCGCGGTTTCGAACCGCGCGTGGGCCTCGCCTGGCGTCCAATTTCCGGGTCGTCGATGGTGGTTCGGGGGGGATATGGAATCTACTACGACACTTCCGTCTATCAGACCATCGCGGTGCAGATGGCACAGCAACCGCCTCTGTCGAAAACCCTAAGCGTGCAAGACAGCGCCGCCGATCCGCTGACGCTGGCGAATGGCTTTGTCGCTTCGCCATCCATTACCAGCAACACCTTCGGCATCGATCCGAATTTCCATCCGGGATATGCGCAGAATTGGCAGCTCTCAGTACAGCGCGATCTGCCCGGGTCGCTGCAAATGACCGCCACGTATCTCGGCATCAAAGGCACGCGCGGACCGCAGGAATTCCTGCCCAATACTTATCCGATCGACGCGGTGGATCCGTGTCCCGCCTGCCCGGCCGGATTCGCTTACATGACTTCCAATGGCAATTCCACGCGCGAAGCCGGTCAGATTCAACTGCGGCGCCGATTGCACAACGGCTTCACTGGCATCTTACAGTACACTTACTCAAAATCCATCGACGACGATGCAGCGCTGGGAGGTCAGGGCACCAGCGCGGTCGGGCAGAATATGCCCAGCCCCGCTTCCTCCGGAACATCTGGGTCCGGCGTAACCGGCCCGTCAAGTCTGGCGATCGCCCAGAACTGGCTTGACCTAAGCGCCGAACGCGGCCTATCGACTTTCGATCAGCGGCACTTGCTCAGCCTGCAAATGCAGTACACCACCGGCATGGGGACCGGCGGAGGAACGCTCCTAACTGGTTGGAAGGGGGCGCTCTTCAAGGAATGGAACTTCGCCAGTACGATCACCGCCGGCAGCGGTCTGCCTGAAACCCCTATCTATCTGGCGCCCGTACTGGGAACGGGATTCACGGGCACCATCCGGCCGGACTACACCGGCGGCCCCTCCCTGAGTCCCGCGTCTTACATCGCTCCCCTGCCGGGCCAGTGGGGCAATGCCGGACGCGATTCCATCACCGGACCGGCGCAATTCACTCTGAACGCTTCGCTCGGCCGCACTTTCCGGGTGAGCGACCGGCTCAATCTCGACTTGCGCGTGGATTCCACAAATGCGCTGAACCATGTCACTTATACTGCGTGGGATATCGTCCAAAACAGCACGCAATTCGGATTGCCCGCCGCGGCCAATGCCATGCGCAGTATGCAAACGACGCTACGCTTGAGGTTCTAACACATGCGCGACGGGACTCTATACAAGTCGGATGGCGGGCAATCCTGCCCGCAGCTGGCTTTCAGCCGGCTCTGGCCGCCTATAAAGGCAGCTGCGGCACTGCCTGCAACATGGATTGGCCGCCCTCCAATTTACTTGCTGTTGGCGATAGTGACTGTCCATGCGCAGCAAATCGGCCAGAACACGCCATCCGGAGGAGGCGGCACAGTCACATTTACCGCTAACACGCGGTTAGTGGTGGAATCCGTAACCGTAACAGACAAGAAAGGCAGCCCTATCGAAGGCCTGACTGCCAAGGATTTCACGATTACCGAGAACGGCGTCCCCCAAGAAATTCGTTTCTTCGAACACCAAAACTTGCCGCAAACCCCCGGCGCCGCGTCCGCGGGGTCTGAGCCTGAACATATTCATATCTACGACAAGCTTGGGCGCACACAAATTTCACGCGAAGCGCCGGGCAACTCCCGTTACAAAGACAGGCGGCTGCTGGCGCTCTACTTCGACATGAGCGCCATGCCTCCCGGAGATCAAATCCGAGCGCTCGCCGCGGCGGAGAAATTCATCAGGACCCAGATGGCCCCCGCGGACCTGTTGGCCATCCTGCGCTACACCGGTGGCGCGGTGGATGTATTGCAAGACTTCACTGGAGATCATGACCGCCTTCTGAGCGTCGTCCAAACCATGATCGTCGGGGAAGGCCAAGGCATGGATTACTCCACCGACGACGCCAGCTCGCCCGATACCGGCGCCGCCTTCGGCCAGGACGATAGCGAGTTCAACATCTTCAATACCGACCGCCAGTTGTCCGCTCTGCAAACCGCCGCTAACATGTTAGGCCAGCTCAACGAGAAGAAGTCCCTCATTTACTTCGCCAGCGGCCTGCGGCTGAATGGCTTGAACAACCAGGCGCAACTGCATGCCACTATTAATGCCGCCATCCGCGCAGGCGTGTCATTCTGGCCCATCGACGCGCGCGGTCTGGTGGCGCACGCCCCTTTAGGCGATGCCACCATGGGATCGCCCGGCAACGCCGGCATGTATTCCGGCGCGGCGGCCCTGGCAGTGACCACGAACCTGCAGCAATCGCAAGATACACTCTATGCGCTGGCCTCCGACACCGGCGGCAAGGCGCTGCTCGACTATAACGACTTGGCCAAGGGAATCGTGCAGGCGGAGCAATCCATTTCGAGTTACTACATCATCGGATACTACACTACCAATACGGCTCAGGATGGCAAGTTCCGCCGCATTAAAATCGCCCTAAACGAGACTCTGACGGCAAACTTGGATTACCGCCAAGGTTACTTCGCCGGCAAGGTCTTCGGCAAGTTCACGGCTGCCGATAAAGAGCGTCAGCTCGAAGATGCCCTGATGCTGCCCGACCCGATTACGGAACTCACCATCGCCTTGGAGGTGGATTACTTCCAGTTGAACCGCGCCGAATACTTCGTGCCCATCGTGGTCAAGATTCCGGGCCGGGAACTGGCGCTGGCCAAACGTGGCGGCGCCGAACGGACACTCATCGATTTCGTCGGCGAAATCAAGGACAACTACGGGACCACCGTCACCAACGTGCGCGATAAGGTGGACATCAGGCTGAGCGATGCCACGGCCGCCGAGTTAGTGAAGCGCCCCATCGAGTACGACGCCGGCTTCACCATACTGCCCGGAAAATACACCATCAAGTTCCTGGCGCGGGACGCGGAAACGGGCCGCATCGGGACGTACCAAACTACCTTCCTCGTTCCGAACCTGAACAAGGAAGAAAAGCGCATCCCCATCAGCTCCGTGGTGTTGAGCAGCCAGCGCGTGGACTTGAAGGATGCTTTGTATAACGCGGTCAAGGGCAAGGACCGGAGCGAGACTGCCAACCCTTTGGTCCGCGATGGCCAGAAGCTGATCCCCAGTGTGACACGAGTCTTCAGCAAGACCCGCGAAATGTACGTCTATCTTCAGGCGTACGAACAGGACGCGGCCAGCGTGCAGCCGCTGGTCGCGTTTGTGAGCTTTTATGCCGGGCAGAAGAAAGCGTTCGAAACCCAGCCGATCGAGGTGCAAAGCGGCGCGGCTAACCGGCTAAAGACGATGCCCATCGAGTTCAGTATCGCGCTCACCGATCTGCCGCCCGGCAAGTACGACTGCCAGGTGACCGTGCTCAATCCTAGCGGGCAAAAGGCGGCGTTTTGGCAGGCTCCGATCGTACTGGCCCCCTAAGCAGCCCATTTGTCACGAATGGCTCTTCCCCGAACAGCACGCATCATCCGAGATTTCCGGGTGCGAGTAAGGCTGTGCCGGATCGACGAAATATCCGTCGGCATACCGATCGTGGTGGCGAACCCACGACATCGAAAATGCCAAACCGTCTTCGTCCCGGCCTTTGGGCGCTATATCCAGGAAGTTATAAGTGCCTAGCAGGATATCCAGCCCGCGCCCATAAGTGGAGTAGGTGTGAAAGATATCGCGGTTCCCATCTTTATGGAAAACGCTCGCGCCCGGCGCCTCCTCGCTTGGGAACCTGCTCATGCTGTAGTTATAATTCACTTGCCCCGTGGCGATTTCGTCCTTGGTGAACGACACATGATAGTCGTAGTTGAAATCGCTTCCGAACGACGATACCCATTTGAATCGCCAGCCCATGCGCAGCTTGAACGTTTCGATCTGCGCCAGGGGCGCGCGTGAAACGACCGCCAGTGTGACATCGCGATTGGCCAGGTGTACTGCCGCGCCATCGAAGTGATCGGCCAGGAACGAGCAACTCTGGCAGCCCTCCTTCCACCCGGGACCCAGCATGAAGTGGTACACGATCAACTGGCTGCGTGTCTCGAACAAGCCGGCGAGCGTCTCTTTGCCGTTCGGCCCGTCGAAGACATATGCCTTCTCCACCTTCTCCCAGGGCAATTCGCGGCGTTGCCGGCTTAGCTCGTCGCGCAGCCGGGTAAACTCCTTCTCTTTGGCTAAGTGATCCTTGCGCGCCGCAAGCCACTCAGCTTGCGACACGATTTTCGGTTGATGTACTGCCGTCTGGCTGCCGGCCATCGTGATTCTCCTTTCATATAGTGAAACGAAATTTCTTGACCGCGAATCGGCGGCTGCGGCCAGACTGGCCGCCTTACATTCCGCGATTTTGAATCTCGCGCACCGTCAGCAGCGCCTGCTCCTGCACCTTCTCGGGCATGCCGGGAACGCCCCGAACATAGCGCTGGATATCTTCCAGGTCGTCCTTAGTGCCCACCGTATATAGCGCCCGCAGAGCCTCCCAAGCGTGCTCTTTGTCCGCGGAAATCTCGACCAGCGGATCTCCCGCCGCCACCGTGCCGCCTGCGCGGCGGCCGAAGTCGCGCACTTCGCCGGGCAAGGGAGAGCGCACTTCGACGTCGCCCACATGCGCCACGAGCGTGCCCGGATTGACGTATTCGCCCAGTTTGAGCCGGTATTGGACCGCACCTCCGGCGGGAGAAGCAATAGTATACGGCCGTAGCATGGCCAGCAGTTCAGGCCGCGCGGCCGGATCGCCAAAGTTCGAAATCGCCAGCGCGGCATTGCGGCGCACCATGGGTTGCGGATCGCCGATCAGTTTCAGCAGCGCTGCATGGAAGGGCGCATAGGTGTGATCCTGGCCCATAATCCAGGCGGAGGTTTGACGCAGCTCGATCAGGGGGCTGGAGGACAACTCGACTACTTGCGGATACCAACGCGCGGCAGCCGGATCGCGCCGGGCCATGCGCTCTCCGAGTTGCACCAGCGCGTGCTGGGCATGCCGCGGTTTGGCACGGTCGGCCAGGTACTCGCCGATCTGATCGTCGGACAGCTTGCGGCCGAACCAAGTCATGTACCAGAAGAGGAACGGGAACAGCACCAGCAGGAGCGCGAAGAGCGTGATCAGGAGGTAGGCGCGTTGGCGGGCCATTGGAACCACTCATGATACCAGCCCTTGAATTGGGCTGCTTATTCGTAACGCAAGGCTACGGTCGGATCCACGCTGGCGGCGCGGCGGGCCGGCAGATAGCTCGCGCCCAGCGCCACCGCTATGAGCAGCGCGGCAATCGCGGCCAGGGTTGCAAGATCCGTGGTACGCACCTCGAAGAGCAGACTCGATAGGAAACGAGTCAGCGCCAGCGATGCCGCCAGGCCTGCCGCAAGTCCCGCCGCAGCCAGTAGCGCGGCTTGCCGCAACACCATCGCCAGCACATCACGCCGCTCCGCGCCCAGCGCTTCATGCGGATGCCCATCTCCCGCGTGCGTGACGTGACCGCGCAGGAAACCACTCCGTAAATTCCCACCGCGGCAAGAGCCAGCGCCAGTCCGCTGAAGAGCGCCAGCAGCGCCAAGGTGAATCGGCGCTACGCCAATGAGGATGCCAGGTAGGTCTCCATGCGCGCCACCAGCGAATAGCCGAATGAGAGGTCTTGCGCCTGCGGGATGTAAGCCGCGATGTTGGAGGGAGTGTCCAGGCCGGATTGGCGCACGTCGCCGACGATCCCGACGATGGTGCTCCATGGCTTGGCGTCGTCCCGGCCACCCAACTG